>CAZQPC010000042.1:0-20859 GCA_964595005.1 uncultured Magnetovibrio sp.
GGCAAACCGGACTGACCGTCTCAGTGCGTACGAAATAGCGCACGATGCTCTAGTCTTGCAGTTTGTCCTCGAACAAGGCCTCGAATAGCGATACGTCGACCGGCGTCTCCGCGGCTTTGCTGGCCGTCGCTTGGGCCTCGTCGAGGGTCGGCGGTGAGAAGCGCAGCGGCGGCCGTTGGCCATTGATGGAAAGCGGCAGCGAAGTCATCGGCGCATCGCCGTCGGGCGGCGTGTTCAATATGCCCAGGGCCGCCACCTGTTCGTCCTTGTGCAGATCGGCGACATCCTGGATCGGCGTACAGGGCACACTATGCGCGCTGAGTTGCGCCATCCAATGGGCGCGGTCGTGTTTGCATACTTCCGCCTGAACCATGGCGTCGACTTCGTCGCGGTGGGCCAAACGGTCGGTCATAACCCGATAGCGCGGATCTTCGGCCCATTCGGGATGCCCCAGGGCGTCCGCAAGCCGGGCAAACAGCGCATCGGAGCCGGTGGCAATAATGATCGGATGGTCGGACGCGGCATAGGCGCCGTAGGGGCAGACCAGGGCATGAGCCGCGCCCATGCGCACTGGGACCTTACCGTCCACGACATAGTTGGCCATCTGTAACCCAATCCAGCCCATGGCGGTCTCCAACAGCGACGTCTCAATGACGCAGCCTTCGCCTGTCACACCGCGGCGTACCAGTGCTGCCAATACCCCCATGGCGGTCCACATGCCGGTGCCGAAATCATTGATCGACGGCCCGGCGCGCACCGGACCGCCCTCTTCCGTGCCAGTGATGCTCATAATGCCGCCGTAGGCCTGCAGCGCCATCTCATAGCCCGGGCGGCCGGCCATGGGTCCGGTCGGGCCAAAGGCCGTCATATCGCCGTAGATCAACGCCGGGTTCTGACCCCTGAGCGTCGGCGCGTCCACACCCAGCTTTTCGACAGAGCCCGGCCGCATATTGTGGACGAACACGTCGGCCTCATCGATCAGACGGTCGAAAACCGCGCGGTCATCGGCAACGGTCAGATCCAAAACCAGGGAGACCTTGTTGCGGTTCATGAAATGGAAGACGGCGGCATCGCCGCGAATGAACGGCGGACCCCAGCCGCGGGCCGAATCACCGGCCGGCGCTTCAACCTTGACCACGCTCGCCCCCATATCGCCCATGATGGTGCCGACCCAGGGCCCGGCCAGGCTTTGCCCCAACTCAACGACCTTGATTCCGTCCAACAACATGGCGTCCGAGCTTTTCATTTTGTTTGCGTTCGCTTTCAAATCATTGGCCGGGCGCTAGAATAACCACCAACACAGACATAACCAGGGAACAGAATGATGACCAGTCCAATCAATTTCGATGACTACCGCCTTTGCGAACCGGCGTACTTCGAGGACATGACCTTGGGTCAAAAATTTCCTATCCCGTCCCGGACCATGACAGACGCCCTGTTCGCGGCGTTTCAATTGGCGTCCGGTGATAATCACCCCATTCACTACGACATCGAATACTGCAAGGCCCACGGCCACCCCGGGCTATTGGCCCACGCCATGCAGGTGATGATTCAATGTGCGCCGGGTGCGGGACTGTTCCCGCATGCGGTTGATGCCTCGCTGGTTGCCATGCTGGAAATGTCGGGAAAGATGCTGGCGCCGGTCTATTCGGGCGACACGGTCTATCCCATGCTGGAGATTTCCGAGCTGAGCGAACAGAACACCACCGGCTTGGTGACGCTTTCGTCGACCGTGCACAATCAGAAAGGCGAGAAGGTCTTCGAGGGATTCCAGAAATGCTTGATCCGCAAACGGAACCCCCCGAAATAATCGACCTCAAAGGATGATCGTCAGAACGACTTGATCATCAGGTCCGGCAGCCACGTAATCGTCTTCGGCCAGGCCAGGAACACGCCCAGCGTGATCACGTCGGCGACGAAGAACGGAAATATCCCTCGAAACACGTCTTGCAAGGGTATATCCGGTCTAACCCCGGCGACAACGTAACAGTTCAACCCAATGGGCGGCGTGATGAGGCACACCTCGCACATCTTGACGACGACGATGCCGAACCAGATGGGATCGTAGCCCAGGCCGATGACGGCGGGATAGACAACCGGCAAGGTCAGCAGCAGCATGCCAATGGCATCCATGAACATGCCGAGGATGACATAGAACATGAGAATGCAGATCATCGTCACTAGCGGCGGGTACGGCAGGGCGACGACCCATTCGGCGAACACCGCCGGCAGTTCCGCAAAACCCATGAAGCGCACGTAAATCAGCACGCCCCAGACCAATGAGAAAATCATCACCGTCAGGCGTGCCGTTTCCAACAGCGCCTCACGCAGCGTCGGCCACGTCATTCCGCCAACCAGCGCCATGATGAAGACCACGAATGACCCGATGGCGCCGGCTTCCGTCGGCGTCGCCCATCCCGCGTACATGGAGAAGAAGATGGTGAAGATGACGAACATCACCGGGAAGGTTCCGGGTACGGATCTTAAGCGCTCACCCCATGTAAACCCGCCAACCGGCGGTCCCAATTTCGGGTTGTGAACCGCCATGACGATGATCAGTCCGGCGTAGATCAGCGCCGAAATGACCCCGGGGAGAAACCCGGCCACGAGCAACCGACCGATGGATTCCTCAACAATGATTGCGTAAATGACCAGAATGGCACTTGGCGGGATTAGCGACGCCAAGGTGCCGCCCGCCGCGACAACGCCCGCCGCCAAGCGTGGCGAATAGTTGTAGCGCAGCATTTCCGGGATCGCGACCCGCGAAAACACCGCCGCGGTGGCCGTCGAGGCCCCGGAAACGGCGGCAAATCCGGCCGTGGCGAAAACCGTCGAGACGGCCAATCCGCCGGGCACCCAGCCGAACCATTTGCGTGCCGCGTCGAACAGTTTCTCAGTCATCCCGGCGTGGTAGGCCAGGAAGCCGATTAAAATGAACATGGGCAACACGGACAGCGGATAAACGGTCCCCTTCGCGTAGGGGATCATACCGGCATTGCCGGCACCCCCGGTCCAACCGACAATGGCGGTGATGCCAAACAATCCGACGATGGCGCAGGCGATGAAGACGCGAACGCCCAACAACACTAGACCGATGAGGATCGCTGACCCAATAACGCCAATTATAAAATCATCCATCGACTTTCTCCTTGCCGTCGAGAGCGTCCAATGAATGCTCTGCTGTCTCATCGTCACCGAAAGCGTCGTGAATTTCTTTTTCGGCCAATTCCTTGATTTCCGCCATGACCGGCACGGCGATGGGCTGCACGTCAGGGTCGGCGATCAATCGCAAATACCCCCACAGCTGAAGAAACAAACGCCCGATCAATACGGTAAAGGCAATGGGCACCACGGCTTTCGAAGGCCATGTGACAATTTCACGGTCAATGGTTGAATCGCCCAGCTCAAAAGCGCGTATTACCGCTTCAGAGCTGTAGTAGGTCAACACGACCATGATGAAGATGGCGATGGCGACGCCGATGAATTCGGCAATCCAAAGCATGCGGCCCGACATCTGACGCACCACCAATTCCATGCGGATGTGTCCGCCGACCCGTTGCATGGAGGATATGGCCAGGAAGGTGAAGGCGACCATGGAAAGGGTCACCAGGTCGTTATAGCCCCACACAGGCATACCAAAAAGTTTGCGCCCGAGGGCGTTGATCGTGCCAAGCACCATAAGGCCGAGAATGACGACCGCTGACGTAAAACTGAATACGTCCTCAACCTTCGTCAGTTTCTGGTCCAAACGGGACAGCAAACTTTCGTCGGCATAGGTATTTTCCGCGTTGTTTCCTACCATGGTAGGTCCCCCATAAGCCGTGCCGGAGCCAAGGCTCCGGCACGGGTATTATGATCGTTAGATTGTACGGTTCTGGATAATTCCAGTTTTGCTATTTCGCTGCCGCGAAGACCGCATCCAACATGGCTTTGGAGTCAAACAACCCCTTATTCTTGTTCACCCAGTCGTCGTAAACCGGCTGACCGGCAACCTTGCGGAAATTCGCCAATTCGGCGTCCGTGTACTTGACTTCCTTCAGGTTGGCGCGCCAGCGCGGATAGTTGATGACGTCTTTGGCGCCATAGGCGGCTTTCAGGGAGGCATAGCCCATGTCCTTGGCTTCCATCATCAGCTTCTGGTACTGGGGCGGCAGAGCGTTCCAGGCCTTCAGGCTGAGGACGTTCGGGCAATCGTTGGTGCCCGGCGCCAGGTTTGAGGTGAACCATTCGGCCACTTCGTCGATCTTGTAGGCCGAATGGGCATAGGTCGACGGGAACGACACGGCATCGGCCGCACCGCGATCCAGCGCCTGATAGACTTCCGTCGCCGTCATCGTGGAGATGGACGAACCCAACTTCCGCATGGCGTCGGCCAAGCCACCCAAGGAACGCACGGTCATGCCTTTCCAGCCGCTCAGCTTGGTCGGCACGGGGCCACGGCCCAAGAATTCATACTGCGGCAGTTGCGAACTTGAGAACGCGAACACGCCCCATTTGCTGGCCAATTCCTTCTTGGCGATGGGGTGATTGTGGATGGCTTCCGCCACCTTGCGCTGCACGTCGAAATTCTTCACCGGCAGGAACGGCAGGTTGAGAACGGTCAACGACTGGTTCTTGCCCGGATGATAGGCCCAGCAGACCTTGCCGCCTTCGAAGACGCCGGCTTTCAGGTTGTCCAGGTTCTGTTTCCGGCCACCCAACTGGTCGCCGTAGAACACTTTGATCGTGAACTTGCCGTTGGTCTGGGCCTTGACGTATTTGGACCATGTTTCAATGTCTTCGGTGAAGGCGCGACGCTTGCCCCAGACGTTGAACTTCCACTTTACCTTGGGTCCGTCGACGGCGGCCACGGCCGGCGTCGAGGCAAATGCGCCCCAGGTAAAGGCAGCGCCGGCAACGGCCAGCACCATTAGTTTTCCATTTTTCATTGTCGTGTCTTCCTCCCGGTTTGAGTTGGTCAGATTAAAAGTTAACATGAAAGATACCCTACTTTATGCCTCTCAAGCCGCTTTTTTCAACGGCTTAGTTGCGCAACACCCATCGGGTAACTGGGCATCACATTCTCATTGGGCAGCGGTCCTGCGAGAGATCGCTCGATTTCCGCGGTCAACTCCTTCAGCACCGGCCCATATCGTTGAATGACATCGTTGAGGCTCATAGCCTCGGCGATGATAATGACGTTGGTTGTCGCAATTACCTTGCCCTGGGCGCGAATGGGATAGGCGACAGCCCGGGTTTGTTGCATGAATTCCTGGTTCGAAGTGGCGAAGCCGCGTTCGCGGGTCTCATCCAGCATCGCCCGGACGGCACCCTTGTCGCGAGCGACCATATCGTAGCGCTGACGCGAAGCGGCCAATTCATCAAGCAAACGCTCTTGTTCGTCGGTTTCCATGAACGCCACGAAGGCGCGGCCGAGCGCCGTCACCAAGACCGGCACCCGGGAACCCACAGTGCGGTTGAACCACATGGATTCAGGTTCGCGGCTGGTATCGATAATGGCCATCTCATTGCGGTCCAAGACGGCCAGATCTGAGGGCCAAACCATCCGTTCGCGGGCCGCGTCGTGTAGCGGCCTGGAATGCGCCAATAAATCGTCGTAGGCGCGAAACCCTTCGCACAGGGACAGCGTCTTCGCCGTTAACACGTAGGTGCGGTCAACCTCGTCGCGGCTGACATAGCCAGCATAGATGAGCGTTTCGAACAAACGCACGATGGTCGGTTTCGGAATGTTCGTGGCCGTATGCACCCGGCCTACTCCAGCCTTCCCGCCAAGGCGGTTCAGGGTGCGCAATATTTCCAGGCCTCTGACAAAGGCGGTAACCGGCGCGTAACTCGACATATTTCCCTGGCTTCTCAGCAATCCTGTCACGAGCGACGCGTTAAAGCGTACTTATTATTTCGCATGATGAAACGCGATTTCAGAAACTATTGCACAGTTATGTAGGGGATGCAAATAGGTTCCGTGAGCACTATTTCGCCGGTTGAAATGCCAACTTTCCAGGTATTCGGCCGACATTCGCAAGAGGTATAGCCATGAGCGCGTCACCATCTGTGCCCTCCGGAACACTGCCGCTTTCGGGTCTTCGTGTCGTTGACCTGACGGCGATCCTGTTTGGCCCCATGGCGACGGCCATGCTGGCGGATTTGGGCGCCGACGTGATCAAGGTGGAGGCACCCGGCGGCGATATTATGCGTTACGCCAAACCCATGCGGTCACCGGCGATGGGAACCGTCTACATGAATTCCAACCGCGGCAAACGCAGCATCGTCCTGGATTTGAAACAAAGCGGCGCCCACGATGTGCTGCACCGCCTGGTTGCCGGCGCCGACGTGTTTATTCACTCCATGCGCCGCAGCGCCGCCGAGCGGCTGGGCATCGCGCCGGAAGCCATCCACGCCATCAAGCCGGATCTGATCTATTGCACCGCCTGCGGGTTCGGCGGCGACGGCCCCTACAAGGACCTGCCGGCTTATGATGATGCCATCCAGGCGGCGTCGGGCCTTGCCAGCCTGGCCGGCGGCGCCGGTGAGCCGCAATACGTGCGCTCCGTGGCCGCCGACAAAATTGCCAGCTTATATCTGAGCAATGCGCTGATGACCGCCCTTCTCATGCGCGAACGCACCGGCGAAGGCCAGGTCGTCGAGGTACCCATGTTCGAATCGTTGGCGACGTTCGTGCTCACGGAACACCTGTGCGGCGCCAGTTTCGTCCCCTTCGAGGGCGACGTCGGCTATTCCCGGGTCCTGGCCGCCAATCGCAGGCCGTACCGGACCAAGGATTCCCACGTCTGCATCCTTCCCTACACCACGGATCAGTGGAAACGGTTCCTAATCTTGGTCGGCCGCCCTGAGGTGGCCGGCGCGGCGTGGCTGGCGGACGCTTCGGCGCGCAGCGCCCGGGTCAATGAGCTTTATGCCTTGATCGACGAGGTCGCGCCGACCCGCACGACGGCCGAATGGGTCGCCGCCATGCGGGAAATCGATATTCCGTCCATGCCGGTGAACAATTTGGACGATCTGCTGGAAGATCCGCACCTGAAGGCCAGCGGATTGTTCGAAACCTACGACCATCCGAGCGAGGGAAAGATGCGGGGCGTCACCCGGCCGGTTAAATTTTCGAAGATCGGACGCCAACCGGGCACGGCGCCGCGCCTCGGACAAGACACCTTGGGTGTGCTCAACGAAATCGGCTTCGACGCCGCCGAAATCGATAACCTCTTGGAATCCGGCGCCGCCGTTGGCGCCGACTAGGCCGGCCCTGTTCACGATTGCGCGCTCCACAGTTCTTCGAACCGCTTGCGCAACTCGCCGGCCTGATCGCCATAGGCTTCGGCGGAAAGTATCTGGTCGACGGAACGGCCACGTTGCGAAAGCGGCATGCGGACGACGGCATAATAACTTGTCAGGCCACGCTCTAACGGCACCTCGGTGATAAATGCTGCCGGTTCACGGCGCTCAAAGACTTCCATGTATTGCTTCCATATACAGCTTGCATATTCGGGCGGCGTCAACTTGCGGACCGAGCGTTGGGTCAGGTCATAGTGATGCATGGCGGTAATCGCCGTGCCCCAGAACCGATACCGAAAATCCACCGCAGGCGGCGTCACATCGACAACGCAAACCCGCGGCAGCATGTCCGGAGGAAACACATTCAGGTCAATATCGGCCCAGGCCGGCATGGCGTGCTCACCGCGGCGTTCTTGCCAATAGGCATAGGCCCAGTGCAGGTCCTCGAACCCCATATCCTCAAGATCAAGGCGGCGGTAGCGCACATCAATCAATTGAAGAGCCTCTTCAAAACGAGATGTTCTCAATCCGTCAATCGGCGTAGATTACAATTCATTAACCGTGTGTTTAGGCCTAGTCGCCAAGCTAGGATGGGTCAACCAATTCGAACGGGATCGCCAATGCCGAAACGGCCAATCATCGGAATCCTTCTCGATTATCAGGACACCGGCGATTTTTCATCGCGGCCACATTATGCCCTGCGTTGCGGCTATTTCGATGCGGTCTGGCAGGCCGGCGGACTGCCGGTGGCGCTGCCCTACATCAAGGACGCGGCGGCAACTTACATTGATCGCTGCGACGGCATCATTCTGCCCGGCGGTTTTTATCCGTTCCCCGCCGCCCTTTACGGCGACGCGCCGGCGGCGGGTGAGCAGATGCATCCGCGCTACGCCTTCGAATCCCAACTGGCTGAACGGTCCCTGGACGCCGACCTGCCGCTCTTGGGCATTTGCGCCGGCATGCAGGTCATGGCCGCCTGCGTCGGCGCCACCATGTACCGCGATGTGCGGGTTGAATTGCCGACCGATATCGATCACCTCAACGAACGCCCGGCGGAAGAACCGGCGCACAGCGTCAAGATCACCGCTGACAGCCATCTGCATCGGGTTTTGGGCGTTGATGCCTTGCAGGTCAACACGGCCCACAAGGAAGCCTTGAAAACCTTTCCGAACGGATTTTCAGTGAACGCCACGGCGAGCGACGGCGTTGTCGAAGGCATCGAATTTCCGGGTCACACCTATTGCCTCGGCATTCAATGGCATCCAGAATTTTTCACGTCTGACGGTGATCCGAACATGAACCTGTTCACCGGCCTGATCGAGGCCGCGGCATCATGAATTTAAAAGCCAGATCCCCTGGCGTCATCGGCATCGCCGGTTGCGGCACCATGGGATTGCCCATGGCGGAGCGGTTGTTCGATGCCGGTTACGAGGTCTGGGGATACGACGTGCGGCCGCCGTCGGACTTTGGTAATTTTCAGCCGCGCATGGTCATAGATGCAGCTGAATTCGCCTCGCGGGTCGATGCGGTGATCTCTGTGGTCCGCGACCGCAGCCAGACCTTCGACTTGTGTTTCGATGATCAGGCCCTATTTGCATCCGCCGCCCGCCCGGCCACCCTGGTCGTCAGCTCGACCTTGTCGCCGCGCGTTTTGCCGGAGATCGCCGAACGCCTGCCGGCCAGCGTCACTATGCTCGACGCCCCCATGTCCGGCGCCCCTGCCCGGGCCGAAGATGGCACCCTGACATTCATGGTCGGCGGTCCGGAGGATGGCGTCGCCGCCATGATGCCCCTGTTCAAGATTATGGGCGACGAAATCCATCACCTGGGTGCGGCGGGCAGCGGCATGACCTGTAAGGTGATCAACAATTTCGTTGCCGTCACCGGGGTTGCCGCCGTGCGCAAGGCCATTGCCGCCGCCCGGGCCCTGGACATGGAGCCCACAGCCCTGCTCAAGGTCATGCGGACGAGTTCCGGCAGCACCTGGTACGGCGACAATATGGACCGCATTTCCTGGGCCCATGAAGGCTATGACAAGGCCAATACCATCGGCATCATCGAAAAGGACCTGCTGGCCTTCCTGGACGCCGTCGCGGGAAATCCAGCGGTCGCGGTCGATGACCTGGCCGCCGGTGTGCTTGACGTCGTGCGCCAACTGGAACCCCTCGATCTATGAACATAGCGGCCCTCGCCTCGCCGCGCCTATGGGCGGCCATGGCGGCGGTGATCTGTGGTCTGGCGGTGCTCATGGGCGCCTATGGCTGGCATAGCCTGGAAGGCGATGCGGACCTGCGCGACATCTTCATGTTGGCCGTGCAGTATCACATGTGGCACGGCTTGGCGCTGTTCGTTATTGCCTGGCTAAGCGATGCCGGCGGCCGCGCAGGGAAATTTGCGGCGGCCGCCGGAGCTGCCTTCCTGGCCGGCATTTTTCTGTTTTCGGTCAACCTCTATGTCCAAGCCACCGCCGGCGACCCACTGGTTCCCGGGATGGTGCCGGTGGGCGGGTTCGCGTTGATGGCCGGCTGGGCATTGCTGGCCATCAGTTGTCTGCTGCGCGGCCCCAAGGCGTCGGCCGGGTGACTTTGCGAAACACCGAAAGTGCCGCTAACCTGAGTTGGCAACCGGATCGGGACACCAACCGATGACAACCTTGCGACGGCGCACTTACGAAATACTCGAAGCGGCAAAGGAAGACGATGCCACCAGCCAGGTGGTTGATTGCTTTCTCATCGTCTTGATTTCGCTCAACGTCCTGGCAGTGATTTTGGAATCCGTGGCCGCACTGCACGCCGCCTACGCCGACGTGTTCGTCGTCTTCGAATTGGTCTCGGTGGGTATTTTTACGGTCGAATATCTGCTTCGCGTCTGGTCGAGCGTCGAACACGGCAGTTCCGCCTACCAACACCCCTTGTGGGGCCGCCTTCACTATATGCGCTCGCCCATGGCCTTTCTGGATTTGCTGGTCATCCTGCCCGTCTATCTGGCGTTCATCGTCAATATCGATCTGCGTTTTCTGCGGGTCCTGCGTTTGCTGCGCATCTTCCGGCTGACGCGCTATGCGTCGTCCATGCGCCTGTTGGTGGACGTGATCAAGCAGGAAGCGGCGAATATCGGTGCGGCGCTTTTTATTCTCATGACCATGGTCGTGTTCTCGGCCAGCGTCATCTATCTGGTCGAGGCCGATGTGCAACCCGAAGCCTTCGGTTCCATCCCCGATGCGCTTTGGTGGGCAATCGTCACGACGACCACCATCGGTTACGGCGACGTCGTCCCGGCGACCGCCTGGGGCAAGGTCTTCGGCTCACTGCTCGGCATCATCAGCGTCGGCCTGGTCGCCCTGCCGACGGGCCTGTTGGCGTCGGGATTCAGTCAGGCCCTGCAGCACCGGCGCCGGGAATTCGAGGACGTCATCGAAGAAATTCTCGCCGACGGCAAGATCACCGCCGCCGACCACGACATCCTGCATGACGCCCGCGACCGCCTGGGCCTCAGCGACCGCGAAGCCGCCGCCGTCCTGCATGCCGCCCGCCAACGCCTGAAACACATGATTACGCACTGCCCGCATTGCGGTGAGGCCATCGAACCCGACGATCCGCTGCCGCCGCGGCTGCAGCGCTGAATGGAAAGTTACGGAACCGCCCACAACCGCGGTTTGCCCGCCTGAGCCGGCGGCATCACTGCCAGGCTGCCATGCGTCGATAGGTTTGGCGGTCGTGTCCGCGCCTACGCCGCAGCCCGGATCGCCGCCGCCTTGACGCTGTCATCGACATGATCTTCGAACTGTTTGAAGTTGCCCTCGAAGCGCTGAGTCAAGTCGCGAGCCTGCGTGTCGTAGGCGCCGCCGTCGCTCCAGGTGTTGCGCGGATTGAGCACTTCGACCGGCACGTCCGGACAGGCTTGCGGCACCAGCACGCCGAAGTTCGGGTCCGGCGTCACGGCGACATCACCGAGGCTGCCGTCCAGGGCGGCGTTGACCATGGCGCGGGTGTAAGCGATTTTCATCCGTTCGCCAACGCCGTAACCGCCCCCTGACCAGCCGGTATTGACCAGCCAGCACTTGGCGCCCTGTTGGGCCATGTTGTTGCCCAGCAGTTCCGCATAAACCGTCGGGTGACGCGGCATGAACGGTGCCCCGAAACAGGTCGAGAAAGTCGCCGCCGGCTCCTTCAGGCCGCGCTCCGTGCCGGCAACCTTCGCCGTGTAGCCGCTCAGGAAGTGGTACATGGCCTGGTCGGGCGTCAATTGGCTGATCGGCGGCAACACGCCAAACGCGTCGCAGGTCAGCATGACGATATTCTTCGGATGCCCGCCCATGCCCGTTGCCGAGGCATTGGGAACCTTGGCAATCTCATAACTGACGCGGCCGTTTTCCGAATGCGTGCTGTCGAAGAAATCCAGCTCCCGGGTGTCCGGATCCATGGTGACATTTTCGATGATCGAGCCGAAGGTGTGGCAGAGGTCGTAAATTTCCGGCTCCGCCTCATGGGTCAGATTGATCGTCTTGGCGTAACAACCCCCTTCGAAATTGAACAGGCCATTCGGCCCCCAACCATGCTCATCGTCACCGATCAGTGTGCGCGAGCTATCAGCCGATAGGGTCGTCTTGCCGGTCCCAGAAAGGCCGAAGAAGATTGCCGCATCACCGTCCGGTCCAATATTGGCGGAACAGTGCATGGGCAGGATGCCGCGCGCCGGCATCAAGTAGTTCATGATTGAGAAAATGGATTTCTTAATTTCACCGGCATAGGCCGACCCTCCGACCAAAATGATCTGCTTCGCCAGATTGACCACGATGAAGGTCGGCGACGTGGTGCCGTCGGTGGCTGGGTCGGCGGTCAAACTGGGGGCCTGAAGAACCGTGAATTCCGGCTCAAAGCCGTCGAGGTCGTCATCGGGAGGTTGGATGAACATGTTACGGGCAAACAGGCTGTGCCAGGCGTTTTCCGTGACCACCCTGACTTTCAGCCGGTTCGCCGGATCGGCACCGGCATAGCAGTTCTGCACGAACACCTCGTTGGCACTCAAATGCGCCAGCATCTTGGCGTGCAATTGGTCGAAGTGCTGCACACTGATGGGCTTGTTCACGTCGCCCCACCAAATGTCGTCCGTGGTGGTCGGCTCATCGACGACGAAGCGGTCATTGGGAGAACGGCCCGTATGCTCACCGGTCAAGGCAATGAAGGCGCCGTGCTTGGTCAGCTGGCCCTCCGAGCGCCTGAGCGCATGCTCAAGCAGGCCCGGTGCGCCCAAATTCCAATGCGCCCGTTCAAGCTTTCCCAAACCATGATTATCCAGCCCGAAACGGCTGGGTCGGAACCCCAAGTTATCCACGATACTCTCCCTGTGTGCCCGGCACGTCGCGCACCGGCGCAAAATCTTAAACCAAGAGGCCGGAAACTAAACCCCTAGCGTTGGACTCTCAATACTGTATTTGGAGTGTCAACCCGGGTTTTTCATCCTCCAGCCTGAATCCATGTCTCAATTACCGCCCGATTGATTGCGCCGGGCCTCCGCCACCAGGGCCACCAGAACGTCGCGGGCCTGGCCCGCATTGATGATCGGTTCGGCAAATGGCAACCGAGCGAACCGCCCCTGGCGTTCCAAGTCAGCACCATCGGAATCAATACCGACCATCCGCCAACCGGCGCCACGGCGCTTCAAGAGGATGTGGGCATATAGATCGACCGCATCACCGTGGTCGGCATTCATGTGTTCAAGAATTTCGGCCGCCGCGCCGGCCACGGACTTCGCCGCATCGGCGTCGGTGGTCACGTCGCGGCCGCGAATCCATTGCGCCTTGGCAAAGCCGCCGACCCAATGGGCGCGTTCGATGCTCATACGGTAAAAGTTAAAGTCACCGAAACCCGCATACATCTCGGCTTCCGGATGCATGGCCAAGAAGCGCGCGGCGTGTGCCGGCTTTTTAGTTCTTCGAATCTTGCCGATCACCGTCACCCGGGGGCCGCGCTGCGGGTTGCGGTGGCGGACCGGCGCCGCAAACAGCAACGAGGCCCGGTTGTCGGCGTCCAAATTCCGGGTGTGATCCGACAGCCCCGAAAACAACAATAGCGGACTGGCATCAAAATCCAGGGCAACGGTGACGAAAGAACCATAGGGCCAGCCGTCAGCAATGGCCAAGCCCGTCGACAGCGCCGCCGAGCGCGACCCCCGCATGAGATGACGGATTTCCCGGCCGAGCTCGCGTCGGGTCAAGGTCATGCCGGTTAGGCTGGGTTCTCGAAGCGCTGCAGGAAATAACCGCTGAACGCGCCCAGCGCCAACCAGAACACGCCGGTGACCACCAACGTGGCGACCGCAAACTGGGCCGCCAGTTCCGCCGGCACGCTTCCCGGTTGCGCCGGCAAATGCGGGGCGCCGATGAGATGCGGCGCCAACAGCAATCCGGTGGCGGCAATTTTCCAGACCGCGCCATCGACGAAAAACAGCACAGCCAGGGCGACCGCCGTGGCCGTCGCGGTCCCGATCCACCAGGTCTGGCGCGCGCCCAACTCGGCCGCCGCCATTCCCGGCAACTCCGGCGCCAACCCGAAGGCCGGCGACAGAAAGAACGCCGCATATCCGCACAATCCCCAGACCATGCCGCGCCGCCATCCCGGCTCGCGGCCGCTCAGGACCATGGCACCGATCAATACGAAAGCAAAACCGATGGCGGTGATAACGTCGGAAAGCAATGTGAAGGCGGTCCGCTGAAGACCGTCGGCGGGCGCCCAGCCCGCGTCGTCGGCATGGGCACCGCCCTTGGCCGCCTGATCCCCGTGCGCATGAGCGGATCCACTGGCTGCCGAACCCGCCGGCCCGCTGTTTTCATAATTCTCGGCGTGCAAAATCAGCGGCGTCGTCTTCCACATGTGGCCCGCAAACACGAGCACGCCGGCGAGCGCCCCAGTGAGGAGCGCTGACATCACAATACGGATCAGCATGAACGCCCCCTAGTGGCAGGGGAAGGCGAAGGCGTGACGAGCGTCGTGGGCGGCGTTGTGAATGGTGCTCGAATGGGCGAAACCGGCACCAAGGACGACGAAGACGCCGAAGACCAAAGCCAGAATGGCCGGAATCTTCGTTGCGGTTGCCTGCGTGGCGGCCTCGGCCTGAGTGGTTGTCCGGGTATTCAATTGTACTTTTTGCATGTCCATAACCCTCCGTTACGGAATTAACATTAACGCCCAAAACAAATACCAAGGCAGTTGCCCTGGGCGCATTTCACTTCCGACGGCAGGTCTCCTGGCTCACGGGTCCATGCCTCGATCCGGCCTTCCCGAGATACCGGTCATCTGGCATCTCAGTGGCGGTTCGGGATCGGGCTCGCCGCTTACAGTTGCGGGGGCAGCCACGGCTGGAAATTCCCTATTTGGGTCAATTTCCATCGTGTTCCCTTTTAAACCCCAAGGCTTTATCGCCGTTGCGGGGCACCGTCAGGCGCATAATACGGGCGTCGTTCCGGCAAGGTCAACGCCGTAAGTCCGTCGGATCGGGGGAAGAGGCCCCTTTCGGGCCGCATTGGCGCTATAATTCTGCCATAAATGCCCTGTAGATGACCCCATGACGTGTGATAATAGCACCGCATCGAACGAGGAAGGCCGAACATGCCCACGACAATTGCCCTGGTCGACGACGATCAAAACATCCTGGCGTCGCTTTCGGCGGCCCTGGTTGACGAAGGTTATTCGGTGGAAACCTACGCCGATGGCGCCGAGGCGCTTGAGGGTCTGGGCAAACGGCCTGCCGATCTGGCCATCCTGGACATCAAAATGCCGCGCATGGACGGCATGGAACTGCTGACCGAATTGCGCCGCCGCGATACCTTGCCGGTGATCTTCTTAACCTCGAAAGACGATGAGGTCGATGAGATCATGGGCCTTCGGATGGGCGCCGATGACTACATCAAGAAGCCGTTTTCCCAACGCCTGTTGATGGAACGCATCCGTGCGGTGCTGCGCCGCCATGAGGAATCCAGCAAGGAAACCAGTGGCGACGAGGTCATGCGGCGCGGCGAATTGGTGCTCGATTCGGCCCGCCACATGTGTACTTGGAAAGGTGGTGAGGTTAATCTGACGGTCACCGAATTCCTGATCGTCGAATCCTTGGCCCGGCGCCCCGGCCATGTGAAAAACCGTGATCAACTCATCGACGCCGCCTACGGCGAACACATCTATGTCGATGATCGGACCATCGACAGCCACATCAAGCGGCTGCGGCGTAAATTCAAGGACGTGGATACGGATTTTTCCGGGATCGAAACCCTTTACGGCGTCGGTTACCGCTACAACGCCGACTAGTCTCGTGAGGGGGCTTGAGTGAAAGCGGACCGAGAGGATAAACCCGCCAAACAATCACCGCCGCGTCGACGGACGCGGCGCCGCCTGCTGTCACCCATCACCCGGCGTATTCTGGCCATCAACGTTCTGGCCTTGGGATTTCTTGTCGCCGGCATTTTGTATCTTGATGAATACCGGGACAACCTCATCGACGCGGAATTGAAGGGCCTGGTCACCCAGGCGGAGATGTTTGCCGTGGCGCTCAGCGAGGGCGCCGTGGCGCGCACGACGTCGGGCCAATACCGGGTCTCGAAAATCTCCAATCAAATGGTCCGCAGATTGGTGCAGACCACCGGCGTGCGGGCCCGATTGTTCGGCGTCGACGGCCGCCTGATCGCCGATTCGCGGCGCCTTATCGGATCGGGCGGCATTGTCTCCATTGAAGAACTGCCGCCACCCGAGGACCCGGACAGTGCCTTGAGCCGCGCCCTGCATCTATTTCAAAGGGTCGCCGATCACGTCACCGGGGCCGAGCATTATCCGCCTTACCGTGAAAGCCCCCGCCAGCACGCACGGGATTACGCCGAGGTCATCGCGGCCCTTTCGGGGGACTACGTAAAAACCGTCCGGGCCATCGACCGGGACCAACTCATGCTGTCGGTTGCGGTGCCCGTGCAACGTTACAAACAGGTCCTGGGCGGGCTTCTGGTGACCAAGGATTCGAAGGGGATCGACGACGCCCTCTATGAGACGCGGCTCGACATTTTGCAGGTGTTCGCCGTGGCATTGGGCCTGACCGTCCTGTTGTCGATTTATCTGGCCGGCACCATCGCGCGGCCGCTCAGGCGGCTGGCGGCGGCGGCCGAGCAGGTCCGTCACGACCACTCGCGGCGTCACCGCATTCCCGACATGGCCGGGCGCGGCGACGAAATCGGTGAGTTGGCGGCAACCCTCAATGACATGACCGAGGCGCTGTGGCAGCGCATGGACGCCATTGAGCGTTTCGCCGCCGATGTGGCTCATGAGATCAAGAACCCCCTGACCTCTCTGCGCAGCGCCGTGGAAACCACGGCCCGCCTCAAGGACCCGGAACAGCAACAGAAGCTGATGGCCATCATCCAAGAGGACGTGGGCCGCCTTGACCGTCTGATCAGCGATATTTCCGACGCGTCGAGACTGGATGCGGAACTGTCGCGGGCGGAAAGTGAGCCGACGGATCTGGCCGGCATGCTGGCGACCTTGGCGGACATTCAGAACACCACCGCAGACGCCGGCCCGACCGTGCGGGTGGAACGCACAGATGGCGCCGGAAAAGTCATGGTCGATGGAATCGAAGGCCGCCTGGCCCAGGTCTTCCGGAACTTGATCACCAATGCCGTCACCTTCAGCCCCGCCGGCGGGACGATCACCATCACGCTGGGCACCGACCGCAATCAGGTGCGCATTGACGTCGACGATGAGGGCCCGGGCATCCCACACGGCAACGAAGAAAAAATATTTGCCCGCTTCTATACGGAGCGCGCCGAGACGGAAAAATTCGGCACCCACTCGGGCCTCGGCCTGAGCATCTCACTGCAGATTGTCGAGGCCCACCAGGGCACCATCATCGCCGGCAACCGCAGCGCCGTTGACGGCACTATCCTCGGCGCCCGGTTCACAGTACGCTTACCCTTGGTTTGAATATCGAGAGCATGGGCATGAGCACCGATGGCGCGCTGCAAATTCACGCCACCTGCGTCGCCCTCGATGGCGCCGGCATTCTCATTCGCGGCCCGTCCGGCAGTGGCAAATCTGATCTGGCTTTGCGGCTGTTGGACCGCGGCGCGAAGCTGGTCGCCGATGATCGGGTCGACCTGGCGGCGCGGGACGGTCACTTGGCGGCAAGCCCACCGGAAAGCCTGAGCGGGCTCCTGGAAGTGCGTGGCATGGCAATTGTCCGGCTTGAATATTTGCCAGACGTGCCCATAACCATCGTTGTCGATCTGACCGACCGCCAAGTTATTGCCCGCCTGCCGGCGCCCGAAACGGTCAATATTTCAGGCATCGGCCTGCCGCTGTTCCAGATCGACCCGTTCGACAATTCGGCGATCACAAAAGTACGGCTTGCCCTGGATCTGGCGCTGCACCGTATAATGCGCGCCGATGACTGATTTTGGCGCACAACCCGATCAAACGGCCCGCGTGGTTCTTGTCACGGGGGTTTCCGGTGCCGGCAAGTCGACGGCCCTTAACGGGCTGGAGGATCTCGGTTTCGAAGCCATCGACAACGTCCCCATATCGTTGATGGAGCGGCTTATCGCACCCGGCGAAGACAGCACGCCGGTGGCCATCGGTGTCGATATCCGCACCCGTGACTTCGATGCCACGGCGTTTCTGGAGAAGGTTGGCGGCCTGGCCGAACATCCCGGTCTGGCGGTACGCCTGTTGTTCATCGACTGCGAGGACGACATCTTGGTCCGCCGTTTTGAAGAGACCCGGCGGCGCCATCCCCTGGCCTCTGATCGTCCGCTCAGCGACGGAATTCGTGAAGAACGGGCACTGATGGCACCGCTGAGGGGTGGCGCCGCAATTGTCATCGACACGTCCGAGATGAACCCCAGCGATATGAAACCACTATTGGAAGGTCATTTCGGTACCGATGCCGGGATGGGGTTCACTGTGTTCGTCACGTCCTTCGGTTTCAAGTACGGCCTGCCCCGGGACGCCGATCTGGTCTTTGACGTGCGGTTCCTGCGCAATCCCCACTATGTAGACAAATTGCGCGCCCAGACCGGACGTGACTGCGCGGTTGCCGAATACGTCAGCAGCGATGCCGGTTTCCAGGAATTCTTCGACAATCTGACGGGGCTGCTGACACCCCTGCTACCCCGATATGCCGCCGAGGGAAAAAGTTACCTGACCATCGCCGTCGGCTGTACGGGCGGGCGACACCGATCTGTTTTCGTCTCGGAACAACTTGCCGGCTGGGTTCAAGGGCAGGAACAAGCTGTGCATTTGCGTCACCGGGACTTGGAAATTCCGGTGAAATAAGTTCTAGTTCCCCTCAGGATACCTGAGTGATGAAACGGGGAAGCTCATGATCGGCATGGTTCTGGTCACGCACGGTCGATTGGCGGATGAATTGATCTCCGCCCTGGAACATGTTGTCGGTCCGCAGGCCAACTTGACGTCGGTTTGCATTGGGCCTGATGACGACATGGAACAGCGGCGCGGCGAGATTCTTAATTCCGCGGAAAAGGTCGACGACGGCAACGGTGTCGTGCTGCTCACCGATATGTTCGGCGGCACGCCATCGAACCTGGCGATCTCGGTCATGGACAACGCCAATGTCGAAGTGATCGCCGGGGTCAATCTGCCGATGTTGATAAAACTGGCTTCCGTGCGCGACAACTTGCCCTTGGCCGAGGCTGTCGCCAGCGCCCAGGAAGCCGGGCGCAAGTATATCAACATTGCGTCACAACTGCTGGCGCAGGACGATTCGTGACCACGGTCGAGCGCGCCGCGACGATCCGGAACAAACGTGGACTGCATGCCAGGGCGGCGGCAAAATTCGCTCAAATTGCCGGCGGGTTCGAAGCGGATATTACAGTTTCGCGCGGTGGGCAAAGCGTTTCGGGATCTTCGATCATGGGGCTGATGATGCTGGCCGCCAGTCCGGGGACAGAGATCGCGCTGGCCGCCAGCGGCACCGATGCAGCAGCAGCCCTGGATGCCATTTGCGCGCTCATCGATGATAAATTTGAAGAAGATTGACGGCTGAGAAGGATGACGGAAGAACGGCAATATAAGGGTCTTGGAGTGGCGCCCGGCATCGCCACCGGCATCGCCTATGTGCGTGAGACCGGCGGCCTGGAAATTCCCGAACACGCCATCCGCAAGGCCGACGTGGCGGCCGAGGAAGCCCGCCTGGAGAAGGCCGTTGAACTGGCCAGGCGGCAGGTGCGACGCCTTCAGAACCGGGCCAAGGCGATGCCGGGCACGGCGTCGGAAGAATTGGGGTTCCTGCTGGAAGCCTACATGCAAATGCTCAGCGATTCCCGCCTGGTGCGCGGTGCCGCGGCACGCATCGGTCACGAGCGGGTCAACGCGGAAGCCGCCGTTCAGCACGAAATATTGGAGATTGCCGAAACTTTCGAAGCCATGGACGACGCCTATATCGCGGCCCGGTTGGACGATATCCGCGAGGTTGGCAACCGGGTCATCCGGAACCTCACCCGGCGCCCCCTGAAGGCTTTTTCCACGGCGCCGAAGGGCAGCATCGTCATCACCGATCAGCTGACGCCGGCCGATATGGCGCAAATCGACCCCAGCATCGTCGTCGGCGCCGTCTCGTCGTTGGGCGGGGCGGAGGGGCACACGGCCATCATGGCCCGCGCCCTTGGTCTGCCGACGGTGCTCGGCGTACCCGATCTGCTGCGCCACGTGCACCCCGGAGACACGGTCATCGTCGATGGCAAGACCGGGCGGATCGTTGTCACGCCGACCCAAAAAACCCTCAACGCCTACCAGCGGCGGCGCGACAAATTGCGGCGCGAGGCGCGGCGCCTGAACCGGCTGCGAGAACAACCCGCGCGCAGCCGCGACGGCGCCGAATATGTTTTACATGCCAACGTCGATTTGCCCATGGAGATGCCCATGGTCGATCAGGCCGGGGCCCAGGGCATCGGCCTGCTGCGCAGCGAATTTCTGTTCATGAACCGCGACGCCCTGCCGACGGAAGATGAGCAATATCTCGTCTTCCGTGCCATGGTGGAGGCCATGGGCGGCAAGACCGTGACCATCCGCAGTCTCGATGTCGGCGCCGACAAACCGGCGGACATCGTCACCGGCGGTGTCGGCGACTCGGCCACCTCTGCCCTCGGCCTGCGCGGCATCCGCTTGGCGTTGATGGAAACGGAGATCCTGGAGACCCAGTTCCGGGCCATGCTTCGGGCCGCCAATCACGGCCCGGTGCGCATATTGCTGCCCATGGTTTCGACCACCTCGGAGGTCATCAAGGCGCGCGAGCTTCTCAACAAATCGGCGGCGCGCCTCAAACGCCGCAAGGTGGCGTTGCCCGATCCCCTGCCGCCCTTAGGCGTCATGATCGAAGTGCCGGGCGCCGCCTTGGCCGCTGACGCGCTGGCCCGGGCCAGTGATTTCTTCGCCATCGGGTCGAACGACCTGACCATGTACACCTTGGCCACGGACCGTGCCAACGAGCACGTGGCGCACCTGTTCGACCCCCTACATCCGGCCGTCCTCAGGCTCATCCAGTTCGCCACCGGAGCGGCGCTGAGGGCCCGCATCCCGA
>CAZQPC010000043.1:0-20557 GCA_964595005.1 uncultured Magnetovibrio sp.
TCCTAAGACGGCGCCGGCTTTCGCCGATGCCGCTAAACGCCGACCACTGCCTGTGACGCCAGGCGGTCCACTTCGCCAGCCGTGTAGCCCAATTCCAACATGACCTCGCGGGTGTGCTGGCCGACCCGGGGGGCAATGGCATCGGGGGCGCCGGGCTCCATCCGCGGTGTGCCGGGAACGTTCGGCACGGCCCAGGGATCATCGGCACCGGGCTGCACCAGTCGGGAGATGAGCCCGCTTTCGGTGACGTGGGGATGGTCGACGAATTGCCGGTAGGTTTGCACGACCTCATTTTGCAGGCCCGCCTCGGTCAGGCGCCGGCGCCAGTATTCGGACGGCTTGGCCGCCATCACTTCGCGGATCAGCTCGATCAGCTGATCACCATTGGCGAGCCGGTCAGCGGCCGTTTTGAACCGTGGATCATCGGCCCATAAGGGTTGTGCCAGCGCATCGCAGAAACTGAGAAAATCGCCATCCTTGAGAACCAGAATTTGAATCCAGCCGTCGCTGGTGGCGAAGGTTCCATTGGGCACCATGCTGGACTTGAACATGCCGTCGCGGTAGCCGCTCATCAGCCGCACGGACTGCAGGTTGGCGGCCGCCGCCATGAGCGAGATATCGATGCGCCGGCCGCGCGCCTCATCACGCCGCGCATAGAGCGCCGCCGCCATGGCCTGATGCGCGTAAAGCGCCGTCGCCATGTCGTTGATGATCACCGGAGAGCGGTGCGGAATTTCGTCGGGGCCCTTGTTTTCCGAAAGAAACCCGGTGAACGCCTGCAACACCGGATCCATGGCCGGCTTGTCGCGCAAAGGGCCGGTTTGGCCGAAGCCCGAGACGGAGACATAGATCAGCGTTGTGTTGATCTCCGCCAGCCGGTCGTAGGAGAACCCCAGGCGGTCGATGACGCCCGGCCGGAAGCCTTCCAGGAACACGTCGGCGTCGGGCAACAGCCGCTCCACGATTTCGCGTCCGGCATCGGTTTTCAAATCGACGGCGATGCCCCGCTTGCCCAGGTTGGCGGTCACGGAAAAGGCCGTGTTATCACCGTAGGCGGGGACCAGTTGGCGGGCCCAATCGCCGTCCAGCGGTTCGACCTTGATGACCTCGGCGCCGTGGCGCGCCAACAGCATGGCGCAATAGGGCCCGGCCACGCCCTGGCTCAGATCGACAACCTTCAGACCTTCATAAGGCTTTTCAAAGCTCACGTTTTTCCGCTCCGCTGCCGCCGGCCGCCCGCTCAACCAGCTCGGCGCTCCGTATCGATGAGACCGGTGTGATGGTGAAATTCCTTGGCGCGACCGGTCAGGTCATCTTTAGCAGACGGCGCGGCGCGAGTCCCAGCCGGCGGCGTTTCAAATGCTGATCGTCCCTGTTGACCGGCAAACCGGCGGCGTTCGATTAGGGCTGCCCGGCAAGGTCGGAGGCCGCCGCCAACAGCTCATAGGATCGCCGCCGGTCCGCCTGGTCGAAGGTCCAGGTCAGGACGACGATTTCATCGATCCCGTAGCCGTCGGCAAGTGTTTGTAAATCCGAGGCGACCCGCGCCGCCGATCCGTAAAGCGCCGTCTCCTTCAATTGCGCCATGCGCAGGCGCTCGCCATCGGTGTAGGGGTAGTCGGCAATGGCCTCGGGCGCCTCGACGGCGCGGAGGTCGCCGCGTTCGCGGGCCAGTTTCCAATGCGCGCGCGATGAGAACAGCCGTTCCGCTTCGGCATCGGATTCCGCCGCCAGGGCCCAGACACAGACGTTGGCCTGCGGCCTCGGGTGGCGTTCGCTGGGTTTATAGGTTTCCCGGTAAATCTCCAGGGCCCTCTCAACGCCGCGCCCATCGGTGATGAAATGCGCGAAACAATAGGGAATGCCGAAATGCGCCGCCACCTGGGCGCCGTAATCCGATGTGCCCAGCATCCAAATTTCCGGCGACGTGGCGCTTCTGGGGTGCGCCGTCAGTTCGCCGAACGGATGTCCGTCGATCAGCGGTTGACCGGATACCCAGGCGGAAAGATCACGGACGTTGGCGGGAAAATGTTCGGCGTCCTGCTGGGCGTTGGGGTTGAGGGCGTGTGCCGTCATGCCGTCGGACCCCGGCGCCCGGCCAAGGCCCAGATCGATGCGCCCCGGTGCAATGGCGTCTAAGACCCGAAACTGCTCGGCCACTTTCAGGGGCGCGTAATGGGGCAGCATGACGCCGGCGCTGCCGATCCGGATGCTTGTCGTTGCCTGGCCGATGGCGGCCATGACAATTTCCGGCGCCGTGCCCAGGATGGTCGGATGATTGTGATGCTCAGACACCCAAAACCGGCGATACCCCAGTGCTTCGCAAAGGCCGGCCAGTTCGATGGTGTCGCGGATGGCCTGATCTTCCGGCTGGCCCATGGCCGCGGTCGACTGATCAAGAACGGAAAGTTGAACCATCAGCCCGCCTTGTCCAGATCATCAAACAGTTGTTTGACGTGGCGCATCGTGTCGAGCGCCGCCGGCATGCCGCAATAGACGGCGGTCTGCAGGGCCGCCTCGACGATTTCGTCGCGCGAACAGCCGTTGTTGATGGCGCCTTTCAGATGCACGCTCAGTTCGTGCGGCCGGTTCAAGGCGGTCAGCATGCCGATGTTGATCAGGCTGCGGGTGCGGCGGTCGAGACCGGGCCGGGCCAACACGGCGCCCCAGCCATATTCCACCACCAGATCCTGAAGCGGCCGGGTCAGCTCATCGGCCTGGGCCAGGGACCGGTCGACGTGTTCGTCACCAAGAACCTCGCGGCGGGTCTTCATGCCGGCGTCGAATGTCTCGCTGCTCATGCGTTTCTCCCGTTCTTGTCCGATGACACTATCCATGTGGTGTCAAGGCGTGGCAATGTCGGCATGACTTCGTCACCGGAAAATGAAGGGATCGGCCCATGAGACTTGCAGGAAAAACCGCCATCGTCGTCGGCGCCGGCCAGCAGCCCGGCGAGACGCCCGGCAACGGCCGCGCCACGGCGCTGCGTTTCGCCCAGGAAGGCGCCGAGGTTCTGGTCGTCGACGTCAACGAGGATTGGGCCTCGGATACGCTGACTATGATCGAGGCCGAAGGCGGCCGCGCCTCGGTGCTGGCCGCCGACATCACGGTTGAGGAGGACTGCCGCAAAATTGCCGACACCTGCGTCGAGCGCTGCGGGCGCATTGATATCCTGCACAACAATGTGGGCCGCTCACGCGGCGATCGTGACACCACCGAGATGCCCATAGACATGTGGGACGAACTGATGGAGATGAACCTGAAAGGCATGTTCATGACCTGCAAGCATGTCCTGCCAGTGATGCGCGGCCAGGGATCGGGGGCCATCATCAACATTTCATCAACCTCGTCCCTGGCCGGCCGCCAGACCATCACCTACAAAACGTCGAAGGGCGCCATCAACACCATGACCCAGCACATGGCGTTCGAAAACGCGTCGTTCGGGGTGCGGGTCAACGCCATTTTGCCGGGCCTCATGGATACCCCCATGGCCATTGAGCGCCGGGCCCGGGAACACGGCGTCGAACGCGCCGTGGTGCGCGCCGAACGCGACGCCCAGGTGCCGCTGGGTGGGCGCATGGGAACGGCCTGGGACGTGGCCAACGCCGCCTTGTTCCTGGCCTCCGACGAAGCCGCCTACATCACCGGGGCGTTGCTTCCCGTGGATGGCGGATTGTTGGTCAAGGTGGGATAGGGCGAACAGCCCAATCGGCCCGATAATTCCTTCAGCGGGTAGGGTCGATGGCATCGTTGCGGCGACGCCGGAATTGATCGTTTCTATACCGAACGTATGCGGTTAATGTGACCGGCGATTTTGCGCGAGCCATGACGTCCAACCAGGAAATTTACGCCGTTTCGCCAGAGGGAGCCTTTAGAACCGTGAGCCAACTCATTTACCAAGCACCTGAAACAGTGGAAGCCGCCGTCGCCCTGTTGGCCGGCGGCGACGCCGGCACCAGGATATTCGCCGGAGGCACGGACCTCCTGGTGCAGATGAAAGAAGAAATGATTGAACCGACCCTGTTGGTCGATATCAAGAAGATCGATGAAGCGCGGCAGATTTCCATCGGCGCCGATGATGTGCGGATCGGCGCCGCGGTGACCGGCGCCGAACTGGGGGAACATGAGGCCCTTAAGACGCTTTGGCCCGGTGTCGTGGAAGCCGTGGAACTGATTGGCTCGGAACAGGTGCAGGGCCGCGCCACCATCGGCGGCAATCTCTGCAACGCATCGCCGGCGGCGGACAGCGTTCCGGCCCTGGTCGCGGCAGCGGCGCGGGCGGTCATTGCCGGCCCCGACGGCAGCCGGGAGTTACCGGTGTCGGAATTACTGACGGGTCCGGGACAGACGGCCCTGGCGGCGGGTGAGTTCGTGGTCTCATTGGTGCTGCCGAAACCGCCGGCCGGGTCCGGCGATGCCTACCTGCGGTTCATCCCGCGTACGGAAATGGACATTGCCGTGGTCGGCGCCGGGGTCTCGCTGACCTTGGCCGGGGACGGCACCTGTGCCCAGGCCCGCCTGGCCCTTGGCGCGGTGGCGCCGACCGTGCGGTTGGTTAAAGCGGCCGCCGACATCCTGGTTGGCAACCGGCTTGATGAACAGGTGCTGGACGCTCTGGTCAGTGCCGCCAGCGACACCTGCTCACCCATTGACGACAAACGCGGCACCATCGATTTCCGCACCAAGGTCGCCGGTGTCTTGGCCGGCCGGGCGGCGAAAATCGCTTGGCAGCGCGCGGAGGCAAACCGATGAAAAAACATTTGATCACGGCAACCGTCAACGGCGACGAGGTCGATTTCACCTGCACGGCGGAACAAACGCTTTTGGATGTCCTGCGCGGCGAATTGCAGATGACGGGCACTAAAAACGGATGCGGCACCGGCGATTGCGGGGCCTGCACGGTGATCTACAACGGCCGCCCGGTAAATGCCTGCCTGGTTCTGGGCGTGGAAGTTGCCGGCGCGGAGGTTGAGACCGTCGAGGGCATGGCCAAGGGCGGCGACATGCATCCTCTGCAGCAAAAATTCCTCGACCATGCGGCCCTGCAATGCGGTGTGTGCACGCCGGGTATTCTCAACATGGCGAAGGCATTCTTGGAGAAGAACCCGGACCCCACCGAAACGGAAGTCCGCTTCGGTCTGGCCGGCAACCTTTGCCGATGTACCGGCTATGACAAGATTGTGCGGGCCGTGCTCGACGCGGCGGCGGAAATGAGGGCGAGCGGATCATGAACAACGAAACCAGGACCAACTACAAATGGGTTGGCAAGCGCACGCGGCGGCCCGACGGTGTCGACAAGGTCACCGGCCGGGCCCGCTACGGCGACGACATGATCGTGCCGGGCATGCTGCATGCGAAAATCCTGCGCAGTCCGCACGCGCACGCAAAAATTCTCTCCATCGATACCTCAAAGGCCGAAGCCCTGACGGGTGTCAAGGCGGTGATCACCAGCGCCGCAATTCCCGACCATCCCCTGTCGGAACCGCCCTATCCGCCGATCATCAACGATTTGCATGATATCTCGCGCAACGTCATGGCGCGTGAAAAGGTGCTCTATGACGGCCATGCCGTGGCCGCCGTGGCGGCAACCAGCGAGGCGATCGCGCGCCAGGCCGTGAAGTTGATTGAAGTCGACTACGAGGTTCTGCCCCATGTTCTCGATCCGCTGGTGGCGGCGGGGCCGGACGCGCCGGTTCTGCACGACCACCAATACACCTTCGGTGTTGAGCCGGAACCGGAGAAACCGTCGAACGTGTTCCGGGTGATTTCGGGGGCGCGTGGCGACATCGGAAAAGGCTTCGCCGAAGCCGACGTCATTGTTGAGCGCGAGTTCACATCCGAGCCCGTGCACCAGGGGTATATCGAACCGCTGGCCTGCATCGCCACGGCGTCGGAAGACGGCGCCATCGAAATGTGGACGACGACCCAGGGACATTTCGTCATCCGCATGCTGTGCGCCAGATTGTTGAAAATGGATATGGCGATGATCCGGGTGACGGCATCCGAAATCGGCGGCGGCTTTGGCGGCAAAAACACCGTCTACGGCGAGCCCGTGGCGATCCGGCTGTCGCAAATGACCGGCCGGCCGGTGCGCATGGTGATGACGCGTTCGGAGGTTTTCCGGGCCTCGGGCCCGACCATGGGCAGCCATACCCATATCCGCATGGGCGCCAAGAAGGACGGTACCATTACCGCTGCGGAGGCGTCCGTTCATTACCAGGCCGGCGCCTTCAAGGGCTCGCCCATCGGCCGCGCCGTGGAAACGTTTTTCTCGTCCTATACGATCCCCAATATCAAGGTCGACAGCTACGACGTATGCGTCAACCGGCCGAAGGTGGCGGCATACCGCGCACCGGGTGCGCCGATGGCGTGTTTCGCCGCCGAAGGGGCGATCAATGAACTGGCCCAGCGGTTGGGCATGGACGCCATCGACCTGCGCCTGAAAAACGCCGTCAGCGACGGCGATGAAAGCCTGATGGGGACGAAATACGGCCGCATTGGCCTGATTGACGTGCTCGAAACCCTGAAAAAGCACGATCACTATTCGGCGCCACTGGGACCGAACCAGGGCCGCGGCGTCGCCTTGGGGTACTGGATGCACGGCGGCGGCCTGAGTAGCGTCACATGCATTCTTCAAGACGACGGCACGCTGAGCGTTGCTACCGGTAACCCCGATATCGGCGGTTCACGGTCGTCCATGCGGGCCATGGCTGCGGAGGAACTGGGCATTGATATCGAACTGATCAAGCCGATTGTCGCCGACACGGGATCGCTGCCCTACAGCCATCTGACGGCCGGCAGCCGGACCACCTATGCCACCGGCATGGCCGTGGTCTACGCGACCCGTGAGGTGATCGACAAGCTATGCGCGCTGGCGGCGAAAAAATGGGAGATCGCCGTTGAAGACATCAGTTGGGAGGCCGGCCAGGCCGTGCCGGCACCATCGGCTGGCGACGGCATCAAGGCCTTGAGCCTCAAGGAACTGGCCGGCATGGCGACCAAGATGGGCGGCCCCATCGCCGGTCATTCCGAAATCAACGCCGGCGGCGCCGGGGCTGCCTTCTCCGCGCAAATGGTCGACGTCGAGGTTGATCCGGAAACCGGCTTCGTCTCACCGAAGCGCTACACCGTGGTGCAGGACGTCGGCCGGGCAATCTCGCCCGATTACGTGGAAGGGCAAATCCAGGGCGGCGCCGTGCAGGGGATCGGCTGGGCCCTGAACGAGGAGTATATTTACGACGAAAACGCACGCCTGTTGAACACCGGCTTTTTGGATTACCGCATGCCGGTCGCCTCCGACGTGCCGATGATCGATGCGGTGCTGGTCGAGGTGCCGAACCCCAACCATCCCTACGGGGTACGCGGCGTCGGTGAGCCGCCCCTGGTGCCGGCCCCCGCGGCCGTCACCAATGCGGTGGAAAATGCCGTCGGTACGACCATGAGCGCGCTGCCCCTGTCGCCGCCGAAAGTGTTGCAGGCTATTGAGGCCGTGGCGGCTGCCGGCGGAGACGACTAAAGAGCACCGTCATGCATTGTCAGCCACCGAGCTTGTCGCCAGCCGGTCACCACCGGGCGGATAGCCACGCGCTCAATATGAAATATCTGTATACCTGAAGGCGGATAATGAATTTTTCATCATAGGTTCGTTGCGGGTAACTTCTGGGGCTTGAGACAGGATCAAGAGACCTTGGTTGTCGCATGTAATTGCTTGCGCCGGCTTTGCGGCGAAAAGCTAGGTTGGGAAATCACACTATGAATCGTTTCAATATGGGCATCATCGGCACCGGTTGGTGCGGCGGCATCCGGGCCGTCACCAGTGCTGCCAATCCCTATGTGGATGAGCTGCACATCGCCGAGATCGACCCGGACCGCCTGGCGGAAGTGAAAGCTCAGACAAACCCCGCGACGGCGACCGGCGATTACCGTGAACTGCTGGCCAACGAGTCCATTGATGCCATTGTCGTTTCGGCAACCCCGGAAACAACCCACTACCCGATGGCCAAGGAAAGCATGCTGGCCGGCAAGCACGTGTTCATGGAAAAACCGCTGGCCCTGACGTTGGCCGAGGCCGACGAACTGGTCGCCCTGGCGGCGGAAAGGAACCTGAAGTTCACGATCGGCTATTCCCAGCGCTTCAACCCGAAATATGCCTACGTGAAGCGCAGTTTCGAAGACGGCTCGCTGGGCACCCCGGTCAGCGCCCTGGTCAGCCGCCATATCACCCGCAGCCTGGGCAACAAGATCGGCGGGCGGATCAAGCTGTCGCCGGCCGCCATGGAGGCCACCCACGACATCGATTTTGTGCTCTGGTGCCTGGAGCCGGCAAAACCGGTGAAAGTCTATTCACAAGTCGTCAACAAGGTGATGCGCCCGACCCATGGGGTCGAGGACTGCCAGTGGATCATGATCACCATGGATGACGGTACGGTGTTCACCATCGGGGCGGGGTGGATTTTCCCACCGGCATATCCGAATTTTTCGACCACCTGGATTGAGATTGTCGGCTCCGAAGGCGCCCTTTTGATCGACGATACCCACAAGGACGTCATTCGCTCACGCATGGACGGCGGCATCGATTTCCCCATGTCGTCCATGCCCGGCGAAAAGGTCAATCATGTCTATGCGGGCCCCATGGAGGCGGAGACCAATCATTTTGTCGCTGCCGTGGCCAACGACACACCCGTCTTGGTGACCCCCGAACAGGCCCGCCAGGTGATGTCGGTCTACATCGCCGCCGATCTCTCCGCCGAACGGGGTGAACCGGTCAGCCTGCCGCTGAACGGCGACCCGGCGACGCTGGGCAAGGTCGCCTAAAAGGGCGAGAGCCGATTAAGCTGGCCGGGTTTCGGTTCGGACAACAATGGAGGAAGGCGCCTGATGGCCGATCCGTCGTTTCCCGAAGCCGGTAACCTCATCCACCTGGAACATGTCAACTTTGAGGTCGATGACCATGACATGGCGACCGTCTTCTTCATGGCAGGGCTTGGGTTAACCCGAGATCCCTATAAACGCGCCGACGAAACAAACATGGGCGTCAATGTCGGCTTGCAGCAGTTTCATCTGTCCCGGCGAGGCCACCCGACGCCGCCCTTTGCGGGTCAAATTGGCCTGGTTGTCCCGGACTTGGATGGGATCAGGGATCGGCTGCAACGGCTGCAGTCCCTCGGAAAGTTCGATGCCACGCCCTACCAGATGACTGAACACGGCGGTTCCCTTTCGGTGATCAGCCCTTTCGGCATTGCGTTGAACCTTCACGCTGTTGGAACCCTGCCATTCCTGCGGCCGCTTGGGATTGCCTACGTGGACGTTCCGGTGCCGCCCGGAAGCGTTGATGCGATTGCCGCGTTTTACCGTCAGATCATGGACTGCCCGGCGGAGGTCGACGAGCTTGAGGGAGAACCGACCGCCGTGGTTACGGTCGGGGCTTACCAGCAGTTGCGGTACCGTGAACGTCTGTGTGAATCCTATGAGACCCACAGTTTTCATGTCGCCCTCTACACAACCCGCTATAACGCGCTGCGCGACACGTTAATCTCTCACGGCAGCCACATGGGTGACGCCTTGGAACAGACGTTCTTCTTCAATCAGATTTTGGAGCCCGATACGGGCGCCGCCATTTTTAAGTTTCAACACGAGATGCGCGGCTTGTTTCATCCCGATTTCATGCGGCCGCTGATCAACCGCTGGCCCATGGAGGCGGAACCATTTTCCGATCAGGCCTCATTAATGGCCAGATTGCGTGACCGGCCGGGGTTATCGACAAGCCGAACGGATACAAAGAAATGACGGATCCCGAAGCCGCGCGTATCCGGTTCGGCGGGTATCAGGGGCCAGCTTCGGTCCACACACGGAGCGCCGAAGCTTTCGGCCGTCATCTGACCGGCGCCCTGGGCGACGCCGTCAACTTTAATCTGACCGCGAACGTTATCGACCAGGGCCACATGGCCAAGGACTTGCTGGATATGGTCGAAGATGGCCGTCTCGATCTCTGTTATTTCTCCGCCAGCTATCTGGCTGAGCGGGTGCCGGAGATGGCGCTGCTGGATCTGCCGTTCACCTTCGACGACAGGCGGAAAACCTACGGCGTTCTTGATGGGCCTCTGGGGGCGCATCTGGCCGAACTGATTGCGGCGAATACGGGCTATCGGCTTTTGGCCTTCTGGGACAACGGGTTTCGGCATTTTTCCAATGGTGTCAGGCCGATCCGCCGGCCCGCCGATTGCCAGGGATTACGCATTCGCACCCTGTTCAGCGATCTCCACCAAGAGGTCTTCCGCACACTTGGTTTCGACCCTGTGCCCTTGGACGTCAAAGACCTGATTGCCGGCATTGAAGACGGTTCCGTCACCGCCCAGGAAAACCCCCTGACCAATACCTATAATTTCGGCATCCACGAAAAACACCGCCATATTACCCTGTCGTCGCACTTTTTCGGGGCGGCGGTCTTGCTGTGCAATGCCGAAGCTTACCGATCATGGTCCAATGACATGCGTGAAGCCATTGTTGCGGCCACGAAAACGCAACGTCAGTTGGCCGGCGCCGAGGATGATGAGATGATGGGCAAGCTGGCCGGTACGGATGTCGACATCGTCGAATTGAGTGATGCCGAGCGCGGTGAGTTTTCCGCCGCCGTCGCGCCCTTGATCGAAGCGCAGCGCCAGCGGTTCGGCGCAGAAATCATTTCACTTTTGGATTAAGCCCTATGCCCGATAGCACCGTGAAAGCCACAGCCGAAGATTTGGCCGCATTTATCGCCCGATGTCTTCGCGCGGCCGGCGTCGGTGCCGATGACGCCGCCACCGTCGGCGCGATCATGAGCGAAGCCGATGTCAACGGATCCGACGGGCACGGCGTGTTCCGCCTGCCCCAGTATGTGCGTCGCATTCAGGCCGGCGGCATGGCGGCGAGGGCGGACATCACCACGGTCCGGGAAACGTCGGCGACGGCGCTGATCGACGGCGGCAACGGGCTTGGCCATTTGACGGTCAAACATGCCGTCGAACTGGCCATGGATAAGGCGGCGGAGACAGGTGTCGCCTGGGTCGGAACCCGCAACAGCAATCATGCGGGACCCGCCGGCACCTACGCCCGCATGGCGCTGGCCCGCGACATGATCGGCATCTACATGGCGGTCGGCAATGCCAATCATCTGCCGCCCTGGGGCGGCACCGAGATGCTGCTCAGCACCAACCCCATCGCCGTTGCCATCCCGGCCATGGATGAGCCGCCGGTGGCGCTGGACATGGCGACCACGGTGGCCGCCTACGGCAAGGTGAAGACCAAGGCGCAGCGCGGTGAAATGATGCCGGAAGGCTGGATGATCGATGCCCTGGGCAATTCCCTGACCGATCCAAAGCGTGCTGACGATGGTTTCCTTTTGCCGATCGGCGGCGCCAAGGGATACGGGCTGGCCCTTGTCTTCGGCCTTTTGGCCGGCACATTGAACGGTGCGGCGTTTGGCAAGGATGTCGTCGATTTCAACGCCGATGACACCTCGGTGACGAATACCGGGCAAATGATTATTGCCCTGAATGTGCAGGCCTTCGCCGACGTCGATCAGTTCAAGCGCCAGGTTGACGAGGTGATCCGCCAGTTGCATGCCTCGCCGACCATGCCGGGTGTCGACGCGATCCGCATTCCCGGCGAACATGCCCACGCGGTTCGCACAGAACGCCGCCGCAGCGGTATTCCCATCCACGCAGTGCTATTTGAAAAACTTGAGGCGCTGGCGGCCGAACTGGGTGTGCCTGGCATCGTACCTTAGGAAATCCTACTGCTGAGCCATTGATGAACGTGGGGCCGACGGCGTCCGAATGCGCGAACCGTTGAGCATCGTCGTGAATGATAGGGGGTGGCGCATCATCCATCGAAGTATGAAAATTTCTTCGAAATTTCCCCCACCATATACCAGTATTGCATAACCATTGAGTGGCGAGTATCCTAGCGTCGCTGGAACTCTGGGATACACCACGATGAAAATCAGACAGTTGGAGGCCCTGCGCGCCGTTGTCGCCAGCGGTACCACGACCCAGGCGGGCGATCTGTTGGGGCTGACCCAATCGGCAGTCAGCCGGCTGATTGCGCAGTTGGAATCCGAACTGGGGTTGAACATTTTCGATCGCCAGCATGGCCGCTTACGGATCACGCCGGAAGGCCAGCACTTTTATATTGACGTGAAGAAGCTGCTGTCCGGCATTGATCAAATCAAGGCCACGGCGCGCGACATCCGCACCTTGAAAACCGGCGCGCTGAGGATTATCGCCATGCCGGCGCTGGCCTACGGCCTGTTGCCCGATACCATTGCCGCGATCAGCAAGAAGTTTAAGCAGATCAAGATTTCGGTAGAAATGGGGACCCGCCGCGATGTCGAGGAAGGCGTCGAAAGCGCGCAATTCGATTTCGGTATCGCGACCCTGCCGATCAACCGTCAGGGCATTGATGTGGAGCCGCTGTTCACCGCTGCGGGTGTTTGTGTCCTGCCCATCGGTCACCCGCTCACGGCCAAATCCGAGATTGTCGCGGAAGACCTGGCCGACCTTCCGTTTATATCCATGAACGCCGGTTCGCTACTGCGTTACCAGACGGACGAATTGTTTGGCCGTTTGGGGGTCCACCGTATTCTCAGTGTTGAGGCGCCCTCGACGTTGCTGGCGACCAATCTGGTCGCCAAGGGACTGGGCGTTTCGATCGTCCACTCATTCATTGCGTCGGCCTACGGTGCGCAGGTTGTTGCCAAGCCCTTCACGCCAAAAATTCGCTATGAATACGGATTGTTATTTCCGACCGCACAAACACGGTCGCAAATTACCAATGCCTTTGTCGAAGCATTGCGTGATCTTCTGAGTACGGATTAGCGTTGGCAACGTCAGGTCGGCAACCAGCGGACCACGCCATTGACGCCATCAACCGCGACCTGATTTCCGTCGGGAATCTGATTGGTTGCGTCAAGGGCGCCGAGAACCATGGGAATGCCGCGCTCGCGGGCCAGCGAGGCCAAATGCGACGTGCTGCCGCCAAGTTCCGCGACAACGCCGGAAACCCGGGGCAGCACCTGGCTTAAGGCCGGGCCGGCGACCTTGGTGACCAAGATGTCGCCCAGGGCAACGCGGCCAAGTTCGCATTCGCAACTGATCACGCAGGCCCGTCCCGTGCCCCAGCCGACGCCGGCCGGTTGGCCCTTGATGCCGGGATGGCGGTCCCACTTCTGATCGGGGACCGGCGCGGGTTCCGTATGCAACGGCCGCGCCTGCAACAACTTGATGCCGGTGTCATCCATGGCCCATTCGATTTCCACGGGACCGCCGATCAAGCCTTCCGCGGTTCTCATCATGGCGGCGATTTCTTCCGCCTGGACCGGAAGCAGGCACGGTTCCGCAGCGCGTTTTTTGTCAACCGCGTCGGTCGTCGGCGCCTCATGACGATGCGCACAATGGACGGTGTGGCCCTTGCGCCCGGTTGCCGTGTCGACGTGTTCGCCGTCGGCGTTCAGGTCATAGCGGTCGGGCACCACTTCGCCCTGGGCAATGGCTTCGCCAAGGCCCCAGGTTGCCGTCACCGACATGCCGCCGTCGGCGCTCTGGCTGATGCCGCCGCCCGACGCCGTGGCCTGAATAAGCGGCTGGACAAGAACCGCCATGGCCGTATCGATGGCCCGGATATTCTTGGCGTCCATATAGCGCAGCGCCCGCGATGCCCACAGGGCCCCCCAGCAGGCCTGCACCGTGGTCAGAAAATCCTTCTCATTGTCGATACCCAGATAGGTTTGGAACTGTCCGGCGAAGGATGATCCCTCGGTATCTTCCATCAGCGACGATGAACGCACGGCGACCAATTTCCCTGCCTCGGCCGTCAACGCGTGATAGGCCTCAAGCAGGGGCTGCTTGATCTCATCGATCATCGGTTCATCGAACATGGCGATGCGAATTTGCGAGATGTAGGGACGGGCCTCAAAGAACTCCAGGGTGACGGCCTTCTCCGCCACCTCGGTCAGACCAAGCGCCTCGACCTGCGCCATATATGCCTCGGCACTGAGGCAAAATCCGCCCGGTGTCGGCAGGCCCAAATGAGCCAAGGCCGCCTGGTTGGCGGCTTTCGGTCCGAAACGGCCGGCGTCACCGGCTGCCGGGTCGCTCAAAGAGACGATAAAATCGTTCATGATGTTCCTTTGGTTCGGTGTTGGGCGGCAGCGTATTACCGCCGCCCAAACCGGATTCCCCTACATGGGGTCGACGACGGTGATCTTTTCGACCGGGAAGTTGGAAATGATTTCCACGTCGTCGTCGTGGACAATCAGCATTTCCTCAATCCGTACACCGTACTTATGTGTCTTGCCGTGCTGGGTTTCCAGCGCGAAGACCATGCCCGGCTTGATTTCGACCGGGTGATCCAAGGACCAAATGCGGGAGATCACCGGCGGGTCATACTGGGCCAGGCCGAGGCCGTGGCCCCACAGGTTGGCGGCCGCCTGATCTTCTTCGTCGTAGCCCCAGGCTTCCTTCGCCGACGGCCATTGCTCGGCGATTTCCCGGGTCGTGGTGCCGACCTTCACCGCGTTAATGGAATCGAACAGCCACTTGTGTGCTTCCTCGTAGGTGTCGTTCATTTCCTGGGTCGGCTGACGGCCAACGCAGTAGGTGCGGTAGTAGCACGACTTGTAGCCGTTCCACGTCAGCGCCGCGAGGTCCATAAAGACAATGTCGCCCGGCTGGATAATGCGGTCGGTGAAATTCCGCCAGTTCGGCCAGGTGTTGGGGCCGGACGACACGATCACGTCTTCCACGTCTTCCATGCCCGGGATGTTGTAGAGGTATTCCATGATATGCGCGGTCACCTGGTTTTCGGTGATGCCGGGCTTCAGGAACTTCATGCATTCCCAGTGCGCCGCGTCGCCGATGGCGGCGACGATGCGCATGCATTCCTGTTCGTCGACATTCTTGATGGCGCGGGCTTCCATCATCGCCGTCATGCCGTCGACCCAGTTGATGCCGGCATCTTCGAAGGCGCCGATCATGTTGATGTCGATGAAGTCGACACCCAATTTCTCACCGGCGACACCATAGCGCTTCATTTCTTCGAGAATGGCGTTGGTGAACTTGGTCACCTGCTGTTTTGACGCGCTGCCGGCCGCGCCTTTGATCCAGGCGTAGGAATAGCGGATGTTTTCTTCCGGAATCCAGGGGGAATGGCGCTGAATTTGAACGCCGATATCACCCTGTTCAAACAAAACCGGGGCACCGTCACCGCACAGCAAAGCGTAGCGCAGGCCGGGCTTCAGCCGGTTCCAGCCCGGCGTCAGGGTCGACGTGATGTAACGGCAGTTTTCGTCGTACATGCAGAGCATGGCGCCGAGGCCATGGGCTTTCATCCGCGCCCGGGCGTTCTCAAGCCGATATTTACGGAGCCGGTCCCAGTTCACCTTTTCCTGGTAGTCGGTGCCAATCATGCCGAAGTTTGCGGTTCCGTACCTCATGTTCTCCCCCTGTTTTGGGTGTCAAAATGATTATTCGTGAGGAATGGTTCAGGGACACGCCCTATCATTCGTTGCGGCAAGCCTAGCAGCATGGGAAAAACGAAGGCAAGACACTCCAGGCCTCATTTTCATGCTAATTATTCATTGGCATAGGCAAAATTGGAATTTTAGTTTCACAGCCCCATGCCTTAAGTCTTTGGTTGCGGAGGCGCACAATAGTGGTTTGTAATGATGCATAGTTTGTCCGCCTTCTGGATATGCACTTCCATTGTCATTTTGCTGAGATCAGGAGCTACCTGTCATGACCGATCAACCTTGGGAAACAGATAACTGGTTCACCAGTTCGTGGAATTTTGTCGACGAAGTCATGTCGGACTTCAAATTTGCCGACAACATCAAAATCCATGATGTAACGCTGCGCGACGGCGAGCAGCAGACGGGTATCACCTTCAACGTCGATGACAAGATCCGGATCGCCGAGGGCCTGGCCGAGGCCGGCATTCATCGGATCGAGGCCGGGCTGCCGGCGGTTTCGAAGGATGATTTCAAGGCCATTTATGAAATCAACAAACGCGATCTGGGCCCGGAGATTTATTCCTTCTGCCGATGCATGAAAAACGATATCGATGCCTCCGTGGACTGTGGCGTCAAGGGCCTGATCATGGAAGTGCCGGCCAGCACCCACCTGATCGAGCACGCCTACAAGTGGCCGCTGGAAAAGGCCGTCGATCTGTCCATCGAAGCAACCGCTTACGCTCACGAAAAGGGCCTGGAGGTGGTGTTCTTCCCGATCGACTTCTCGCGCTCGGACATCGACTGGGTGATGGACCTGATCCTCAAGGTTGCCGATGAAGGCCACATGGATGCCCTGGCGCTGGTTGACACGTTCGGCGTGCTGTCGCCGCATGCCATGCAGTATTTCGTCCGCCAGGTGAAAAAACGCGTCAAAACCAGGCTTGAGACGCATTTCCACCAGGACTTCGGGATGGGCGTCGCCAACACGATCATGGCCTTGGCGGAAGGCGCCGAGGTTGTCCATTCGACGGTTCTGGGGCTTGGCGAACGGGCCGGCAATGCGCCGACGGAAGACGTCGCCATGGCCTTGCTGACCATGTATGGCAAGGACATCGGTCTCAACTACGACAAATTGTATCCCCTGTCGAAGCTGGTTCAGGAGATTGCCGGCGTCGATGTGCCGTCGAACCGCTCGGTCGTTGGTGATCAATTGTTCCAGGTCGAATCCGGTATCATCGCCAACTGGTTCAAGAACTGCGGCACGGAACATCAGACCGAACTGTTTCCGTTCAAGCCGGAATTCGTCGGTCAGCCGCCGGCCGATGTTGTCATTGGCAAGGGCAGCGGTATCGACACCATCAACATCTGGCTTGAGCGGTTGCAGATTAAGGCCAATGAGGAACAAGCCGCGGCAATTCTTGCCGGCGTCAAGGCCTCCGGGCTGGAGCATAAGCGGCTGTTGACGGTCGAGGAATTCAAGACGATTGCCAACGATACCATGGCCAAGGTGGCCTGAGGCGGTCATTGGCACGTGAAGGCGCAGGGCTTGAAATAAGGCAACGCGAACCAATCTGTGTGTTGATGATGAGTTGTCAGCGGCGCCGCGGGAAGACTTCTGGACAGGTTTTTCCCGCTGCGTTGTTTCGTTGCCCTGGATTATCGGCGAACAGGCCGCCACCAGTGAGACGTGGGACGACTTAGGACAACGAGGGATCGAAGTTGAAGCCTTTTGAATATGTTGCACCGGGCACCGCCGACGAAGCGGTCGCCATTTTGGCCGAGAACGGCGTCAACGCCCGGTTGCTTGCCGGCGGCACCGACTATCTGGTCGATCTGAAGCACACCACGCAGGTTCCAAAAATCGTCGTTGATGTGTCGTCGATTTCCGAGTTTCGGGGCATCGATCTGACCGATCAGGGGTTGCGCATCGGCAGTGCCGTGACCCACACGGAAATCATGGATTCGGACCTGGTGGCGGAACACGCGCCCGCCATGCAGGAAGCGGCGCTGACCATCGGCGCGGTGCAAACCCGGAATTTGGGCACGTTGGGCGGAAATCTTGTCACCTGCGTGCCGTCCATGGACAGCGGTCCGGTTCTGGTCGCCCTTGACGCGGTCGTCACGGTTGCCGGCCCCGGCGGCCACAGGGCCATGCCTTTGACGGAATTTTTCGTCGGTCCGCGCAAGACCGCCCTTGAGCCCGACGAATTGCTGGTCGATATCATCATTCCCCGCGAACGCCTGGGACGGGGATGTTCGTTCCGCAAGTTCGGCCTGCGCAAGGGCCAGGCCTTGGCGCTGGTCAACGCCGCCGCTAGTCTTGATCTCAACGCGGGAAAGATGGCCGACGTGCGCATTGCGCTGGGCGCCGTGGCGCCGACGGTCATCCGCACCCGGAAAGCCGAGAACCTGCTGGAGGGCAAGGCGCCGAGCGACGATCTTTTCGCCGAAGCCGGCGACGTGGCGGCGACGGAAGCCAAACCGATCAACGATTTCCGCGCCTCCGCCGACTACCGGCTCGATCTGATCCGGGCCGGCACCAAACGGGTTCTTGTGGAAGCTCTCGAGCGCGCCCAGGTCTAAGCATTTAACAAGGGAAAGTGGTTCGATGGACGTCACCATTACAGTCAACGGCAAGGAAATGTCGGCCGATGTCGGCGCCGAGACGACGCTCCTCGGCCTGTTGCGCGAGAACTGGAAATTGACCGGCTCGAAGCTGGGCTGTGACGTCGGTGACTGCGGCGCATGCACGGTTCTGATCGATGGCCAGTCGGTCAATTCCTGCCTGATGCTGGCGGCTCAGGCGAATGGCCGCGAGGTGGTCACCATTGAAGGTCTCGGTGACTATGATCACTTGCACCCGCTGCAGGCGGTGTTTGAACAAGAGTCATCGTTTCAGTGCGGGTTTTGCGCGCCGGGCATGATCATTTCCACGAAGGCGCTTCTCGACAAGAATGCGACGCCGACGGAATATGAGATTCGCGAAGCCTTATCTGGTAATCTTTGCCGGTGCACCGGCTATACGAAGATAATCCAGGCAATCATGGATATCAGCGGGCAGTCCGACGACGACCGCAAATCCGCCTGATGCTTATTGCCCTGACGCTTATTGCAAAGTTCAAGACATAGAGGATTGAGCCATGGCCCCGAAAGTAGACGTCAAAGAACGAGAAAAACCCCTGGAGTCCTTGAGGCACGCGGACGACGGCACGGTTCCGGCGGTTTTTGCGGACATTGGCAAGGGTTTGCGCCCACTGACGCCGGAGGTCAACAAACAGACCCCGGCCGTTGGTCAACGTGTCACCCGCCCTGATAGCCGCCCGCACGTTCTCGGCAAAACCATGTATATCGACGACATGGCCTTTCCCGGCATGCTGCACACGAAAATACTGCGCAGCGAACACGCCCACGCGAACATCCTCAGCATCGATGTCAGCGAAGCCGAAAAGATGCCCGGCGTGGTGGCGACCCTGACCGGCAAGGAAATTCCCGTTGTCACGTTCGGGCCGTCCTACCAGGACCAGCCCCTGTTGGCCGATGACAAGGTTCGTCACATGGGTGACGGTGTCGCCGCGGTGGCCGCCGAAACGGAACAGCAGGCGCTGGATGCCCTGGCCAAGATCAAGGTCGAATACGAACCGCTGGAGCCCGTATTCGATCCCCTGGAGGCCTTGGAAGAGGGCTCACCGAAGGTGCATGGCGAAACCAACGTCTACACCTCCAAGATCATCAAGAAGGGCGATGTTGACAAGGCCCTGGCCGAAGCCGATCACGTCTTCGAACGGCGCTTCAAAACACAGATGGTCGAACACGTACCCATGGAACCCCATGCCTCCATCGCGTTGTGGGAACCGACCGGCGATCTGCATGTCTATTCGTCCTTGGGACGGATCACCCTTGGCCGCGCCGATCTGGCCCGGACCCTCGATCTGCCGATGAACCGGGTCCGCATCACGGCGACCATCGTCGGCGGAAATTTCGGCGGCAAAAACGAAATTACCCTTGAGCCGATCCTGGCCCTGTTGGCGAAGAAGGCCGGGCGCCCGGTGAAGGGCGTGTTCACCCGCGAAGATGAGTTTATCTCATCAACGACGCGCCATCCCTTTGTCATGGATTACACCACCGGTGTCGCCAACGACGGCACGATCGTCGCCCGCAAGGTCCGCATCGTTTGTGACGGCGGCGCCTATTGTTCGTGGAGCGAAACCACCATGGGCAAGGGCGCCATTTTGTCGGTCGGCCCCTACAACATCGACAACGTCAAGGTCGAAGCCTCGGCGGTCTACACCAATAAGACCATGACTGGCGCCATGCGCGGCTTCGGGGCGCCGCAGGTCTGTTTCGCCTATGAATCCCATATGGACGATATCGCCCGCGAATTGGGCATCGATCCGTTGGAAATTCGCCTCAAGAACGCCTTTCACGAAGGCTCATCCAGCCCCACGGGACAGGTCCTGCACAGCGTCGTGGTCAAGGAATCCCTGGAGATCGCCGCCGACAAGTTCGGCTGGACGGAAGCCAAGAAAAACAAGAAGCGCGGCCGCGGCATTGCGTGCATGTGGTATCCCATCGGCTTCACCGTGCTGGCCAACGCCAGCGCCGCCGTGGTCAAGGTCAACGAAGACGGCACGGCGACGGTGCTGACCGGCACGGTGGAAACCGGGCAGGGCTCATTGACCGTGCTGGGCCAGATCGCCGCCGAGGAACTGGGCATTGCCGCCGACGACGTCAAGGTGGTGTCGGCGGATACGGATACGACGCCCATGGATACCGGCGCCATTGCCAGCCGGACCACCTACGTGACCGGCAACGCCATCCAGATGGCGGCGGAAAAGGCAAAAGATATCCTGTTCGCCACGGCGGCGCCGATGCTGGGTGTGCGGCCCGAACAGTTGGAAGCCCGGGACCGGAAAATCCAGGTCAAAAACTACCCGCAAAAGGCGCTGTCCATCGGCGACGTCGCCCAACAGGCGCAGTTCGTTGACGGTCAGCCGGCGTTGGGCAGTGCGTCCTTCAATCCGCACACCGTCGCCATGGACCCGGAAACCGGTCAGGGCAAGCCTTTCGGCACCT
>CAZQPC010000044.1:0-20557 GCA_964595005.1 uncultured Magnetovibrio sp.
TCGTCGGATACGGCGGAACTGGTGTTCGACAACTGCCGGGTGCCCGCCGAAAACGTCCTGGGCGAGGTCGATGGCGGCTTCTATGCGATCATGAAGAACTTCCAGAACGAGCGCACGGTGCTGGGCGCCCAGGCCATGGGCGAGGCGGCGAAGGCCATTGAGTTGACGTTGGACTATGTGAAGGAGCGCAAGGCCTTCGGCGGCGTGCTGTGGGACAAGCAGACGATCCGCCAGCGCCTGGCCCAGCGCCTGGCCGAGGTCGAGGCGGGACGTCAATTGGTCTACCACGCGGCCTGGCTGGACGCCCAGGGGATCGACTGCACCAAGGAGGTTTCCATGGTCAAGGCCTACTGCGGCGAATTGGTCAACAAGGTTATGTACGATTGTCAGCAGTTCCACGGCGGCTTCGGCTATATCCGCGAGGCCGCCATTGAGCGCATGGTCCGCGACGCACGCATCCAATCCGTCGGCGGCGGCGCCACCGAGGTCATGCTGGAAGAAGTGGCGAAACGCCTATGAGCGGCTTCGTCACCACCCGGACCGGCGCCGACGGCATTGCCGTGCTGAGCTTGAACCGGGCACCGGTAAACGCGCTGAACGCGGACTTCTTAGGGGAGATCGCGGCGGCGGCGGGCGACCTGTCGGCCGATGACGCGGTCCGTGCCGTGGTCGTGACCAGCGCCTTCAAGGTGCTGTCAGCGGGCATGGACCTGAAGGAGGCGCAGGGCTTTTCGCTCACCGATCAGACTGCCATGGTCGACGGCTTCAACGAAACATTCGCGGTCCTCTACGGGTTTCCGAAACCATTGATCACGGCGGCGATCGGCGATGCCATCGCCGGCGGGTTGTTCTTCGTGCTGTCCGCCGATTATGTGGCCGCCCGGGACGGCGCCAAGCTGGGCCTGTCGGAAGTGCGGGTCGGCGCCAGCTTCCCCTACGGCCCCCTGGAGATCGCCCGCGATGCGCTGATGCCAGGGGCACTGAGGCGGCTGATACTGGGCGGGCTGCCGTTTGAGGCCGCCGAGGCCATGCGGCACGGTTTCGTCGATGCCGTGGTCGCCGCCGATCAGGTGATGGCGCACGCCCTCGGTGTCGCCCGGGACTACGCGGCCACACCGCCCGGGGCCTATGCCGCCGTCAAGGCGCAGATCCGCGGGCCGGCGCTGAAGCGCATCGACCGCGTCATCGCCGACAAATCGGACCCGCTGCGCGGCGGCTGGTTCACGGACGAGACGAAAGCCGCCATGGCCGCCATGTTGGGGCTTTGATCAGCTGACGAGGCGCCCTCAACCGGTGACCATCTTGACCCGGCGGCCGGGCTGCAGGCGCTCAGCGGGCTGCATGTTGTTGAGCAGGCGGAACCATTCACGTTTGAAGCGCTCAAAGGGGAACCGGTCGGCCAGGGACTTCACCGTATCGCCGGGCTGCACGGTGCGCAGTTTCAGGCGCAACGGCCGGATCTCGGCGGCGTCCTTGCGCGACAGCCGCCGGAAGCTATAGGTGGTGCGCCGAAGTTCTATCGCCAGGCGTTTCGATTCCGAGGGCTTGGTGATAAAGGCGAAGCGGAAAATCTGGTTGCGGCCGCCGCGCACCGCCACCAGCCGCACATCCCGAGGTCCGTCGTTTCCGGACATGGCGCCTTGGGCCGTGGCGCCGCTCAAGCCGTTGACATCAAGGCGCTCAACGCCTTGCACCTCGCTTAAATGGCGGCCCCAATCGCGGCTCACGTAGTTGGTCAAGGAGCCGATTTTCGGTGCCTCCTTGGGGTTCGCCAAATCGAAAATGATCCGCGATTTCTCCGGCCCGAACGCCACCACCTGCTTCGGCGTATTGACCAAGACAAACCCCGGCGGCACCGTAAACGCAATACGCAGATCCGGATGCATGAACAGGCGCCCGCGGGACACCCCCTGGGAAGGGTCGTCGCCGAAGACAAGCCCGTCGATGGCCGCCAGATAGGCACCGCGCCGGACGATCGGCCTGGCCACCGCCTTCTCCTTGGCCAGATCAATGGCTTGGGTGATCCGGTCTTCGGTGCGCGGATGCGACGACATCATATTGTGATTGACGCCGTTGCGGGCCTGCTCGCGGGCCTCCAGTTCCGAATGGGCCTTCAGCTTGCGGAAAAAACTGGTCATGCCGTCGGGAGAATACCGGGCCCGGGTCATGTAGCGCACGCCCAGCATGTCGGCCTCAAGTTCCTGGCCCTGGGAATACTGTTGGATGGCCGCCTGGGCGCCGAAACTGGCCATCTGACCAAGCCCCGACGGCACGCCGACGACGCTGCCGACAACCCCAAGCACGGTGAGGCCGATGTTGGTGGCCTTGGCTGTCGAATAACGCTGCGCCGTATGGCGGGCCGTCACGTGGCCGATTTCATGGGCCAGGACGCCGGCGACCTCGGCCTCGTTTTCGGCCAGGGCCAGCAGGCCGCGCGTGATGTAGACATAGCCGCCGGGCAGCGCGAAGGCGTTGACCCGGGGATCGTTCAACACGGTGAACCGCCATTGGATATTCGGCAGTTCCGACAGGGCCGCCAGTTGCGCGCCGATCCTGGCCACGTAGGCACCGACCTCCACCGCGTCATAGGCGCCCCCCAGATCATTGAGGATTTTCGGATGCTCTTCGGCGCCGATACGCGCCTCTTCCTCTTCCGACATGAAGGCGGTGAAGCTCTGCTTGCCGGTGGCCGGGTTGGTGGAGCACGCGGCCACGGCCAGCAGCGGCAGGACGGCGGCCATCGATATGAACAGGCGCAAGCGGCGTTTCATGGTGCCGGGATTATGAAACCGCCGTACCGGACCCGCAAGGGCGGTGCTGGCAATCGGGCAGCGAACCTTTATGATCGCCGCCATGTCGAATGGCCCCAGCGGCGATCCTGCCAGGGACCCGCCGCGCCCGTCCCCATGGTCCCGTTTGCCTCCGAACACCCGTGGCATGTTGCTGATGGCGGTGTTCGCCGGTGTTGTGTCGCTGGGACACGTCATCGCCCGGCATCTGAGCCACGACCTGCATCCCATGCAGATCGCCTTCTTCCGCACGGTCGTGCCACTGTTCATCCTGGTGCCCATGCTGATGCGCCAGGGGCCCGGTTGGTGGCGGACATCCCGGCCGGGCCTGCAGTTCTGGCGCGGCATGGTCGGCGGGATTTCCATGATCACCTGGTTTTACAGCCTGTCGCTGATCCCCGTCGGCGACGCCACGGCGCTGAGCTTTTCGGTGGTGATCTTCACCGCCGTCGGGGCGGCCTTGTTCCTCAAGGAAACCGTCGGCGCGCGGCGCTGGGCGGCGATCGCCATCGGGCTAGTCGGCACATTGATCATCTTGCGCCCGGGGTCCGATGCCATGGGCGCGGGCGCCCTGGTGGCGCTGGTTTCGTCCGTGTTCTGGGCCGCCGCAGTGCTGGTGGTGAAGGTGCTGGCGCGCACCGATTCGCCAATGACCATCGTGTTTTATTCCTCCATCTACTTCACGATCCTGGCCGGGGTGCCGGCCGCTTTTTACTGGATCGCGCCGACGATGGCGCAATTAGGATTATTGGCATGTGTCGGTCTGTTCGCCCTGATCGCCCAGCTGGCCATGACCAACGCCCTGAAAATCGCCGAGACCACGGCCATCATGCCGATCGATTTCACCCGGCTTTTGTGGGCGGCGGCCTTGGGATTCGTCTGGTTCGGTGAGTTTCCCGATCTCTGGACCTGGGTCGGCGGCGCCATCGTGTTCGCCAGCACCGTCTACATCACCTACCGCGAAAGCCGTGCCGGCGGCGCGAAAGGCGGCGGCTCAAAAGGCGGCGACGGGGCTCACTGAATGCCCGGCTGGGCGGCGGGCCGGACCCGGCGGCCCAATTGCGCTTCGCGCCGCCCGATGTAAACGCTGGAACAGAAGATCACCGTCGCTCCGACCCAGGTCCAGGTGTCCGACAACTCACCAAAGGCCAACCACCCCAGCAGGGCGGCGAAGGGCAGGCGGGCGAAATCGAAAGGCAGAACCGCCGAGGCATCAGCCAGGGACATGGCCTTCACCAAGGTCACGTGGGCGACGGTGGCGACCGGGCCGATCAGCGCAATGCCCAACCAAAGATGCGGCGCCGGCGTCTCCCAAACTGTCGCCGCCAGAATGGCCGAAATGGGCAGCAGATAGAGGCCCACATAAAACACCACCTTGGTCGGATCCTCGGTGCGCGAAAGGGATTTGACGATCAGGATCGTAACACTGGCGCAGGCCGCCGACGCCAGCACCGCCCAATGGGCCAAGGTCATGTCGACCAAACCGGGGCGCAGGATGATCATCGCCCCGGCAAAGCCGATAATCGTCGCCGTCCAGCGCCGGGCCCGGACGGTTTCCCGCAGGACCATCGCCGCGCCGACGGTGGCGAAAATGGGGGTGACGAAACTGATCGCGATGACATCCGTGATCGGCACGATGGAAACGGCATAGAACCAGGTCAGCATGCCGCCCATGGTGAACGCGGCACGGGTGATATAGAGGCCCATGCGATCCGTCTTCAGCACGCCGACGCCGTGCCGGAACAACCAGGGCAGCATGCAGACCTGGGCCGTGATCAAGCGGAAAAAGACGACCATGTAGGGATGCATTTCACTGGTCAGATGGCGCGCCAGGGCGGCGACGCCGGCCATCATGGCGCAGGAAAATATCATCCACAGCATGCCCTGTGTCATGTTGGCGGCGACGGGCTTGGCGGCCGTCCCAAAGGACTCATTCATGGTCTCAGATTACTCCCAGAGCGCCGGGTGCGTGCCGAGCGGCACGGCCGGCCGGTCCCAACGGGGTGGTGTTTCGGAAAGGTCGGTCAACGGCTTCATATGAGACAGGACACCCCAGGGGGTCTTCGAGGTCATCAGCAAGTCCGCAATATCCTCGCAGCCCGGGTCGGCAACTTGACGCGCCGCCGCAGCATCTCGGGTGCGGCCCAGATTGTCCAACCAATTTGCGCTCTGCGCCAGAGAAACACGGACCAGATAGCTGCCGCCGTCACGGGCCCGCCGCGCCAAGGCGGTCATGGCGCCGAAAGCGCCCAGATATCCGGTGATGTAATCCAAGGGCGAACCCGGCAGATGTTGGGGTCCGCCGGCGGCGCCTTGTTCATCAGAAAGTCCGGTGGCGCACTGGACCAACGTATCAAAGCCGCGACGCGACGCCCACGGGCCGGCGTGGCTCCAGGCCGACAGGCTGACACAGATGATGCCGGGCCTGAGGGCGTGCAGGTCGTCGGGCCCAAAGCCGCGGGCCGCCAGGCTGCCGGGACGATAGCTTTGCGAGAAGATATCTGCGCCGCGGATCAGATCGCGCAGCCGTTCGTGGCCCGCCGGTTCACGAAGATCGACGTCGGCGGCGCGTTTGCCGTGGCCCGTGTCCATGACCAGCGGCGCGATCGTCGGCAGGTGGGCGGCGCCGACCCGCATGACATCGGCACCGTATTCGGCCAGGGTGCGGCCCGCCGTCGGCCCGGCGATCACCCGGGTCAGGTCGAGGGCGCGGATGGCGCTGAGCGGGCGGTCCGCGGCGGGCAGGGGCACCGGCGCGCTGTCGCCGATTTTGATGATTTCCATGAGCGGCAGGCCGGCGACGGCGATGCCTTGCGGGTGGTCGCGCCATTCGCGACGGCTGCGCAGCTTGAAGGCCGGCAGGCCTTCGCCGGCCATCCGGTCTTCGAAATCCTGCGACCTCCAGGCCCGCAGCGCCGCACTGGCAGCCTCGGTTTCCGGCTTGCAGCCAAGAACCCGCAGCACGCCATCGCGGAAATGCGGAAACTGGCAGTGAAGTTGAATCCAGCCGTCTGCCGTCCGGTGGAAGCCGGACAGGGGATCCCATGCCATCTCCAGCGGTTGGCCGTCGAGGCGAAGATATTTGTTGGTTCTGAGCGCCATGGCGCCGCGCCGCGCATCCATGGCGACCCGCTGTTCGCCGCCGCCGCGTAACCGCCATATCTCCGCCGCCGACAGGCTGACGGCCGCCAATGCCGCGGCGCCGGCGGTGCCCATGAGAAACGGTGTCGGCAGAACCGGATCATCGCCCCGGAACGCCGCCGGGCCAGCCGTTGCCTGGTCAACGCCGGCGGCGGCCATAATTTGGGCGAGGGCGCCGGCAGCCAAAATCATCGCCTCAATCCAAGTCCAGGGGAAAGATCGGACGGCGCAGGTTCTTGTAGGGCAGGCGTGCGTATTCCTTGGTCGCCAGGGCGCCGGCATCGACAATCAGCACGGCGGCGGCAATGGGCTCAAAAGCGGCCCGAAAATGATGCATGGACTTGACCGCGACCACGGCTTTTTCGGCCGGATCGATGCCGGCATGGGTGAAGGTTTCCAGTTCCGTGCATTGCAGGCGCTTCGAGGCGACGACGATGTCGACGCCGCCGACCCGAAACACCGCCGTCGGCCCCAGATTTTGCGTAACACCGCGCCAACGCGGCCCTTGGGCCACATAGATGCCGTCGGTGACGGCCATCACTTCGCCGCTCAATTCAAGCGGCGGGCCATGGATGGGGTCCACCTTGCCGCCCAGTTTTACCGTCACCGTGGTGCCGGGGCCGGCGGCAACCAGCGCGGCGGCCGCTTCCGGATCGCAAACCGTGCCGAATGCAGCATTCTCCAATCCCGCCTCAAGCATGGCGCCCAGAAGAAAAGTCGAATCCCCATAGGCCCCGGCACCGGGATTGTCCGAGGCGTCGGCGACCACCACCGGGCCGGCGGCCTCGGTGGCCTCGCCAAGGCGCGCCAAGGCGTCGCCCGCCGACAGGTATTCATTGGAATCGAAATGCCGGTTCTCCCAGGCGGTTTCCATGTAGGCTTCGGCGAAAGTTCGGTAGCGCATTTCCGGGCCGTCACCGGTGATCGCCACCGACGGCCCGACCTCCGGGAAGTCGGCCGGCGAAAAGCCGGCATGCAGGCTGACCGTCAGGACACCCGGATCGTTGGCCTCCAACTTTGCCGCCCGCTCCATCAGCCGGGTCATGGGATTGTCCGTCGTGGTGCGGCCATGATCGAGACCCACCAGCATGCGCCGGCGGGCCAGGTGCACGGTCGGGTGCACTTCCCCCGTCATGGCCCGTTGCAGAATGCGCGACGCGCGTTCGGCGGTCTCAATCTGATCGATGTGCGGATAGGTTCGGAAGGCGCAGATGATATCGGCCAGCGCCGCCATGCGGCGGGTCACGTTGGCATGCAGGTCCAAGGTGATGGCCAGCGGCACATCGGCGCCGACGATGTCGCGCAACTGGGCCAGAAACTCACCTTCCGCATCGTCATGATCAACCGTGGTCATGGCCCCGTGCAGGGCCAAGACGATACCGTCGAAGGGGCCGTCCTTGCGCGCCGCGTCGAAAATTCGGCCGGTGCACAAGTCCCAGACCTCGCGCGCCACCGGCCCCGACGGCGTTGCCCAGGCGGCAACCGTATGGACCAGGTCCCAATCGGCTTCCGTGGCGACGTTCTGAACGCCAACCAGTTCCAGCATGGAACCGGCAATGGTTTCCGGAATGTCATCGCCAAAGGCCAACAGAAAATCCCGATAGTTGTCGAGCGTCGTCGGCAGTTGGCTGAAGGTGTTGGTTTCGTGGGCGAACAGACCGGTGAGAACGCGGAAGGTCATGGCCTAGCCCTCGGACGCCAGCACGCCAGAGATGGAGCGCGCCGTTTCCATGACCAGCGGCGCGATCTTGGCGTGGGCCTCATCGGCCGTCCACTGCGGGATGTAGACGGGCACCTGGACGGCGGCAACGGCATAGCCTTGGTTGTCCAGGACCGGGGCGGCGACGCTGATTTCGTTGGTCAGGGCCTGACCGATACCGAACCCATAACCTTTGTCTCGGGCCTCATCGATGCGGCGGAATACGGCATCCCGGTCAATGATCGTTTTCGGCGTGATGGCGCGGTGTTCCGAAGCATCGACAAGGGCCTGGACTTCCGCGTCCGGGCGGAAAGCCAGGATGACCGTCCCCCCCGACGTACTCGAGGCCGGCATGCGGCGGCCGGGCACGGTGGCCGGATAACTTGCCTTCCCATGCGGTATGCGGACCGTGTAAATGATATCGGTGTCGATCATTTCGCAAAGATTGACGGTCGTGCCGTAGACCTTGGACGTTTCGATCAACCGGCCGACGGCAATTTCCGACAAGCGGCTCTGATGCAGGAAGGTGTAGGACAGGTCCAACAGGCGCACCGCCGGCCGGTAGCGGCGGCTGCGCGGATCTTTCTCCAGATAACCCAGTTGGAACAGCGTGTTGGTGAATCGCTGGGCGGCGCTTTTATCAAGCCCGGTGCGGTCGGCGATCTCCGTCAGGCCCAGATCGCCGGGTGCTTCGCGAAAGGCTTCCAGGACCCGGAACCCCTTCGCCATGGAGCCGACGAACAGGGTATCGGCGCGATCCGCGTCGCTCAGTTGTTGTCCGCTCGGTTGACGCCGCAGCGACGTGGCCATGCTTTCTTGCCCTTGTCCGTTGAACGCGAGACCCTTGACCCGAAATATCAAGCGATCTAGCATATTAAAGATCAACAAATAATATTACAATATAATACTATTCAAACGCAAAAGAGGACGATCAAAGCCGGTCAATCGGGCGCCATCTATTTCAATCCGCAGAATATCCGTGGACTCACGCCGCCATTCCGGGGAATCATGTAGATGGGATTTATTGAGCGCAGGAATGAACAGGTTTCGTAAGAAGACCGAGCAACAATTCCGATAATCAATGACAGTGGAGGAGCAATACCGATGAAACGCACATTTATGACAATGGCCGCCGCCGCCGCCGTGGTCTCCATGGGAGCCGGGGACGTGTTGGCGGGCAAGGCCGACGACACCTTGAACTGGTCGACGACCCGTGAGGTCGACGTGGCGTTGCCGTTCTACAACAACGTCCGCGAAATGGTCATCATGCAGCGCCATACCTGGGACAACCTGCTGTACCGGGATACCAAGACCTTCGAATACAAGCCCCTTTTGGCGACATCTTATAAGTGGGTCGATGACAAGACGCTTGAGTTCAAGATCCGCAAGGGCGTCAAATTCCACAACGGCGCCGACTTCAGCGCCGACGACGTGGTCAAGACCTACAACCACGTGTCCGCCAAGGATTCCGGCGTCCTGACCAAGCGCAACGTCAGCTGGATCAAAAGCGCCGAAAAAGTCGACGCCGATACGGTCCGCGTCCACCTGGTGAAAACCTTCCCGGCGGCCTTGGAATTCGTATCCGGCCCGATGGCCATCTTCCCGAAAGATATCTGGGCGACGGCCAAGAAGGACGCCAAGGGCAAGCCCGACTACGGCACCGTCGCACCCATCGGCACGGGTCCCTACAAAACCGTCAAGGTGGTGGCCGGTGAATCCGTGACCATGGAAAAGAACACCAACTACTGGCAAGGCTCGCCGAAGGGCCAGCCGTCCATCGGCAAGATCGTTTTCCGCACCGTCGGTGACGCGGAAGCTCAAATCGCCGAGCTGCTTTCCGGCTCTCTCGATTGGATTTGGGACGTCCCCAAGGACAAGGCCGAGCAGTTGAAACTGATCGGCACCAACAAGGTCATGAACGTGCCGACCATGCGGATCAGCTACATCGCCATGGACCGCGCCGGCCGCGCCGGGAAGGGCAAGGACAACCCCTTCTACAACAAGAAGGTCCGCCAAGCCGTGGCCCACGCCATTGACCGCAACGCCATCGCCAAGGAATTGGTCGGCGGCGCCTCTCAGGTCATCCATTCGGCCTGCTTCCCGACCCAGTTCGGCTGCACCCAGGATGTACCGCAGTACAAGTACGACCCGGGCAAGGCGAAAAAGCTTCTGGCCGAAGCCGGCTATCCGAACGGCTTCACGACGGATATCTTCGCCTATCGTCAGCGCGAGTTCACGGAAGCCGTGATGGGCTATCTGGCCAAGGTCGGCATCAAAACCAGCCTCAAGTACATGCAGTACAAGGCGCTCCGCGGTATCGTCTGGGATGGCAAGGCGCCGTTCCACCAGATGACCTGGGGATCGTATTCCATGAATGACGTCTCGGCGATCACGTCGCACTTCTTCAAGCAGGGCCGCGACGACTATTGCATCGACGACGACATCAAGGGCTGGCTGGAAACCGGCGATACCAGCGTCGATCCGAACGTCCGCAAGGACGCCTACAAGAAGGCCCTGTCGAAGCTTTCCGGCGAATTGTGCTGGCTGCCCATGTTCACCTACGCCAAATACTATGCCTTCACCCACGATCTGGACTTCAACCCGACTTCGGATGAGATTCCCAGATTCTTCACGGCCAGGTGGAAGTAAGGCTCCGACTGATTGGATGGCTCCGGTCCGCAATTGGACCGGAGCTTTCCTTTTATAACTTTCCAAGGGGCGGACCATGCTGTTCTACGCATTGAAGCGGTTTGGCGTTGCCATACTGGTGGCCTTGTCGGTCTCCGTGGTCACCTTCTCGCTTCTGCATGTCTCCGGTGATCCGGCGGCGGCCATGGCCGGCGAAAGCGCGTCGGAAGAAGATATTGAATACGTCCGCAAACATTACGGTTTCGACCGGCCGCTGCCGGTGCAGTATGCCGATTGGGCCTACCGGGCCATGCATGGCGACTTCGGCCAATCCATCTATTTGAAACGCGCCGTTTCCGGCATTCTGGCGGAACGCGCCCCGACGACCATGATCCTGGGCGCGCTGGCGCTGAGTTTTGCACTGATCCTGGCGATCCCCTTGGGGGTGTTGGCGGCCATGTTCCCAAACACCATGATCGACCGGTTCGCCTTGACCATTGCGGTTGTCGGACAGGCCCTGCCCAGCTTCTTTTTCGCCCTAATCATGATCATCGTGTTCGGCGTCTGGCTCCGGTGGCTGCCCATTTCGGGACATTCTTCATGGCTGAATTTTATCATGCCGTCGATCGCCTTGGGCTATTACGCAACACCGGCCATCATGCGCCTGACCCGGGCCGGCATGATGGACGTCATGTCGTCGGATTATATTCGAACGGCGCGCGCCAAGGGCCTGAAGCCGCGCGTCGTGCTGTTCAAACACGCGCTCAGAAACGCCATCATTCCGGTGGTCTCGTTGTCCGCCGTGCAGTTGGGTTTCATGCTGGGCGGCTCCATCGTCATTGAAGCCATCTTTTCGCTGAACGGCCGCGGCAGCCTGGCCTGGCAATCGATCCAGCGCTCCGACTTCGAAGTCATGCAGGCCATCGTGCTGACCATTGCGACGTTTTATATCCTGCTGACGTTCCTGGCCGATTTGTTGAACGCCTTCCTCGATCCGCGCATCCGGGTCAGTTAGGAGCACGATCATGGCCAACGGAACCGTCGCCGAAAAACTTCCCTCCGCGCAGGCAATCCTGGAGCCGTCGCCGACGTCTTTGATGTTGAAGCGCGTCTTCGGTCATGCCGGCATGACCATCGGCGGCGGCGTCTTGTTGTCGATCTTCCTGGTTGCCGTCTTGGCACCGTTGCTGGCGCCCCATGATCCCTTTTCCCAAGACCTGACAAAGCGGTTTGTCGACCCCATTTGGGGCGCCAAGGGCACCTGGGAGCACGTCTTGGGCACCGATGGCTTCGGCCGCGATTATCTGTCGCGGATGATGTTCGGCGCCCAGACTTCGCTGCTGATCGGGTTCTCGGCGATGCTGATCTCCGGCATCCTCGGCACGGCACTGGGCGTCGCCGCGGGCTATTTCGGCGGCCGGGTCGACATGATCATCACCTTCATCATCACGACGCGCCTGGCCATGCCGGTGATCTTGGTCGCTCTGGTGGTGGTCGCGCTGATCGGCAGTTCGCTGACCATCGTCATCTGGGTGCTGGGGTTGCTGATCTGGGATCGCTTCGCCGTGGTTATGCGGGCAACGACGCAACAGGTCCGGGCCATGGATTATGTCGCCGCCGCCAAGGCGCTGGGCTGTTCAACGCTGCGCATCATCCTGACCGAGATTATGCCCAACATCGTCAACGCCCTGATCGTCGTTGCCACCTTGGAAGTCGCCCACGCGGTGCTCTTGGAAGCCGCCCTTTCTTTCCTCGGTCTCGGCGTCCAGCCGCCGACACCCAGCTGGGGCCTGATGGTCTCCGAGGGCAAGGGCATGATGTTCTTCAAGGCCTGGGTGATCGCCATTCCGGGAACGGCGCTGTTCATGCTGGTGCTGTGCATCAATCTTTTGGGCGACGGCATCCGCGACGTGACCGCGCCGGAAAATCGCAATTAACTGAGACCGACCGCTGATCCGGGGGGACCATGGCCGAACGAATCCTAAGTGTCGAAAACCTGAAGGTCGATATCCCGGTGGCCAGCGGCATGCTGCACGCCGTGCAAGGGGTCAGCTTCAAGGTGGACCGGGGCGAGACGCTGTGCATCGTCGGCGAGTCCGGTTGCGGCAAATCGCTGACCTCATTGGCGATCATGGATCTGCTGCCGTCGAAGGCGGCCCGCACCGCCGACAAGCTGGAACTGGACAACAAGAACGTTCTCGACATCCCGGAAGATCAGATGGCCGATATCCGCGGCAATCTCATGGGGATGATCTTCCAAGAACCCATGACCTCGCTGAACCCGGCCTACACCATCGGCAATCAGTTGGAAGAAGCGCTGATGCGCCACCGCAACGTCAACCGCAATGAGGCCCGCGACCGGGCCGTGTTCCTGTTGGAGAAGGTGGGTATCACGGCGGCGCGGTCGCGCCTGCGCCAATATCCGCACCAATTGTCCGGCGGCCTGCGCCAACGCGTGATGATCGCCATGACCCTGATGTGCGGGCCCGACCTGATCATCGCCGATGAACCGACAACGGCCCTGGACGTCACCATCCAGGCGCAAATCCTTCTGCTGTTGGCTGAACTGCAGAAAGAGTTCGACATGGGTCTGATCCTGATCACCCACGATCTGGGCGTCGTTGCCCGGGTCGCCGACCGGGTCTGCGTCATGTATGCCGGCCAGGTCGTCGAACAGGGCAGCGCCAAACAGGTGTTCGAAGACCCGACCCATCCCTATACCCAAGGGCTGTTGGAATGCATCCCCATTCCCGGCAAGACCGAGCGGGGGAGCCACTTGGGATCGATCCCGGGGATCGTGCCGTCATTGGTCGGTGACATGAACTGCTGTCATTTTGCCGAACGTTGTCCGCATGCCTCGGACCCGTGCCGGGCGGAACCCGTCGGCCTGCGCCAGGGATTCACGGAAGCCCACGATTACCGCTGTCTGCTGACACCCGAGCAATGCGCCGACAACCTGAAACAGAAGGTGCCCGCATGAGCGATGTCATGATCCAGGCCAAGGGCGTCACCAAGACGTTCATGATTTCCGCCGGTGTGTTCAAAGGAAAGCGCCCCCTGCACGCTGTCAACGGTGTCGATCTGACCGTCAATCGCGGCGACGTGGTGGCCTTGGTCGGCGAATCGGGCTGTGGCAAGACAACCCTGGCGAAGATGATCCTCGGATTGGAATCGACGACCACCGGCAGCATTGAGATCGACGGCCGGCCGATCGCCGAATTGGGCCGGCTGGAAGTGGCGAAGCTGCAACAGCCGATCTTCCAGGACCCCTATTCGTCGCTCAATCCGCGCAAGTCCATTGGCTCCATCATCACCCTTCCCTTGAAAGTCCAGGGCGACGCCGACCCGGAAACATGGCGCCGCCGGGCCGAGGAGATCATGGAACTGGTCGGCCTGCCGCGCCGGGTTTTCAACAACTACCCGAGCCAGTTGTCCGGCGGCCAACGCCAGCGCGTCGCCATCGCCCGGGCGCTGATCAATCGGCCCCGGGTGGTCATCTGCGATGAGCCCACATCGGCCTTGGACGTCTCCGTGCAATCGCAAATTCTCAATCTGTTGCAGGACCTGAGAAACGAATTGAACCTCACCTACGTGATCATTTCCCACAATCTGGCCGTCGTTGAGCACATCGCCACCAAGGTTGCGGTCATGTATCTGGGCCGCATTGTCGAAGAAGCGGACACGGAGACCCTGTTCACCAATCCCCAGCATCCCTATACGGAAGCCCTGTTGGATTCCGTTTTGACCCCGGACCCCAATCTCAATGTGCCGGACACGCACCTGGGCGCCGCCTATCCGAACCCGGTAGAGCCGCCGTCGGGGTGCACCTTCCATCCGCGCTGCGCCAAGGTCATGGAGCATTGTTCGGTGCGTGAGCCGAACGTCAATCTGACGCCGGAAGGTCATGTGGAATGTCATCTCTATGACCCCGCGGAAGGCGCCGCCGCATGAGCCGAGAGGCGGCCATCGAAGGGATTGCGGCGTATTTTGATAGCGGCGATTATGTCGCCGAATTGTCCGAACGCGTCGCCATTCCATCTGAAAGCCAGAAAGACGACAGCCAGGCGGACCTGCGCCGCTATCTGGATGAGGCCATTCAACCGGCCTTTGAGGCCATGGAATTCTCATGCGAAATTTTCGACAACCCCGTCGACGGCAAAGGCCCCGTGTTGCTGGCCTCCCGCCACGAAGATGATGGTCTGCCGACGGTGCTCGGTTATGGCCACGGCGATGTGGTGCGCGGCTTGGAAGACCAGTGGCTCGACGGCCTCAACCCCTGGGTGACCACCCAGGACGGCGACAAGCTTTATGGCCGCGGCACGGCCGACAACAAGGGCCAGCACACCATCAATATGGCGGCGATCCGCCAGGTCTTGAGCGTCCGCGGCAGGCTCGGGTTCAATTGCAAATTCATGGTGGAAATGGGAGAGGAAGCCGGCTCGCCCGGAATCTTCGACGTCGTCGAAGCCAACCTGGAGAAGTTCGCCGCCGATGTGTTCATCGCCTCCGATGGCCCGCGTGTCTCTCCTGAACGGCCGACCATCTTTCTGGGCGCGCGGGGCTGCCGGAACTTCGATCTGGTCCTGAAATGCCGTGACGGCGGTCATCATTCGGGCAACTGGGGCGGCTTGCTGACCAATCCGGGCATCGTCTTGTCCCATGCACTGAAATCCATCATTTCGCCAACCGGTCAGATTTTGATCAAGGAATGGTTGCCGCCGCCGCTGAGCGATGCGGTGCGCGAAGCTCTCGCGGACATTGAAATCAGTGGCGGTGATGACGCACCGGAAATCGATCCCGTTTGGGGCGAGCCGGGCCTGTCACCGGTTGAGCAGGTTTACGCCTGGAACAGTTTCGAAGTGCTGACCTTTCGTACCGGCAATCCGCGCCAGCCGGTGAATGCGGTGCCGGCGGAAGCCCGCGCCCATTGCCAGCTGCGTTTTGTCGCCGGCACGGACCGCGACAACATTCTGCCGGCCCTGCGCAAGCATTTGGATGAGCACAGCTTCGAAGCCATTGCCATTAAGCCGCCGCCGCCCGAAAACGCGCCGGACTTCAACGCCAGCGCGACGCCGCCCGATGATCCATGGGCGGCCTGGACGTCGGAGGCCATGGCCAGGACCACCGGCAAGAAAACCGCCGTCATTCCCAGCCTCGGCGGGTCGATCTGCAATGATCTGTTCAACGTGACGCTGGGCCTGCCGTCGATCTGGATACCGCATTCCTATTCCGCCTGTTCCCAGCACGCGCCCAACGAACACATTCTACTGTCGGAAGCCCGCGAAGCGCTGACCATCATGGCCGGCGTCTATTGGGATCTGGGTGACGGCAACACACCCGGCAAGAAGGTCCACTGAAATGGGCCGCGACGCCGCCATTGACCGCGCCCTGGTCTATTTTGATGACGAAGACGGATACTGGTCCGACCTGGCACGGCGGGTCGCGATCCCCACCGAATGCCAAAAACCGGACCGCACGCCGGAACTTTATCAGTACCTGGAGCAAGAAATGCGCCCCGCCTTCGAGGCCATGGGTTACACCTGTGCTGTCTACGACAATCCCGTCGACGGGCTAGGACCGGTTTTGCTGGCGACGCGCATGGAAGACGAAAGCCTGCCGACGGTCCTGGGTTATGGCCATGGCGACGTGGTGCGCGGTCACGAAGGTCGCTGGGCCGAGGGCCGCGACCCTTGGACCCTGACCCGCGACGGCGACCGGGTTTACGGACGCGGCACCGCCGATAACAAAGCCCAGCATTCGGTTCATATGGGGGCCTTGAAAGCGATCTTGGATGAACGCGGCGCGCTGGGCTTCAATTCGAAATTCATGATTGAGACCGGCGAGGAAAACGGCTCCAAGGGCCTGAAGGAAATGGTCGCCGCCCACAAGCAGGATTTCGCCGCCGATATCTATTTCGCCTCCGACGGGCCCAGGGTTGATATGGCCGAGCCCAACCTGACCCTGGGTTGCCGCGGGGCCAGAAATTTCGATCTGGTTGTCGACATGCGCGACGGCGGTCATCACTCCGGCAATTGGGGCGGACTTTTGGCCAACCCCGGGGTGATCCTGGGCAATGCCATCGCCACCATGGCCGACGTCAACGGCAAGATACTGGTCGACGGCTGGCGGCCGCCGCCAATCAGCAATTCCGTGCGCGACGCCTTGAAAGACGTCAAACGCGAAGGCGGCGACAATGCGCCGGAGATCAACCCGGACTGGGGTGAGCCCGGCCTGACGGCGCCGGAAAAAGTCTATGCCTGGAATACATTTGAGGTGCTGGCCTTCGTCACCGGCAACCCGGACAAGCCGGTCAACGCCGTGCCGCCCCGGGCACACGCCAACTGTCAACTGCGCTATGTGGTCGGCACGGACCCGGACAACATCATTCCGGCGCTGCGCAAGCATTTGGATGATCAGGGCTTCCCGATGATTGCAATCCACGAACCGCCGCCCGCCAACGATGGGGTCTTCGCCGCGGCGCGCACGGACCCCGACCATCCCTGGGCCATCTGGATGAAAGAGGCGGTTCGGCGCTCAACGGGCAAGCCGACGGCGGTGCTGCCGAACTCCGGCGGCTCAATCTGCAATGACGTGTTTCAGGACGTGTTGGGCATTCCCTTTGTCTGGATGCCGCTGAGCTACACGGGCTGTTCGCAACACGCCCCCAACGAACATATTCTTTGGTCCCTGACCCGCGAGGGCATGGGCCTGGTTACCGGGGTCTATTGGGACCTGGGTGATCCGGCGACCGCGTATCGGCCGTGACCGATCCTTGCGACTTGAGCGCGGTTGAAGCGCGCCGGCTTATCGGTGCCGGCGATCTCTCGCCGGTCGATTTGCTGGAAAGCTGTATTGCCCGCATCGAGGCCGTCAATCCGGCCATCAATGCGGTTGTGGCAAAAGATTATGTGAGGGCGCGGCGTGACGCCCGGGCGGCGGAAAATGCCGTCAGGGACGGTAACGATCTGCCTCCCCTGCACGGCCTGCCCATGGGCATCAAGGATTTGAATGCCACCGAAGGCCTGCGCACCACCTGGGGTTCCTTGCTGCATGCCGATCATGTGCCCGATGCGGACGAAGCCCTGGTGGCCCGCCTGCGCCGGGCCGGCGCCATTATCGTCGGCAAGACCAATACGCCGGAGTTCGGGTCGGGCACCAACACGACAAACAAGGTCTACGGCGCGACCTGCAATCCCTTCGATCCGGAGCGCACGTCCGGCGGATCGTCCGGCGGCTCTGCGGCGGCGCTGGCGACGGGCATGGCGCCGCTGTGCCAAGGCGGCGACACGGGCGGCAGCCTGCGCAACCCCGCCACCTGGTGCGGTGTCGTCGGGTTCCGCTCGACGCCGGGCCTGGTGGCGCGCGAAAACCGGACCCTGAACTACACCCATTTCAACGTCCAGGGTCCCATGGGCCGATCGGTCGGCGATGTCGCCCTGATGATGACCGGCTGTGCCGGCGACGATCCCCGCGATCCCCTGGCCGGCCCCTGTGATCCCCTGGCCTTCGCCGATCTAAAGCCCGCCGACCTGGGCGGCCTGCGCGCCGCCTGGAGCGAGGACTTCGGCGGCACCGCGCCCCTGGACGATGGTATTCGCGCCCGCTTCCGCAAAGCCATGGCGGCCCTGGACGGGGCCTTCGGATCCTTCGACCAGCGCGATCCAAACTTCGCCGAGGCGCGGTATTGTTTCTGGACGCTGCGCTGCGTTAACTATCTGGCCACCCACACGGCGCGCTATGAACAACATCGCGACATTTTATCGCCCAACATCATTGCCAACGTAGAGGCTGGCCAAGCCATGAGCCTGGCCGATGTCTCCCGCGCCGAGGTGCAATGGCGGCGCCTCTATGCGGACTTCCAGTCGTTCTTCGAAGACATCGACGTATTGATCGTGCCCGGCAACGCGACACCGGCGTTCCGCATTGCCGACGGCATCCCTAGGGAAGTCAATGGCCGCAAGATGGAAAACTACATGGATGCCTCGCTGATCCGCTCGGCCCTGACGCTCACCGGCCATCCCGTGCTGGCGTTGCCGTGCGGCGTCGATCATCTGGGCCTGCCCTTCGGCGTTCAAGTGGTGGGCCGACGGCGCGGTGACAAGCAACTGCTGCGCGCCGCCATGGCCCTTGAGGACATATTCGCACGCGCCGACGGTCTGGCCCGTCCCGTGCCCAACCCGGAGCATCTATCATCATGACCGAACTTTGTGATCTCACGGCCGTCGAGGCGCGGCGCCGCATCGGCAGCAAGGAAATCTCACCGGTGGAGCTGCTGGAAAGCTGCATTGCCCGCACCGACGCCATCAACCCGGCGGTCAATTCCATGGTCACCACGTGCTACGACCGGGCCCGCGAAGAAGCCGCGTTGGCCGAGAAGCAGGCCCTGGCCGGCGAACCCCTGGGTCTGCTGCACGGCCTGCCCTTCGGCGCCAAGGACCTGGAGGCCACCGGCGGCGTGCGCACGACCATGGGCTCCAAGCTTTATGAGAACAACGTGCCCGACGCCGATCAGGGTTCCATCGCCGAGGTCCGCGCGAACGGCGGCATCCTCATGGGCAAAACCAACACGCCGGAGTTCGGCGCCGGCGCCAACACCCGCAATCTGGTTTTCGGCGCCACCGGCAACCCCTTCAATCCCGAGCTGACCTGTGCCGGTTCATCGGGCGGCTCCGCCGTCTCCCTGGCGACGGGCATGGTGCCGCTGGCCACCGGATCCGATTACGGCGGCAGCTTGCGAACGCCGGCATCCTTTTGCGGCGTCGTCGGCTTTCGGCCGTCGCCGGGCGTCGTGCCCAATGAATTGCGGGCCGTGGGGCTCAATCCGTTTTCCGTGCTGGGCCCCATGGGCCGCACCGTGGCCGACGTGGCCCTGTTGTTGTCGGCCATGACCGGCGACGATCCGCGTGATCCTTTCGGCAGCGGCGTCGATCCCGACCTCACGGACCCCCTGCAGCCGGCCGACCTGGCCAGCTTGCGCGTCGCCATCTCGGAAGACCTGGGCGTTGCCCCATTGGAAGATGGCATCCGCGACACCTTCCGCGGCCGCGTCGACGGCATCCGTCATATCTTTACCGATGCCCAGGACCGTGACCCGGACTTCGACGATGACCTGCACCGGGCCTTCGAAGTGTTGAGGTGTGTAAATTACCTCTCCGCCCATGGCGAAAAATTGGAAAAACACCGCGACCTGCTGACCCCCAACGTGGTCGCCAACGTCGACATGGCAGCCGGGTTCACCATGGCCGATGTGGCCTGGGCGCACAAAAAGCAAACCGGCATCTACCGGGGTTTCATTGAGATGTTCGATGAAGTGGAACTGTTGCTGTGCCCGGCATCGGCGGTTTCACCGTTCCCCCATGCGCAATGGTACCCGGAAGAAATCAACGGTCAGCCGCTGCCCAATTACATGCGCTGGATGTCGCCGGCCTATGCGTTAACCATGGCGACACCGGCGTCCTGCGTGGTGCCCTTCGGCCTGGATCACAAGGGCATGCCTATGGGCTTGCAAATCTGCGCACCGAACGGGTCGGATCGGCTGGTATTGGCTGCCGCGGCGGCCATTGAAAGCGTCCTGGCCGGCAAACCGGAAACCGCGCGTCCCCTGCCGGACCTGGATAAGTTGAAGGCCGCTACATGACAAAACGCCTGTTCACCGCGTGTCTGGGCACGGAAACCCACACCTGGGCGCCCCTGCCGACGGACACCAAGGCCTTCGAGGCCACCTACGTGGTCCGCGGTGGCGATCATCCGGAAGCCGTCAACATGTTCGGCGTGCCGCTGCAGATCTGGAAAACCCGGGCCGAGGCCAAGGGCTGGCAGGTTGTCGAGGGATTGTGTGCGTTCGCCACCCCGTCGGGCCTGACCGTGAAGCAAACCCATGAGGCGTTCCGCGACGAAATCCTCGACGCCTTGCGCGCCGCCGGACCGGTGGACGGCGTCATGCTGTCGCTGCACGGCGCCATGGTGGCGCACGGCTACGATGATTGTGAAGAAGACCTGGTGGCGGGCATTCGCCGGATCGTCGGCCCGCATGTGCCGATCACCTGTGAGTTGGACCTGCATTGCCACATCAGCCGAAGATTCGCCGACGAAGTCGCGGCCTTCGTCATCTACAAGGAATACCCGCACATCGATTACGCCGACCGCGCCGAGGAGGTCTGGAGCCTCATGGAAGGCATCCTGGAAGCAACAATTAAGCCCGCGGTTTCCGTTTTCGATTGCCGGATGATCGGCCTGTTCCACACGACCCGCGAACCGATGCGCGGCTTCGTCGATGCCATGAGCGCCCTGGAAGGCCAGG
>CAZQPC010000045.1:0-20504 GCA_964595005.1 uncultured Magnetovibrio sp.
ACCTGCAACCAGACCGTTATGAGCGGCCGGCTCTAACCAGTTGAGCTACGGGCCCTCCAGAGGTCTTTCGCACGCGGGGCGATCAGTAATCCAGGAAACTGCGCAGCTTGCGCGACCGGCTCGGGTGCTTGAGCTTGCGCAGCGCTTTGGCTTCGATCTGGCGGATGCGTTCGCGGGTGACGGAGAACTGCTGGCCAACCTCTTCCAAGGTGTGGTCCGTGTTCATGCCGATGCCGAAGCGCATGCGCAGCACGCGTTCCTCGCGCGCCGTCAGGCTGGCCAGGACCCGTGTCGTGGTTTCGCGCAGGTTCGCCTGAATGGCGGCGTCCAGCGGCTGCACGGCGTTTTTGTCCTCGATGAAGTCGCCGAGATGGCTGTCTTCCTCGTCGCCGATGGGGGTTTCCAGACTGATCGGTTCCTTGGCGATTTTCATCACCTTGCGGACCTTCTCCAGGGGCATGGAGAGTTTCGTCGCCAGTTCTTCCGGGGTTGGCTCGCGGCCGATTTCGTGCAGCATCTGGCGGCTTGTGCGGACCAGCTTGTTGATGGTCTCGATCATGTGCACCGGAATACGGATGGTCCGCGCCTGGTCGGCGATGGAACGCGTGATCGCCTGGCGGATCCACCAGGTGGCGTAGGTAGAGAACTTGTAGCCGCGCCGGTATTCGAATTTATCGACGGCCTTCATCAAGCCGATGTTGCCTTCCTGGATCAGGTCCAGAAACTGCAGACCGCGGTTGGTGTATTTCTTGGCGATGGAAATCACCAGGCGCAGGTTGGCCTCGATCATCTCCTTCTTCGCCTTGGTGGCCTCGCGCTCGCCCTTCTGGACGACGCCGACGATGCGCCGGTATTCGGCGATCGGCAGGCCGGCTTCCGAGGTGATCTCTGTAATGCCTTCGCGGATCTTGGTGATCTCGTCGGCGTAGGTCTTGGAGAACTTCTCCCAGCCCTTGGACTTGTTGCGGGCCATCTTGCGCAGCCAACCGGGATTGATCTCATTGCCCCGGTACTTCTCCAGGAACTCTTCGCGCTTGATCCGGCATTTTGTGGCAATGCGCAATAACTTGCCTTCAAGACCAATCAGCAGCCGGTTCAATTCGTACATCTGCTCAACCAACTGCTCGATGCGGTTGTTGTTGAGGTGCACGTCCTCCATGTGTTCGACCAGTTCGGCGCGCAGCTTGCCGTAGCGCTTCTCCTGGCTGGGTTTGATCTCGCCGGTGCCCTGCATGGCGTCCAGGCGGATCAGTTGCAGCTTGTGCAGTTTCTTGTAGGTCTTGGTCAACTTCTCGAAGGTTTCAACCACCTCCGGTGTCAGCTTGGCCTCCAGTGCGGCCAGGGACAGGTTGTTCTCGGCGTCTTCGTCATCTTCGTCGTCGTCGCTGTTGCCTTCGCCGCCCTCGCCACCCTCGGCTTTCTTGTCATCAGCATTCTCCGGGGTCTTTTCGGGAGCCTTTTCAGGTGCCGCCGCCGCCGGCTTGGCCGGGTCGGCTTTCGCCGCCGCATCGCCGGCGCCATTCTCCGAGTTTGCCTCGTCGCCGTTATTTTCACCGTTCATATTGGCTTGGCCGGGGCCACCGCCGTGGGTGGCTTCCAGATCGATGATGTCGCGCAACAGCATGTCGCCGTTGACTAGGGCGTCGTGCCATTGAACGATGGCCTTGATGGTCAACGGGCTTTCGCAGATGCCGCCAATCATCATGTCGCGGCCGGCTTCGATACGCTTCGCGATGGCGATTTCACCTTCGCGCGACAACAGTTCCACGGAGCCCATTTCGCGCAGATACATGCGCACCGGATCGTCCGTGCGGCCCAAGTCCGCCTCATTGACGTTGCCGCTGGCCTGGGGGCTTTCCGTTTCCTGAGCCGCTTCTTCCGCTTCCGGTGCCGGTTCGGCTTCGGCTTCTTCGTTCTCAACGACGTTGATGCCCATCTCGGACAACATGGACATGGTATCTTCGATCTGTTCGGAAGAGACCTGATCGGGGGGCAGGGCCTTGTTCAGGTCGTCATAGGTGACGAAGCCCTTCTCCTTGCCCTGGGTGATCATCGTCTTGACCGCGCCTCCAAGGGTATCGATCAGAGGGCTGTCGCCGCTTTCTTCCTGGGAACCCTGAGCTGGTGCCGCTGGTTGCGCCGCTGTTGCTGCTTTCGCCAATGTATTTACCCCTGAACCAAAGTTCGGCGGAACGGACGCCGCCATCGCGGGAGCCATGCCCGCCGCGTGTTGCAATTATCAATATGGGAAGCTCATCGCCGAATGCCTAGAGGAATGCGCCGTCACTGCTTTCCTCTTCTTCCAGTCTCAATTTCTGTTTGACCAGAACATCCAACCGGGCCCGCGTTTCCTCTGTGGGATTTTCCTGCGAGGCGCGTTTTGCTTCCTCAATCTCCTTGACCAAATCGTGCCGCTGCCGGCGGCGATAAAGCTCGTTCCATCCCGAAACCGCGCTTTCGAGGGAGGCCTCGGTGTTCGCAAACCCATAGGCTTCCACGCTCAAAACACGCTCCAGTGCGCTTTCGTGGCCGCACTGATTAAGGTGGGTAATTAATGTCCCTGTTTCAAGTCCGGGATTGTCCGCCAGCGTCTTTAAAACCTCTTGGCGTATAATGTCAAGTTCGGCGGAAGAAAATTCCATGGTTCCAAGGTGTTCGCCGATATCGTCCAAGGCGGCCGGATGGTTGATGACAACCGCCAAAAGGATCTCTTCGTGGCGCTCCGATGGGCTGCCCCCAACGGACACATTGTCGGCCGCCACATGGATATTCGGCGCCCAGCCATCGCGCCGGCTTTTGTACGGCCGCTGGTGTGCGTTGCCGCCGCCGTGCTTCGGCCACAGGCGCTCACCGAACAGGCGCGAAAAATGTGCGCGCACCGTGGTATCCTGGATTTCCCGGGTATAGGTCTTGAGTTTGTCTTCCAGGGCCGCCCGGTCTTCCGCCGATGACGGGATGCGGCCACCGGATTCGTTCCGCCACAGCACCTCGGACAAGGGGAGGGCGGCATCCAATAAAGCCTGCATGGTCGCGGCGCCCCGCCCGGTGACGATGGTATCAGGATCCTCGCCGTCCGGCAGGATCGCAAACCTGAGACCGTAACCCGGGCGCAGGTGCGCAAGCGCGCGCCCGGCGGCTTTCGCCGCCGCACCCTGGCCGGCCCGGTCGCCGTCAAAGCACAGCACCGGTTCGCGCACAACCTTCCACAACAACTGGATCTGGTCTTCCGTCAGCGCCGTGCCAAGCGGTGCGACCGCATGATCAAAGCCGGCCCGGGCCAGGGCGATGACATCCATATAGCCTTCGGTGACGATCATCTGTTCGGCCTTGCGCGCCGCCGGTGCCGCCAGGTGAAGCCCATAGAGGGTGTTGCCCTTGTGAAAAAGCGGAGTTTCCGGGGAATTCAGATACTTCGGCTCACCATCGCCCAGAATGCGTCCGCCGAAGGCGATGACCCGCCCGCGCCGGTCCCAGATGGGAAACATCACACGGCCGCGGAACCGGTCGTAGGGATCGCCGTTGTCGGGCTGGATCAGCAGGCCGGCGGCGATGGAAAGGCCGGGGTCTATGCCTTCGCGGGCCAGCTCGGTACGCAGGTGATGACGGCCCGGCGGCGCATAACCCAACCGGAACCGCGCAATGGTCGCCTCATCCAGGCCGCGGCCGATCAGGTAGTCCCGGGCCGGTTTGCCTTCCGGCATGCGCAGGGTCTTTTCAAACATCCCGGCGGCCGTTTCGGTGACGTCGAACAATGTTTGGCGGCGCTTTTGGCGCTCGCGCTCCTCGGGGGTGTCGCGGGGCACTTCCATGCCGGCCTCGCCGGCCAGCCGCTCAACGGCCTCGGGGAAATTCAGGCCCTCCGTCTCCATGACGAAATCGAACACGCTGCCGTGCGCCTGACAGCCAAAGCAGTGATAGAAACCCTTCTCTTCGTTAACCGTGAACGACGGCGTTTTTTCCTTGTGGAACGGGCACAATCCCTGGTGTTCACGGCCCTTGCGCGTCAGTTTGACCCGGCGGCCGACAACATCCGCCAGCCCGGCCCGGCCGCGTAGTTCATCTAGGAATTGATCGGAAAAGGCCATCTCAATCCGGACATATGCACAAACGACACCGCGCGCAATCGTGGCGGAGCGCGACTCACGTATTTTAGCCCGTTCGAAGCGCCTGAAAAATCGAAACTCAAAATGTTATTCTGAAGATTCCCACAGGTACCCTGTGGATAGCTTACCCCAGCCGCGATTTCACCGCCGCGCTGGCCTTGCTGAAATCCATCTGGCCGGCGAAGCGTTCTTTCAGTGCGCCCATGACCTTGCCCATGTCCTTCAAGGTTGCCGCTTCCACATCGGCGATCACAGTGCTGACGGCGTCGCTGATTTCGTCTTCGGACATTTGGGCGGGAAGAAACCCTTCGATGACGGCGATTTCCTCGGCTTCCTGCTGGGCCAATTCCCTGCGGCCGCCCTTTTCATAGGCCTCAATGCTGTCGCGGCGTTGTTTGATCATGGACTGCAGCAAAGACAGCACTTCATCATCGGATATACCGTCCGGATTGCCCTTGCCCCGGGCGGCAATGTCACGGTCTTTCAGGGCCGCCTGGATAAGCCGCAAGGTTGAGACCGCGCGGGCCTCTTTTTGCTTCATGGCCGATTTGTAGGCGTCGGTGATTTGAGTGCGCAGCGCCATTGAACCCCGGGCGACCTCCCTGGCAAACATCGTTACGAGTCGCAAAAAAACGGACCCTATATGAAAAAGCCTGCAATGGCAACCGCCGTCGTAAATTTAACCCATTGAAAACAAATGATAATTTGCTTAAAAGGCAGGCTTGACCTGGGCCAAATGATTGCGTATGAGTCCGCCCCAGCGACGGATACCCAAGGTACGCGATACCCATGATCGACGACAGCAAGGCACGAACGCCCGCCGGGTCAAATGACCGGCCGGGCGATTTTTTTGACGGCCGCCCGGCTGGCGCCGACGCGGCCGTGGTGTTGGCTGAAGGCGAGGTGTTCTGGGGCCGCGGTGCCGGGGCGCCGGGGATCAGTGTCGGCGAGGTCTGTTTCAATACCTCCATGACCGGCTATCAGGAGATTCTCACCGATCCCAGTTACGCGGGGCAATTGATCACTTTCACCTTTCCCCACATTGGTAATGTCGGGACCAATCCCGAGGATATGGAAACCAAAACCCCGGCGGCCCGGGGTTTTATTTTGCGCGAAGACATTACAGAGCCGGCCAATTGGCGGGCCGCCAAGCATTTGAACGACTGGCTGAAGTCCATGTGGCTGACTGGCGTCACCGGCATCGACACGCGGCGTTTGACCCGGCGCATCCGTGACGGCGGCGCACCGAACGGGGCGCTGGTGTTCAATCCCGGCGGTGAGCCCGATATCGAGGCCGCGCAAAAAGAAGCGGCATCGTGGCCCGGCCTGGAAGGCATGGACCTGGCGAAGGAAGTGACCTGTGCACAGACCTATAAGTGGGACCAGACGGAATGGGCCCTGGACGGCGGGTTCGGCAAGCTTCGGGAGCCGAAATTCCACGTCGTGGCGGTGGATTTCGGTGCCAAACACAACATTCTGCGCTGTTTGGCGTCATCGGGATGCAAAGTCACCGTGGTGCCGGCGACGGCGACAGCCAAGGATGTGTTGGGCCATGACCCGGACGGCGTGTTCCTGTCGAACGGCCCCGGCGATCCGGCGGCGACCGGCACGTACGCGGTGAAGATGATCCAGGGCGTGATCGACAGCGGCAAGCCGATCTTCGGCATCTGTCTCGGCCATCAAATTCTGGCCCTCGCCTTGGGCGCCAAGAGCCACAAGATGCACATGGGCCACCGCGGCGGCAATCAGCCGGTCAAGGATTTGGCGACGGGGAAGGTGGAAATCACGTCGCAGAACCACGGCTTCGTCATCGATGCGGAAAGCCTGCCTGCCGGCGTTACGGCGTCGCATGTGTCGTTATTCGACGGCACGCTGGAAGGGCTGACCGTCGAAGGCAAACCGATTTTCTCTGTCCAGTATCACCCGGAAGCCTCGCCCGGGCCGCATGACAGTCATTATCTGTTTGAGCGGTTTGTGGGTTTCATGGAAAAATGACCGACAAAGATAAAATGGATATTTCAAGGGCTGCTATTGTTGCTAGTTGGATTGGTGAGAACCAGTCTGCGCAACATCAGTTGGGCGATTTTTTCTTCGGCCGCTTCGACCATAACGGCAACCAAGCTTCTGAAAACCCGGTAACACCAAACGAAATTGAGGACGCGCTAAAAAGCCTGGAAGCTGACGAGTTGGTAATTGGCTACCACAACGATTATGCAGCATCACGATGGTATTTGAACAAAGAAAAAGCGCATGAATATCACAAAACACACATACGCGAACCCGATCATCTGCTGCATCAGGTCAGCAGGCTCGGACACGATTGGCTTGCCGAAGTCCTAGAGAATATGGCTCAGCAGGCGCAGCCAGAAATTGATCCAACGTCTTCTGAGGTAGCTTCGGAGCCGACGCCATTCTCTACAGGTGAGGATGAATGGGAGCCACTACCCATTGAATACAGCTCAGAAGCTGCGAAAGAGGCAATGGAAGCTGTTGAAAAGACCATCGAAGCTGTCCGTTCTGACAATGGGTATACAGCCAATTATCCGGAAGAACGCGACAATATACTTTGGGCGCTCAGTGCGGGCGTGGTGGCGTTGCGAGAAGTGTCGCTAACTCGGATGTTCTATGAGTCAAATCTAATTCGCCCGCTTCGAAAACTGATCGAGAGATTTAAAGATGCCGTTGTAGGCGAACTTGCTAAGCTTTCGGTTTCGAAGTTGATTTCATGGATTTCCGGTGGTGTATCTTGATGCTGCCGCATCCTCTTCCCCCCCCCCACCCCAACCCTCCCCCGTTAAGGGGGAGGGAGTTGCCACGTGATTTCGCCCAGTTGAATTTAACCGGAACCCACCATGCCCAAACGTACTGACATCAAATCCATCCTGATCATCGGCGCCGGGCCCATCGTCATCGGCCAAGCCTGTGAGTTTGACTATTCGGGCGCCCAAGCCTGTAAGGCGCTGCGCGAAGAGGGCTACCGGGTGATCTTGGTGAATTCCAACCCGGCCACCATCATGACCGATCCCTCCATGGCCGACGCCACCTACGTTGAGCCGATCACGCCGGAGATGGTCGAGCGCATCATCGAGAAGGAAAAGCCCGACGCCCTATTGCCGACCATGGGTGGACAGACGGGGCTCAACACTGGGATTGAGCTGGCCCAGATGGGCGTGCTGGAAAAACACGGTGTCAAGATGATCGGCGCCGACGCCGAGGTCATCGAAAAAGCCGAAGACCGCCAGAAGTTCCGTGACGCCATGGAATCCATTGGCCTGGACTGCCCGCGCAGCGCCGTCGTCAAGAACATGGATGACGCCCGCGACGCGATGACCGAAATCGGCTTGCCGGTGATCATCCGGCCGTCGTTCACCTTGGGCGGCATTGGCGGCGGGATTGCCTACAACAAGGCGGAATTCGAACAGATTGTCTCAGGCGGCCTGGCGGCCTCACCGGTGCATGAGGTTTTGGTCGAGGAATCCGTGTTGGGGTGGAAAGAGTTCGAGATGGAGGTGGTCCGCGACAGCGCCGATAACTGCATCATTATCTGTTCCATCGAAAACGTCGATCCCATGGGCGTGCACACGGGCGACAGCATCACCGTGGCCCCGGCGCTGACGTTGACCGACAAGGAATATCAGATCATGCGCAACGCCTCCATCGCGGTGCTGCGCGAGATCGGCGTCGACACGGGCGGCTCCAACGTGCAATTCGCCGTCGATCCGAAAACCGGACGGTTGGTGATCATTGAAATGAACCCGCGCGTCTCGCGCTCTTCCGCCTTGGCCTCAAAAGCCACCGGCTTTCCCATTGCCAAGATCGCCGCCAAGCTGGCCGTCGGCTACACCCTGGACGAATTGGACAACGACATCACCGGTGTCACCCCGGCCAGTTTCGAGCCGACCATTGATTACGTGGTGACGAAGATCCCGCGCTTCACCTTTGAGAAGTTCCCGGACACGGAGGCGCTCTTGACCACGTCGATGAAATCCGTCGGCGAAGCCATGTCCATTGGCCGATCGTTCGCGGAATCCCTACAGAAGGGATTGCGGTCCATGGAGACCGGGATTAACGGCCTCAACGAAGTGGACATCGAAGGGGCCTTGGTGGACGGCGAACTGGACCGCGATGCGGTGCGTGCCGTACTGGCCGAGCGGCGGCCCGAACGCATCCGATATATTGCCCAGGCCATGCGCCTTGGCATGCCGGATGACGAAATTCAGAAAGCCAGTGGTTTCGACCTCTGGTTCCTGGATCAGATCCGGGCCCTGGTTGAGACCGAAGACCGCATTCGCAAGGACGGCTTGCCCGACGACACCCTGAGCCTTCTGAAACTTAAAAAGCAGGGGTTTTCGGACGAGCGGTTGGCGGAATTGTCCGATGGCAGTGCGACGCAGATCGCCCACTATCGGCGTTCGTTGGGAGTGCGGCCCGTGTTCAAGCGGGTCGACACCTGCGCCGGCGAGTTTCCCAGCCAGACCTCTTATATGTATTCGTGCTACGAGGGCGACGGCAGCCGGCCGCCGGAAAACGAGGCCGAACCGACGGACCGAAAAAAGGTCGTCATTCTGGGCGGTGGGCCGAACCGCATCGGGCAGGGGATTGAGTTCGATTATTGCTGCGTGCACGCCGCCTTCGCGCTGCGGGACGCCGGCTTTGAGGCGATCATGGTGAATTGTAATCCGGAAACCGTGTCGACGGACTACGATACTTCCGACCGGCTTTATTTCGAGCCGCTGACCGCCGAAGACGTCATCGAATTGGTGCAGATGGAACAGCGGAACGGTGAGTTGCTGGGCTGTATCGTGCAGCTGGGCGGGCAGACGCCGTTGAAGCTGGCCAGCGGGTTGCAATCGGCAGGCATTCCGATCCTGGGCACCAGCCCCGACGCCATTGATCTGGCCGAGGACCGCGAGCGCTTTCAGGTACTGCTCAAGGATTTGAACCTGTTGCAGCCGGCCAATGGTCTGGCCCGTTCCGAAGCGGAAGCAGAGGCAGTGGCCGGTAAAATCGGCTATCCCCTGGTGATCCGGCCGTCTTATGTGTTGGGCGGCAGGGCCATGGAAATCGTTCATGACCTGGATGCCTTGAAGCGCTACATGACCGAGGCCGTTCAAGTGTCCGGCGATAGCCCGGTCCTGTTGGACAGCTATTTGCAGGACGCCATCGAGGTGGACGTGGACGCCATTTGTGATGGTGCCGATGTTTTCGTTGCCGGCGTCATGCAACATATCGAGGAGGCGGGCATTCATTCCGGCGATTCCGCTTGTTCCCTGCCGCCGTTTTCCTTGTCCGACAAAATTATCGATGAGATGAAACGCCAGGCGGCGGAATTGGCCATGGCGCTGGGCGTCGTCGGGTTAATGAACGTGCAGTTCGCGGTCAAGGATGACGACGTGTATATCCTGGAGGTCAATCCGCGCGGCAGCCGCACGGTACCGTTCGTCGCCAAGGCCACCGGCATCCCCATCGCCAAGATCGCTGCCCGGGTTATGGCCGGCGAAAAACTGGTGGACTTCGATCTGGAAACCAAGGCGAAGCGCGATCATGTGGCGGTCAAGGAAGCCGTGTTCCCGTTCACCCGGTTCGCCGGTGTTGATACGATTCTCGGGCCGGAGATGAAGTCGACGGGCGAAGTCATGGGCCTGGATGAAAACTTTGCCCGGGCCTTCGCCAAGTCACAGCTGGGGGCGGGCAATCGATTGCCGACGGCGGGGACGGCGTTTATTTCCGTCAAGGACCGCGACAAGGAAGCGGCGGCGGAGATCGCGGCGCGGCTTCAGGCCTTGGGCTTCAAGCTGATTGCCACCGGCGGCACGCAGCGGTTCCTGTCGTCCCGGGGGCTGCAAGTGGAAGCTATCAACAAGGTCTTGGAGGGCCGGCCACACTGTGTCGATGCGTTGCTCAATGGCGAAGTGCAATTGATCATCAATACCACAGACGGCGCCCAGGCCATCGCCGACAGTTTTTCCATCCGCCGAACGGCGGTGACCAACAATGTGCCCCATTACACGACCATGACCGGTGCGGCGGCGGCCGTCGACGGCATTGAAGCTTTGAGCATGCAGGGACTTGAAGTTGCGCCATTGCAGGCTTATTTTGAGACTTCGTTCTAGACGGTTTCCTTAAATCCGTGGATCGATCCGGCGTGTTTCCGTTCACCGGGACACGGCGGGGAAGTTTTGATTTTGAAGCAGGATACGACGATGGAAAAGGTTCCCATGACGCGCCCGGGCCTGGATGCCCTCGAAGAAGAGTTTCGCCGGCTGCGCAATGAAGAGCGCCCGGCCATCATTAAGGCCATCGCGGCGGCCCGCGAGCACGGTGATCTTTCGGAGAACGCCGAATATCATGCGGCGCGTGAACGTCAGAGTTTTGTCGAAGGTCGGCTGGCCGAATTGGAAGATGTGATCAGCCGCGCCGATGTCATCGATATCTCAAAGATGTCGGGTCAGATCGTCCGGTTCGGGGCGATGGTGATGGTCGCCGACGAAGATACGGATGAGGAGATCACCTATCAGATCGTCGGTACCCACGAAGCCGATATCGATCAGGGCCGGCTTTCTGTCACTTCGCCGTTGGCCCGGGCGATGATTGGCAAGACCATTGGCGACAATGTCGAGGTCAATACGCCGCGCGGTCCCAAGGGATACGAGATTTGCGACGTGCGCTTCGAATAATGGTCCCGATGCTGCCGGCTTAAATGCTATCGGCTTCGGGCCCGTCTTCGTCGACGGGAACGCCGGGGGTGTCTTTGGCCGTTCGGATGGTCTCAAAGGTCGTCACCGTGGCGACGTGCGGGGCTTCGGTGATCCCCATGGTCAATGCGTCACGCTGGTCCTTGTCCTTGGCGACGACTTTGAGGAGAAAATCGCCGCCACCGCGGATCATGTGGCATTCGCGAACTTCCGGCCAGGCGTCCATGCGCGTCTCAAACTCCTGCAAGACGTTTTGGGCTTGCGAATCCAAGCCGACCAGGGCGAAGAACATTTCCTTGTAGTCCAGCAATCCGCCATCGATTTCCGCATGATATCCCTTGATGTAACCGGCATCCTCCAACGCCCGCACGCGGCGCAGGCAAGGCGGTGCTGAAATGCCGGCACGTTGGGAAAGTTCGACATTCGTGATCCGGCCGTTCGCCTGCAGGTCGCGGAGAATCCGGCGGTCGATGCGATCCAGTTTTACCCGTTGCATGATCGATCCCCAATTGCATCCCCTGCGGGGCGCATGTTGAAATATTATTGCGCAATTATATTACAAACAGAACTCGAAAGCGACCGTATTTGGGCCTAGGGCGGGAATGTGGCGATTGGCAGCACGATGATGCGGGTTCGGATTGCAACAGTCGAGCGGATTGCCGATAATCCGCCTCGCTTGGATCATGGTCGTTTCAGAACAATTTTCTCCCTCCGGCGGAGCTCGTATTTCCGCAATGCCAGCGCGCCATATCCTGGTTCTGCTGAGCCTACCGCTGTTATATCTCGCTGCGGAGATTTATCTGCGCGGTGTTGCCGGACCCTTTTGGCAGTGGAACCTGTTGGATCCGGCTTATTTCTATTTGCTTGATTCCTTGAACCTTATTGGCGGCTTGCCGCCAGGCCATGCGGCGCATCCGGGAATAACCGTCGATACATTTGGGGCGGTCGTTCTGACGCTTTCCGAACTTGGCCGCGACGCGGCCGGTCTCATCGACGTTGTTTTGGACAATCCTGAAACCTATCTGGCCAAATTGTCGACCTCATATTTGGTTCTTAATTCCATAGTTCTGGCGGCTCTTGGATATGCGGCCTATTGGGCATTTGGCGCTGTCTTGCCAGCCATGGTCTGCCAACTGGCACCGTTTATGTCGACCATTGTACTTAAGCATGCGTTTTTGCCGAAACCTGAAGCCATGCTGATCGCCGTCACAATGGTTCTCATCGCAACCGCGACGACCGCAATTCGAACACAAGATACTCGGAAATTGGCGATTGCATTTGGGATTGTCGCTGGATTTGGCCTGGCGACGAAGGTGACGGCGGCGCCGATATTCGTTTTGCCGTTGTTCTTGTTGTCCAACCTGAGGATGGTGATTTTATATGGCCTCGTCAGCGTTTTGGCTTTCGGAATATTTTTTCTACCGGGAATTGGCGCTTTTGAGGAGTTTGCGAAATGGATGGTGTACGTTGCGAAGGGCTCTGGCGCCCATGGCGCGGGTCCGCAAACGTTCATTGATGTCAGTCAGTACCCGAAAGCGGTTGTTAAAATCCTCAAACGGCCGGCCTTGAAGGTGCCGTTGATATTGGCACTTTTGACGCTTTTGCTTGCGGTCTGGCGGTTCCGCCGCGATCGGGCTTTGCCGGGCATGGAACTACGGCTTTTGCTTGGCGTCACCGCGACCCAGATCATGCACGTTTTGTTTGTCGCCAAGCAACCGGCAGCCTTTTATCTCATTCCGTCCTATATGCTTTCCGCCTTGTCCATCTTGTTGTCGGCGCGTCTTCTATGGCGCATGAAACCCGGCCATTGGCCGCTCAAGGTATCCGGAACGGCGGCAGGGTGTATTTTTCTTGTGGTCTTTGTTGTGGCACAAGTGAATGGAGTGAAGCGGCTGGAAGGCCATTTCCGGCAACACAATCGCAGCGCCATGTCCGTCGACAATCAGATATTCGAACAGTGCGCACGCATTTACATATATGCCGCCAGCAGCCCGGTTTTCGCCTTGTTTTTGGCGGACCGGGTTACCGGATTGCGCCATTCCGCTGCGTTGGCGCGACATTATCCCGGCGCCAACTACTGGGTTGAAGATTGGTACGATCAAGATAAATTTGAGCTCAGAAATTGGCAGGGCCGGCAGGACTTTAAGAAAATTCGCGACGCCTATCCCTGTTTGTATTTTCGCGGCAACCGCCGCGCCGGCCTGATCACCTACCTAAAAAGGGTGGCACCGAACATGAACTATGAAACGAAATGTTCGGCGCCTCCTGAAATGATTGCCACGGTCAACGTCACTTGCCAGGGCGAGGTGACGCCATGAGCGACGGAGCGGTGGCTGCAGGACATCCGGCGACCGCACGGGCGGCGGCGACTATCCTGGAGGAGGGTGGCAACGCTTTTGACGCCGTGCTGGCCGGTATGGCTGCCGCGTGCGTATGTGAGCCGGTTCTGTGTTCGCTGGGCGGCGGCGGGTTCCTTTTGGCACGACCTGCCGGGGCACGGCCACAGGTCTTCGATTTCTTCGCGCAGACGCCTTTGAAACGACCACCAGAATCACATCGTGATTTTTTTCCGGTGCTCTGCGATTTCGGCACGGTTCAACAGGAGTTTCATATCGGCATGGCCTCCATGGCGACGCCGGGCCTGGCGAAAGGCCTGTTTGAAGTCAGCGCGGTCCTTGGCCGAATGCCGTTGGCCCGGGTGCTTGAGCCGGCCATAAAACTGGCCAAGGAAGGTGTCCCCCTGCATCGTCTGCAAGCCTATATTTTTCAGGTGGTCGGCCCCATTTATATGCAAACGGCAGGCAGCCGCGCGATCTTCGAATCGAAGACCAACCCTGGCCAATTGGTTGGTGAAGGTGAGCTTGTCGCCAATCCCGATTTTGCCGATTTCCTGGATGCCTTGGTGCAAGATGGGGACGATCTTTTCTATAAGGGCGAGATCGCTGCACAGGTCGATGCGGATTGCCGACAATATGGCGGCACTTTGACGAGGGCCGATTTCGAGACCTTCCGCGTGGAGCGGCGTGAGCCGCTGAAAATGTCTTACGGCAATGCCCAGGTCTTTACGAATCCTCCGCCGTCTACGGGCGGCATACTTATTGCCTTTGCGTTGGAGTTGTTGAAAGAGGTTCATCACCGATTTGACCATTTCGGTTCGATAGAACATTTGGCTTCACTGGTGCAAATCATGGATTTGACCAACGAAGCCAGGGTTGCAAGCCAGCTCCATGAAGCGCCGCTGCACGAAGTTGCGGACCGGTTGCTTAGCGAAGATTTGTTGAATACCTACCGCAGCCGTGTCGCCGGCTACCCGAGCGCCTACCGAGGCACGACACACCTCAGCGTTGTCGATGGCGATGGCAATGCCGCCAGCTTGACGTTGTCCAATGGCGAAGGATGCGGCTATGTCGTTCCCGGGACCGGCATGATGCTCAATAACATGTTGGGTGAAGAGGACATCAACCCCCGTGGTTTCCACGCTTGGCCAACCGACACACGTATGTCGTCGATGATGGCCCCCAGCCTTGTCATCGAACCCGAGGGACGCGTCACCGCGTTGGGCTCGGGGGGATCGAACCGAATTCGAACGGCTATTTTACAGGTGTTAGTCAATATTCTTGATTTCGAGATGAACCTCGATGCGGCAGTCCGAAGTCCAAGGGTTCACTTCGAACGTGGCTTGTTGAATGTCGAGCCCGGCTTTCATGACAGCACTATATTGGACCTGATTGGCGCCTATCCTGAACATAAAAAGTGGGAAGATCTGAACTTGTTCTTCGGGGGAGTTCATACGGTCCGCGGAAATTTATCAGACGGGGATTTCGAAGGCGGCGGTGATCCACGCCGTGGCGGCGTATCAATTCGCCTCTGAACTTTTCGCCACTCTTTCCTGAATAGGGTCGGATGGAACGTTCCGCGTATCGTAGGCAAGGAAAGCGATCATCAATTGCGACCCAATGATGATCGGTAGCGCGGCGAGGACGACAGTTCCCGCCGAGGCATTGACCCCGGTTGTTTCGCTTTCAATCCAATTGACCGCGCCAAAAACAATACCGAACAGAAGCAGTAGTTTTCCAAAAATGAGTTGTGCCGTTGCGACATTTGTTTCCCTCACGAGATAGGTGAAGAAAATTCGCTTGCAGGCGTTCATGTAGTGCTTGAAAACGAACTCTGGTACGACCTTGGGAATTCGAATGCCGCTGGTTTCCGCTCCGTAGCGGGCATGCATGGGAACATCCACGACAACGGCGCGAAGAAGGCCCAGATGGAAAAGCATGTCAGATTCAAAAAAATATCCTTCGGAAATTTTCTCCAAAGGGAGCCGTTCCGCCGCCGTGGCGTGAATTGCCGTAAAACCGTTTGTTGGGTCAAAAATATTCCAATACCCGCTGGATAGTTTTGATGCGAATGACAGCACAAAGTTGCCGAATATCCGGCTGACCGGCATGCCGGTCACGCCCTCCAGCGAATGAAACCGATTGCCTTTCGCGTAATCAGTTTCACCGTTACGAATTGGCGCAATCAACGCTGGGATATTTGCCGGGTTCATTTGGCCGTCACCATCCAGCTTGACGATGATCGAAGCGCCATCGTCAAGAGCCTGGCGGTAGCCTGTCAGCGTTGCGCCGCCGACGCCCTTGTTGTCCGGGTTGGTCAACACAGTTACGCGCTCGTCAATGCAATTTTCGCGAACGTAAAGTCCTGTTTTGTCCGGACAGGCATCGTCGACAACATAAATGCGATCGACTTCGGTTCCGATGCCACCCAACACCGCAAGAATGTGAGCTTTCTCCCGGTAGCACGGAATGACAGCGGCGACGACGTTTGCCTTACCGGCTTGCGATAATTGCATGTCGTCAGTGCCGTGGTCGGAAGGCGACAGGGCCATTTTATTCCCCAATGGGTGCGTCGACAGATGGCGGGAATCTTAGAGGCCAAGAAGGGTGGCGGCAAGGTCACCTGGCGCGGGACTCGATTTCATGTCGCGGGGCTCGCGTTGCAAGATTTTTGCGGTTAACATGAAATGTGCTCCGGGGATAGACCCCGTTATTTGGGGGAACGAAAGACATGCCGGAAGGAGATGCCGGAAGCCTTGCGGGTATCGCGCTACTATGCGATTTGCCGAAGGAACTATTGGGAGTCGCGGCGAAGAATTGCCGTTGGCGAAACTATGGCGCCCACGAGCAAATAATCGACCGTCAAAGTGAGGCGACGGATGTGTTTTTTGTGGTCGACGGCCGAGCCCGGGTGGTCAACTATTCGATATCGGGCCGAGAGATCACTTTGGACGATATTGAAGCGGGTGGTCATTTCGGTGAATTGGCTGCCATAGATGGACAGCCGCGTTCCGCCAGTGTCATGGCGTTGCAGCCCTGTTCGGTTGCGATCATGCCTCAGGACCGGTTCTTGGAACTTGTCGAGCAAAATTCAACGGTTGCATTGAAAGTCATGCACGGATTGGCCTCGGTGATCCGAAACTCAACTGAGCGCATTATGGATTTAAGTACGTTGGCCGCAAATAATCGGGTCCAGGCCGATCTTTTGCGTCAAGCGTTGAGCAATATGGACGGCGAAAATCAGGCATCGATTTCTCCCATTCCTGTTCACGCCGATATTGCCAGCCGTGTCAGCACGACCCGTGAAACGGTTGCACGCGTGATGAATGACTTGGCCCGTCAGGGAATTGTCGAGCGTCAAAAGAATGCCTTGGTGGTGCAGGATGTGGAACGCCTTCAGGACATGGTGGAGGAAGTCCGCGGAGAATAGATTGGGTAAAAATAATGGCTGATTTTGTCGCCGTTAGTTGCCTTTCCGCCATTTGACTTGGGACACTTTATGTAACAAACTTCTGACGCTAGCTCGTTCTCAGACAGGCTATGCGAGCCTGCCGGATTGCGGGCCAAGGTGTTTTACTCCCGTGGAGAATTATGCTTCCTGAATTAGGTGGCAGATCAACAAGGTACAAACAGGCATATGTCGAAAAAAATTCTCATTGTTGAAGATAATGATCTTAACATGAAACTCTTCAACGATCTGCTTCAGGCGCATGGGTATGAAACGCTGCAGACGATGGATGGACGCGATGTTCTGAAATTGGCGCGTGAAAATCGACCCGATCTCATTCTCATGGATATCCAGTTGCCCGAGATATCTGGTCTCGAAGTCACGAAAATGTTGAAAGCTGATGACGACCTGAAGGATATTCCGGTTGTTGCGGTCACGGCGTTTGCGATGAAGGGGGACGAAGAGAAAATTCGCGAAGGCGGCTGTGAAGGTTATATCGCGAAACCGATTTCCGTACCGACGTTTTTGGATACCGTGGCAAAGTTCCTCGACTGATCGGCAAGCTCATTTATTCACGCGGACATAAATAAAGGCCGGAAATTCCGGCCTTTTTTTGATGGTATATCAATTCCTGCGGACGGCGATTATTTGATCTTCGTTTCCTTAAACATGACGTGTTTTCGTGCGACCGGGTCATATTTCCGGAATTCCATCTTTTCCGTTTGATTGCGCGGGTTTTTCTTGGTGACGTAGTAATAACCCGTTCCCGCAGTACTTTCGAGTTTGATGAGGATCGTCGCCGGTTTCGCCATGGTGTCCACTCCCGTAGAGGGTCGAATGAATCCTGAGCGGCGCAAGATACAACTTGCGCTACGGCTGTCAAGGCTTGCCGGACCTACTTCTGCGCCTGGCTCAATGTTGCCGTGATATCGATGGCTTGCTGATAGAGGTCTTGATCAGCCAACAAAATACTTGCGATCTCCATCTCCGCTTTTCCCTTGCGACGCACCGAAGCGCAACTTCCACGTAAGGTTTGGCGTGCAGCCTTGTCATCGACCCCCGTTGTCCGCCACGAAGCGAATATGGCCCTCGATTTGGGACCCTGGCGGACGGTTTTCCGAATAAGCTGATCATAGCCGGAAGCCTGATCGGTTGAGCAGATAACGGGCCGCACACCAAGGCCGTGGAGAACATATCCGGATGGTGTAAGGAAGCGCGACCACGTCAATGTGACTTCTCCGTCGTTGGGTAGGCGGATGACGGTCTGGACAGTTCCTTTGCCGAATGATGATGTGCCAATTATGACGGCACGTCCCCGGTCCTGCAGGGCGGCAGCCACAATTTCCGATGCGGAAGCTGATTTTCCATCGATGAGCACTGCCGTCGGTAGGCCGCCCAAAAGATCTCGGCCACCGGCTTCGTAATGATGCAGGCTGTCGGGATGGCGGCCCCGGGTTGAGAGAATGTGACCGTGGGTGAGAAGCAAATCGGCGACTTTCACCGATTGTTTCAGCAAGCCGCCGGGATTTCCGCGCAGATCAATAACCAATCCCTTCAACTTGCCACCACGTGTCCGCTTCGCCTTGCGCAATTCCTTGGCAACGCTTCGTGCCGTACCTTGATTGAAACTGCTGATTTTCAGGAGCGAAATGCCGCCCTGCAAACTGGCTGTTACTGTCGACGGCACAATATGCGATCGCTCCATGGCGACGTTTATGGTCCGGTCGGAGGTTCGGCGATAGATTCGTAGCCGGACTTCAGAGTTGGTCGGACCGCGCAATTTTTTGACAACGTCGAGGGTTTTCGCATTCAACAAAGCGACGCCGTCAATATGGGTGATTTCATCGTTAACTTGAAGCGCGACATTTGCGGCAGGCGTTTCCGGCATGACGGAGGTTATAATTGGTTTTCCGCCGACCAATTTAAACCGAATGCCAATCCCTCCGAAGCCGTCCCGGCGGGCTCGATTGCGGCGGGCCTCTTCGGCTCCGGCGTAGCGTGAGAAGACATCCAAATCAGACAAAACGCCGTCGAACACGGCCTCATAAACCTTCTCGTCGCTGGCCTTTCGCATAAGTGGCGACCGCGCCTTGGCATTTTTCTCAAATGCGGCAGTTAATACCGCCCAGCCCCGGGGATCGTCGGCCGCAGGTGCGGGCATCGAATGAATCTGTTCACCATTTAGCAACAGACGAATTGTCGCACCGGCACGCGTGGCCTGCAGGGCGGGATCAATGGACGAGAAACCTTCAAGACCGCCGACGGCAATATCCGATACGGGTACCGGCTCAATATACTTTTCCGATATTCCACGATAACCCGCGGCGAAAATCTCTTCATGGCCGCTCCAATCAGTACTTGATATGGGCGGCCGCAATGTGGGCGTCGGGCCGGCGCAGGCCACCGCCAACAATATGACGGTGAGCAAGCCCGCAGATCGCGGCAATACCTTCCAAGTAGTCATAAATCAATTGTCCAACATTAATGCGAAGCCGTCACCCCCCGCCTTCGTAAATTTGGGGTTGAGCACTCATCGTGACCGGTGTTGGCGCCGCCTCGGTGTATGGCGATGTGATCCTGAACGCCGCCGTTTACGGTGATCGCGTGCCGGTCTGTTTCGGGGGGTCTCGCCGGCGCCTGTTGGATCCACGACCGCAACGATCAATCCGCCGGTGAGGGGAACTGCCTCCATGAGGGTAACCTCTAAATGCTGACCGAGTTGATAGCTTAACCCATTGTTGGATCCTGTCAGCGAGTGCAATCGGTCATCATGCACATAATAGTCGTCAGGCAAGGTCCGGATTGGCACCAAGCCGTCCGCACCGGTTTCAAGAAGGGTGACGAACAGTCCGGCGCGGCTGACACCATTGACGCGGGCTGCGAAAGTCGCACCGATTTGATCAGCCAGAAAACTGGCTGTGAACCGGTCGACGGCACTGCGTTCCGCCGTTGCCGCCCGGCGCTCCATCGCAGACAACTGACGGCCCAGTTCTTCGAAATCTTCACCATCATCAGCCAACCCGCCTTCGCCAGCGTTCAAACCGGCCACCAGCGCACGATGGACCAGGAGGTCCGCATAGCGACGGATGGGGGATGTGAAATGGGCGTAACGTTTGAGCGCCAAGCCAAAGTGGCCAATGTTGCGCGGATTGTATTCGGCCTGCGCTTGGCTGCGTAGGATGATCTGGTTCACCATGTGGGATTCCGGTTTCCCCGCGACCTTGCCTAGGACCTGATTGAACTGCATTGGTTTGGCGATTTGGCCCTTCGCGAATCGGAGGCCAAGAGAATCGAGGAATTGGTTCAATGCTTCCGTTTTTTCCATCGATGGTCGGTCATGGATGCGATACATGCAGGGCTGGCGCATTCTTTCCAGGGTTTCGGCCGCCGCAACGTTCGCGGTGATCATGAATTCCTCAATCAGCTTATGACTCTCAAGGCGTTCACGCTGTCTGATGGCGGCCACGGATCCGTCTTTCGCCATGATCACTTGGCGCTCAGGCAGGTCCAGCTCCAAGGCATGGCGTTCCTCACGATTGGTGAGAAGTGATCTATAGGCGCCGAAAAGGGGCTCAATGACCGGCGCTACAAGAGTATCGGTCGTATCGTCCGGCATGCCGTCATGGGCGGCCTGCGCCTGCTCGTAAGTCAGCCGGGCGGCAGAGCGCATCATCCCACGAACAAACTGATGTCGCTTCAGGTGCCCTTCTTCGCTGATCCAAAGGTGGGCCGCCATGCACGGTCGATCTTCGTCGGGAACCAAAGAACACAAACCGTTGGAAAGGGCTTCCGGCAGCATCGGAACGACGCGGTCCGGAAAATATACGGAGTTTCCGCGCTCGCGGGCATCGTGATCGAGCGGACTGCCCGGGCGCACGTACCAGCTTACATCCGCAATGGCGACGATCAGGTGCCAGCCGCC
>CAZQPC010000046.1:0-20292 GCA_964595005.1 uncultured Magnetovibrio sp.
GGACACGACAGCAGGTAGACGAGCGCGGAGTGCTCTCCGAAGTCGGGGGCCGCGGACACCGGGATGGCCTGGAGGCCCTCGGTCTCCGAGAGCACCGAGTGGAGGTAGCCCGACAGCAGGGCGGCGAGGCTGGCGGCCTCCACGCCGGGGCTGGAGAAAGGCGTGCCGGAAACCAAAAGTGCTTTTGCCGTGGCGATGTAACTGTCGTCAATATGGTCGGCGCAGAGCGCCATGTCCGCACAATCGGACCGGTAGAATATATGGGGAAAGGTTTCACGGTCGCGGATGCCGAGAATGACCAGGGCCGTGAGCCGTTCCGGGTCGTAGGATATTTGCGAGATGTCGACGCCTTCGGCGGCAAGCGTCTCAACGATAAACCGCCCCATCTGTTCGTCGCCGACCCGGGTAATAAGACCGCTTTTCAGGCCAAGCCTGGACGTGCCAATGGATATATTGGCGGGGCAGCCACCGACATACTTGGCGAAGGTCTGCACATCCTCCAGTCGGCCACCGACCTGTTCGCCATATAAGTCGACCGACGACCGCCCGAGGCAGACGATATCCAAAGGCCGGCCGGTCATGCCCGCGCCTTGCCGTTTTCCATGGCCGCCAAATGATGCCCCAAACTGACCACCAGCGTCTGCGCCAGACACATGGGCGCCATGAGGGTCCGAAATCCGCTGTTATTGCGTTCGTATGTCTCCATGGTGACGGCGCTTTCCAAGGCAAGCGGACTTAACGCGCTATCGGTGATCGATATGATGGGGACACCGGCTTCGCTACGTTCCGTGACAATCTCGACCACGGACGGCGTATAGGGCCGAAAACTGATTGCGACGATGACGTCCCTGGGTGTCGCCAGGGAAGCCTGGTTGGTGAGCAGGCCGCCGACGCCGTCCATCAATACGCAGCGTTGTTCCAAGCGCGACAAGGCGTAGCTCAAATAAAAGGCGACCGGAAAGGCGCGCCGCTGAGCCAGCAGATAGATATCATTGGCATTGGCTAGAATTTCGATCGCCTGAACGATCCGTTCCGGCGGGGTCTGTAGGCGCAAGGTCTCCAGCGAGGCAATTCCCTGATCAACGAAATCCGTCAGCACGGCATCGGGTGTTTCGACCTGACCGACAATTATTTGACCGGCGCGTCGTGACCGGATGCGTTCAACATAGCTTGCCGACGCATCCGTCAGGCGGGTGCGGAACACCTGTTGAATGTCGCTGAACCCGTCAAAGCCCAACCCCTTGGCGAAACGAACCATGCTGGATGGCTGTACGCCGATAGCCTCGGCCACCTGAGCGACGGTCTTCAAGGCCATGTCATTAGGGTTTTCGACGGCGTGTTCCGCGATCATCTTCATTTGACCCCGGTATTCCGGATAGTGCGTGGCAATGAGGGCCTTCAGTCCGTCGAAGGTATCGGGCAGGGCGGACGTGGCTTTCATTTGCGATCTCATGGGGACCTCAGATTTGCCGAGCATGTTTGCCTGGACGATCTCTCGTCAGGAAGAAGTTGAACATATATTTTTTTTATTGACAAGAAAAAAATATTCATTCATAATTATAATTAAGAATAATCGTTCAAATTCATGCGGAGACCAACATGTCCACACGTATCGGCTTCATCGGCATCGGCTTGATGGGGCATGGCATGGCTAAGAATCTTCTTCAGGGCGGCTATACATTGACCGCCATGGCGCATCGCAACCGCGATCCGCTCATGGACTTGATATCGTTGGGGGCCACCGAGGCCAAGACGCCCCGCCAGATCGCCGAGGTTTCGGATGTTGTCATCATATGTGTCACCGGCGCCCCGCAGATGGAACAGGTGGTCTATGGCGAAAACGGCCTCATGGAGGGTGTTCGTGAAGGCCTCATCGTCATGGACTGCACAACGAATGAGCCGTCGACGACGGAACGGGTCGCCGCAGACCTTGCCGAGCGTAGCGCGCAGCTTGCCGATGTGCCGTTGGCTTTGACGCCGAAAGAGGCGGAAGAAGGCGCCCTCAATGTCATGGTCGGCGCTTCCGATGAACTATATGAAGAGATTCTTCCGATCATCGATTGCTTTGCCGCTAATATCGTCCACACGGGCCACATGGGGTCGGCCATACGGGTCAAGCTGATCTACAATTTTCTTGCCATGGGAACCGTCGCGCTGATTTCCGAGACCATGGCCGCCGTGGCCGCCACCGGGATCGACAAGCAAGGGTTCTACGACATTATCTCCGCCGGCGGCGCCAACTGCGGCATCTATCAGCGGATCATCACCCGGGCCATGGAGGAGGGCGACTATGCCGGCCTCATGTTCACGGTCGGCAACGCGGCCAAGGATCTTCGATATTACACCCGCATGACCGAAGACGTGCCGCTGACCGGCAACCTGGGCAATGCGGTCCATCACGCCTACGTGCAGGCCGCCAACCTGGGGCTTGGCGACGAATACGTGGGCAGCCTCATGGAGGCTCAGTCGAAACTCAACGGCGTGAAAATTTTTGGCGGGTAACCCGCCCGAAACCGTGACGCGGGCCGGCCGCACCACGGGCTCAACGATAACAATACGGCCGGCACGCGAAGCAAATTGTTTGAAACAGGAGACATAGGAGGAAACCATGTCAGACAAATCTAAAATCTCACGCAGACGTCTTTTGAAGGGTGCCGGGGTTGCGACGGCAGGTGCCGGTGCGGCGTTCTTTGGCCCCTGGAAGCATAACCACATGTATGCTTCGGCGGCCGACAAGCCGATCAAGATCGGCCTGACTTCGGACGCCAGCGGTCAGTATGCCAACTCCGGCGCATCGGACCGGCGCGGCATGATGATGGCCATCGACGAGGTCAACGCCAATGGCGGCATTTTCGGCCGCAAGATTGAGACCGTGCACATCGATACGGAGACCACCCCGGCGACGGGTTCGCGCGTTGCCGAACGGCTGATCACCCGCGAAGGCTGCGGCTACTTGATCGGCGCCGTCAGCTCAGGCGTTGCCAATGCCATTAGCCAGGTGGCCCAGAAGCATGGCGTGGTCTATCTCAATACGAACTCGTCGTCGCCCACGGAAAGCGGCAAGAACAAGCACCGCGTCAAGTTCGTCTGGGACGGTAACGGCCGCAACTTCGCCCAGGCAGCGGTGAAGAATTCGATCCAGTCGCACGGCAAGAAATGGCTGTTGCTGACCAACGACTATGTCTGGGGGCATAACACGTCGAAAGCGACCCGCGGGCTTGTCGACCAGTATGGCGGTCAGATCACCGACGAGATTATGGTGCCGCAAGGTACGCGCGACTTCTCGTCATTTCTGCTGAAGGTTCAGCAGGCCAAACCGGACGTCGTAGCGGCGGCCATCGGCGGCGACGACCAAAAAGCCATGCGCCAGCAGGTGGCTCAATTGGGTCTCGGCTCAAAAATGGCCTGGATCAACAACCAGCAGGACTGGCCCGACGTTTACGGGCTGCCGGTGAAGAACCTGTTCGGCGTGTTCGGCACAACCTGGTATTACAAGCTCGATCTGCCCGGTGTCGCCGAATTCGTGAAGCGCTATCAAGCGGCCTATCCGGACACCAAAATGAAGGTGCCGGGGAACGTCTTCTACAACGGCTACATGGCCACCAACTCGCTGCTTGGTGCCATCAAGGCGGCGGGTTCAACCAACAACATCAAAGTCATCAAGCAGCTTGAAGGTCTGAAGGTTTCGGCCCGTGACCGCATGCAGCATCACGATGCCTGGATGAACCCGAACACCCATCAGATGCAGCAGACCGTCTACCTGGCGACCGCCAACACGGCCGCCAAGGAAAAGGACGATATGTTCAAGCTGCTCAGCCAGTCGGCGCCGGCGGATGTTGCCGACGGCAAGGCGGAAGGTTCCGGGCAGTTGGAATCCTACGACGCCACACCGACCTTCGACGCCTAATCCTCCGAAAATCCCCGCCGGCCGACGGTTCATCTGAACGCCGGCGGGGAGTTTTTTTTAAGAATTTGCGCGGCCCGGCAGCGGCCGCGAATTGGAAAGTTCGGCCTGAGCCCATGGACGCCATTCTCAACCTCCTGCCGCATCTGGTGAACGGCCTCTCGCTGGGATTGCTGTTCGCGCTGATTGCCCTGGGTTTCATGCTGATCGTCGGCGTCATGGAGCTGATCAATCTGGCCCATGGCTCACTGTTCGCGCTGGGCGCCTATGCCGCCATGGCGATCATCAATCCTGATCCCGCTTTGTTCGGCACTTTCGGTGTTTGGTATTCGGAATTCCCCCTGGCGGCACGCTATATGGTCGGGTTGGCGTTGGCGCCGGTCCTTATCGCCGGCGTCGGCTTCGGCTTGGAAATCTGTATGCGCCGGACCTACGGCAAGGACCCGCTGTACGGCCTGTTGCTGACCTTCGGCGCCGCCCTGGTGATCGAAGAATTGATCCGTATCGTTTGGGGTTCCGGTGAACAGGTCATGCCGGTGCCCGAGGCCGTCGGCGGCGCCTTTATTTTCGGCGGTATGATTTATTCGAAGTATCGTTTTTTCGCCGCCGGCGCCGGTCTGGTGGTGATCTTCCTGGTTTGGCTGTTTCTGGAAAAGACCCCCTACGGCGCGATCATCAAGGCCGGCGCCCATGACAGCGAAATGGTCAGGGCACTGGGAATCAATCTGACCCGGCTGCGGCTCTATGTGTTTGGTTTCGGCGCTGCCCTGGCGGCCGTTGCCGGCATCGTCCTGACCCCCATCTGGGGATTGCGCCCGCATGTCGGTGTCGACGTCGTGGTGCCGGCGTTCCTGATCATCGTGCTTGGCGGGGTCGGCAGTTTCTGGGGCGCGGTAATTGCCGGCGTTCTGGTCGGCATGGCCGTCGGGATCACCGGTGCCTATGCGTCGGAATGGTCGCTGATGTCCATGTACTTGCTGTTGATCGCGGTGGTCACTTTCCGGGCCCGCGGCCTGTTCGGCAAGAAAAGCGTTTTGGAGGCCTGAGGCCATGGGTTTGACCGGTTCCGGCGCATTGATTACCCGGCCCATGGTGGTGGTCTTTGCCGTCTTGGCGACCTTGCCGCTGTGGATCGGTCCCATCGGCCTTTACCAGTATTTGGGCGTTGAGATCGTCATCTGGATGATTTTCGCTTTGGGCTTCAATTTACTGTTGGGTTACACGGGCCTGCCGTCTTTCGGGCACGGCGCCTTTTTCGGTCTCGGCGCCTATGCATTTGGGCTGTTCCAGTTGAATGTCACCCACAATCTGTGGCTCGGCTTGGCCGCTGCCGTCGCCGTCGCTGCCTTGGGCGGCGCCATGGTGGCGGCTTTCATTTCGCACCGCCGCGGCATCTATTTCGCGCTGTTGACCATCGCGTTCGGCCAGGTTTTCTGGTTCATATCCTTGAAATGGCACACGGTGACCGGCGGCGAGGACGGATTGCTGAATATCCCCCGCCCGGCCATGGATTTCGGCATTGCGGCGTTCTCGCTGAAGGACAATGTGGCGCTTTACTATTGCACCTTGTTGATGCTGGCGGTCGTCGTCATTGGGCTTTGGCGGCTGGTGCATTCGCCGTTCGGCAAGGTCATCCAGGCGATTAAGCAAAACGAGATGCGGGCCGGGTTTATCGGCTACAACGTCTGGCTCTATAAGTTTGCCGTGTTCACCTTGTCCGCCGGCATCGCCGGTCTGGCCGGCGGCCTGTTCGCCATGGCGCAGGAAGGCGCCTATCCGGACGTCATGAGCCTGCATGCATCGGGGTTTGTCGTCATGATGACTTTGGTCGGCGGCGGCTTCGTCAGCTTCTGGGGTCCCGTGGTCGGCGCCGTGATCTATTTCGTTGCTAGGGACTTCCTGGGCTCGTTAACGGAAACCTGGCTGCTCTGGTACGGGCTTATGTTCATGGGCCTCGTGGTGTTCAAGCCGGAAGGTGCTGCGGGGGCGTGGCAGGATTGGATGAAACGCCTCAGCGATCGCAAACGCGCCGATGGTCTGCGCGTGGGCGGTCAGTTGGCGCCGGAGAGGAGATAGCCATGGCTCTTTTCGAAGCGCAATCCATTCACAAGCGGTTTGGCGATCAGGTTGTCCTTGAGGAAATCTCTCTGGAATATGAAGAAGGCAAGCTGTTCGGCATCATGGGCCCCAACGGGGCCGGCAAGACGACCTGTTTCAACGTTCTGACGGGCCGCTACAAGCCGGAACGCGGCCGGGTGGTCTTCGACGGCGACGACATCACCGGCCTGCCGCCGCGAACGATTGCGCGCATGGGTATTTCGCGGTCGTTCCAGATCATGAACCTGTTCGACGACTATTCCGTGCTGGAGAACATCCTCATCGCGCTCCCCGACGTTCGCGACAACGGGTTCAACATCAGCCGTAATCTGACCACCGACAGCGCTGCGTCAGACCGTGCCCAGGCGGTTCTGGCCCAGGTTGGCCTGAAAGGACTGGAACACGCAGGCGCCAAGAGCCTTTCCTACGGCAACCGCCGCGCCCTGGAAATCGGCGTTGCCCTGGCCGCCGAACCGCGTCTGCTTTTCTTGGACGAACCGACCGCCGGGATGGGCGCCGAGGCGACGGCCGGCCTGGCGGATTTGATCCGGTCTTTGAAAGACCATTACACCATCGTCATCATCGAACACGACATGCGGTTCCTGTTCGGCCTGGCGGACCACATTTCGGTGATCCACTGGGGGCAGGTTATCGCTGAAGGCACGCCTGACGCGCTGAAAGCCAACAAATGGGTGCAGGCGTCCAACCTGGGGATGTTGCAATGATCTTGGACATTCAGGGTGTCGATACATTCTACGGTGAAACCCAGGCGCTGTTCGACGTCTCAATTCAGATCGGCGCCGGTGAAGTGGTCAGCCTGTTGGGGCCGAACGGCGCCGGCAAAACGACGACGATCCGTTCGATCCTCGGTCTGACACCGGCGGGCCGTGGCCGCATTCAGTTCGACGGCAGCGATATCACGGCGGCGGCCACCCACGAAATTGCCACTGCCGGCGTCGGTTGGGTGCCTGACGACCGGCGCATATTTCCGACCCTGACGGTGGAGCGGAATCTTTCCATCGCGCGTAAGAAAACACGCTTTCGCACCTGGCAGGTGGGCGAGATGTTCGAAATATTCTCAGCCCTGGAATACCTCATGGCGCGTGAATGCGAAAATCTTTCCGGCGGTGAGATGCAGATGGTGGCGATCTCGCGGGCATTACTGGGATCGCCGGGCCTTGTGTTGTTCGACGAGCCCAGCCAGGGCCTGGCGCCAAAGGTGGTGCAGGATGTCATGAAAACCATTTCACGCCTCAAGGCGGAGGGCATTTCGGTCCTGGTGGTTGAGCAGAACGCCGAAAGCGCCTTGTCGGTCAGCGACCGGGTTTACGTCATGGATCTCGGCCGTATCGTTCATGAGGGACCGGCCCGGGAACTTCTCGACGATGCCGGTCTGCGCGAACAATTGGTGGGGATTTGAGCCATGGATACGCCGATCCTTGAGGTCCGTGATCTGGTTAAGGCCTACACCCGAGGCCTGATCAGTAAACAGGAAACGTTTCGTCTGGAAGCGGCTTTTACGGTCGACCAACCCGCCGTGGTTGGCGTCATGGGCCCCAACGGATCGGGCAAGACCACCTTGTTCGAACTGATCACCGGGTCCAATCAGCCGACGGGTGGCGAAGTGCTGTGCATGGGCCGCAACATTCACGAGGTGAAGTATGACGAGCGCGACCGCCTGGCGATCCACTATCACCAATCCTATCAGGTGCGGCATTTCAAACGCACCAAACCGGCCTTCATGATGCAGCCGGCGGACCATGATTATCCCATGGTGCATTTGTTCGATGAGCCCCAGTTCAATACCCAGGACGGCTATATCGGTTTTATGGTGGAGTTTTTCGAAAAACTGCGGGCCGAGGGCCGCGTCGTCTTCCTTTGCCTGCATCCTAATGAGCCCTTTCACCTGGAAATCATGCGCGATATCTGCGAGCGCTATATTTTCGTGCAGAAAGGCCGGTTGACCCTGGCGCCGGACTTCGCGACCCTGTTGGATCACGCGCCGGTGCGTGATTATTTGGGTAATCTGGTGCCCAAGGCCGCTTAAAGGGGATACATGGCATGCAGATGTTGCAAGGTAAGACGGCCCTGGTGACCGGGGCCGCGGGCTCACTTGGTCTGGCCACGGTACAAGCTTTGGCCGCCGATGGTCTGAAGGTTGTGATGGCGGATATCGACGCGGACCGGCTGCAATCTTTGGCCGCGGAAATCGGGCCGATGGCCGTTGCCTGCGTATTGGATGTATCTGATCCCACCGCCGTGGAAACCGCCATTGCCGACATCGCCAATGATCACGGCGGGGTTGACGTCTTGGTCAACAACGCCGGCATTCTGTCCAACAACAAGGCCGCGGAGACCTCCCCTGAGGAATGGCGGCGGATCATGAGCATCAACCTGGACGGCGCCTTCTATTTGAGCCGCGCCTGTTTGCCGTCGATGAAAGAAAAGGGCTGGGGGCGCATCGTCAATATCTGTTCCATGGCAGCGAAGACCGGTGGCTTGACCGCCGGCACCGCCTACACGACATCGAAAGGCGGCATGGAAGCGTTGACCTTCTCGTTGGCGCGGGAATCGGCCGGCGATGGCGTCACCGCCAACGGCATCGCGCCGGCCTACATCAACACGCCCATGGTGACGGAACAATTGAATGAGGCGCAGCGCCAGAAGCTGTTGTCGGAGATCCCCGTCGGGCGTTTCTGTGAGCCCGAGGAAGCCGCAAATGTGGTGAGTTTCCTGGTATCGCCTCTGTCAGGGTTTATTACCGGCGAGATCATCGATATCAACGGTGGCTTGCACCTCGACTAACTCAACAAAGGAAATTCCATGATATTGGCTGGCATGTTCGATTTGGAAGGCAAGACGGCTTTGGTAGTCGGCGGCTATGGCGGGATTGGCGGCGCCATTGCCGAAGGGTTGGCATCGCGGGGTGCGCGTGTCGCCGTGGCCGGGCGAGATGGAGGCAAGGCTGCGGCATTTGCGGAGAAACTCCCCGGTGGCGCCATCAGCGCGGCCCTGAACGGCACCGACGTCACCGACATCAATCGCGGTGTCGACGCGGTCGCCGATGCGTTGGGGGGTATCGATATCATGGTCAACTGTGTCGGGCGCAATATCGAACAGATGATGCTGGATGTCACCGAAGATGCCTTCGATGAGGTCTATGCCGCCAACCTGAAGTCGTCGGTGTTTCTGGGCCAAGCGGCGGCCCGCCATCAGATCGAAGCCGGGCGCGGCGGCAAACAGCTCCATTTGCTATCGGTCAGTGCTCATCGCGGCTTTCCGGATCGTGGCTATACGGCCTATTGCTCGACCAAGGGAGCGCTGATCATGCTGGTCCGCCAGCACGCGTTGGAACTGGCGTCACACGACATCCAGGTCAACGGTGTGGCACCGACTTATGTGGTCACTGACATGATCGAGAAGAAACTGGCCGACCCGGCGATGAAGAAACGAATGATCGACAGCATCCCCTTGGGCCGTATCCCGGAACCCAAGGACGTCGCCGGCACCGCCGTGTTCCTGGCCTCGCCGGCGGCCGGGTTTGTCACCGGCCAAGTAATCTACGTCGACGGCGGCGTCTCGGCGCGCCGGTAGGCGGGGACGGACCATGAGCGAGCATCTGACCCGCCGGCATTTCTCCGCACCCGTTGAACAGGGTCATGTGGCGTCCGATTGGCAGGCGCGCGGATATTCCTGTCGGCTGTTTGTCGATCCGCCGGGCCAACGGTGGATGGATTTCGTCCACCAGTGCAATGAGTTGGTCACCGTGGTCGAAGGCCGCTTGGAGATGATCGTCGCCGACGAGCAGGTGTTTATGGAGCCGGGCGATGAAGTGTTTATCCCGAAAGGCGCCGTCCATTCGGTGATCAACGCCCATGCCGGCGTATCCAAGTGGCTGTTTGGCTACGACTGAGCTGCGGCCCGGATAGTCGCCGCGAAATTCGGCGGGGCGCTTTTCGACAAAGGCGGCGACACTCTCCCGATCTCGGCCTAGACGCCGATGGTGTAGCCGCCGTTCACTGACAGGTGCTGGCCGGTGATATAGCTGGCGGCTTCGGACAGCAGGAATACGACCGGCTGCGACACTTCGTCAGGATCGGAGAACCGGCCCAAGGGAACCTGCGCCATGATCCGGTCGCGGAACTTTTCAGAACGGATGACCTCGGTCATTTCCGTCTCGACGACGCCAAAGCAGACGGAGTTCACCCGGATGCCGTTGGCCGCCCATTCGCGCGCCGAACTCATGGTGATCCCCATGACGCCCGATTTTGCGGCGCCATAGTTGATCTGGCCGATGGTGCCGCGGCGGCCCGCATCGGAAGAGATGTTGACAATAGCGCAGGGGCTGCTGTCGCCGGCCTCGACCCGTTCGGTCATGTGCCGGCCGACGGCCTGCAGGCAATAGAAGACACCGGACAGGTTAACGTCGATCACTTCCTGCCAGGTCTCGATGGGCATTTTGTTGATCATGGCGGCCCGCACAATGCCGGCGTTGTTGATCAAGCCATGGACGGCGCCGTTCGTTTCGACGGCATTGTTGACCATCTCCTGAACGAAGCCCGGATCAGCCACGGAGCCGACGTGAACTTCCGCCTTGTCGGCGCCCAGATCATCGGCGATGGCGTTGATCTTATCGCCCTGCACATCGACTAAGATGACACGCGCGCCCAATTCGGCGGCCAAGCGCGCGCAGGCTTCGCCGATGCCCTGGCCGGCGCCGGTGATAATGATGTTGTGTCCTTCGAGGTTCATGGGGTTCTTCATGATGATCTTCCTTTGTCTGATGAATAGCGCGCCGGGTTTCGATTAACCGCCGGCGACAGTAACTTTCTGATCGATGAGAGCGGCGATCTCGTCCGGTGAATAACCGGCTTCGGCGAGAATCTCCTGGCTTTGCTGTCCTAATGCCGGCGGCATGTCGCGGATGGTCGAGGGTGACTTGGAGTAGCGGAACGGCGGGTCGGTGAACTTCAATTTGCCTTCCGTCGGATGATCGACGTCGCGCCAAAATCCCGTCGCGTTCAGTTGTTCGTCGTCCAGCAGGTCTTCTTTCGTTTGTACGACCATGACTGGGATGTTGGCCGCGTCCAGATCGCGCAGCCAGTCTGCGGTCGGGCGGGTAACCACGATTTCGGCCAGGACCGCGTAGACCTTGTCGGAGTTTCGGACGCGATCTGAATGATTGGCGAACACCGGGTCCTCGATCATCTCCGGGCGCCCGGCCAAATCGAAAAAGTCGGTCCAGTTCTTGTCCGTGTAGGGAAGCACGGTCAGATAGCCGCCATCGCTGGTCGGGTAGGGGCGGCGTTCCGTGTTCATCAGCCGCTCGTATCCCATCTGCGCGATGGGCGGATCGAAGGTCGCGCCGTACAGATGCTCGACCATGACGAAGTCCACCAGGGTCTCGTACATGGGCACCTCGACCGCCTGGCCGCCGCCGCCCCGCTCGCGGTGGACGATGGCCGCCAGGACCGCTGAAAACACCGCATAGGCCACCGTCTTGTCGGCAATCAAGGTGGGCACGAAGCGCGGCTCGCCGCTGATCAGTGATTGCATATCGCAAACCCCGGCGGCAGTTTGAATGATGTCGTCGTATGCCGGCTTGTTGGCCATGGGACCGTCTGCGCGGAACCCATAGGCGCCGCAATAGATCAGCTCCGGGTTGGTGTCCTTGAAGTTTTCGTAGCCCAGGCCGAACTTGTTCATCACCTTGGGGCGGAAGTTGTGCATGAACACATCCGCCGTATCGATAAGTTTCCGGAGCGCTTGGATGCCCGGCTCTTTGGTGATGTCCAAGACGATGGAGCGCTTGTTGCGGTTGGTGGTCAGGTAACATGCCGCCATGCCCTTGTTGCGGCCCGGCCCCATGCCCCGGCTGATGTCGCCTTGGTGAGTTTCCACCTTGATCACGTTGGCGCCCATGTCGCCCATCATCTGGGCCGCCCAGGGGCCCATGATGACGGTGGTCAGGTCAATGACGCGAAGTCCTTCCAGTGTGCCCGGCATGCTTACCCCCGTGCCTTGATCTGCTCGGTCAGGGCCAGCACGTTGCGGGCCTGTTTCAGGTGCGGCATGTCCAGCATCTTACCGTCGAGGCCGATGGTGCCGAGACCCGGGTTTTGTTCAAACAGGTCAACGACCTTTTGTGAAAAGGCGATTTCCTCATCGGATGGCGTGAACGCCTGGTTGATGATCTCCGATTGTGCCGGATGAATGGCGATCTTGCCGATGAAGCCGGTGCGGCGGTCGCGCAAGCAATCCGCCTCCAAGCCGTCCAGGTCTTTATAATCCACCCAGACGACGCCCACGGGCTGCGCATCAATGGCCTTCGACGTCGCCAGGCACATGGTCTTCGCATAGAGGTAGGGATCGTCGTATTCGCCGGTGATGGGGTGTTTGTTGTCGCTGGCGCCCAAGGCCGCGGCCAGGTCTTCGCCGCCCCAGGTGAGCGCCACCAGACGGTCGGTGACATTGTCCAGATAGGTGTGGAAAGTCAGCAAAGAGGCGGCCGTCTCGGTGGCGACGCTGAGGATTTTGGTCGAGCCGATCTCCAGGCCCTCGCGGGCCTCAAGAGCCGACAGATAATCCGCCATGCGGTTGACCTCAGCCGCCGAATAGACTTTCGGCAACACGATGCCATCCGGCGCACCGGGCATGACGGCGGCCAAATCGGGCAGCGAGAAGTCATGATCCAGTGGATTGACGCGCACCCAAAGCTGTTGCGTCGAGCGATCCGCGTTGGCTTGCAGGTATGCGCAAGTCATCTCGCGGGCGATCTCCTGGCGGTCGTCGGAGACCGCGTCTTCCAGGTCCAGGATCAGGGCGTCGGCGGGATTGCCGCGGCCTTTGGCCAATTTGCGCTCACTGTCGCCCGGGACAAACAGCCACGAACGGATGATCATGCCGCTTGTTCCTTCTTCTTCATCAATCCGGTGCGTGAGCAGAAGGCGACTTCCTCGTCGCGCTGGTTGTAGCCGTAATGCTCAAAGGTGACGATGCCGGTATCGGGGCGCGACTTGCTTTCGCGCATATCGGTGATGCGGGTGACGACACGGATTGTATCGCCATGGAACACGGGATTCTTGAACCGCACGTCCGTCATGCCCAGGTTGCCGAGTGTCGTGCCCAACGTGGTATCGGAAACAGTGACGCCGATGACCAGACCCAAGGTGAACAGGCTGTTGACAAGGCGTTGGCCGTAGAACGTCTTCTTCGAAAATTCTTCATCCAAATGCAGCGGTTGGGGATTGTGGGTCATGGCGCAGAACATGACGTTGTCCATCTCCGTCACCGTGCGGGTCAGCGCATGGTTGAATTCCATGCCCACTTCGAACTCTTCGTAATAAAGACCTGACATCTGATGTAACCTTTCCTTGGTGTTCAATTCTCTGTTGATGCGGTGACGCCGCTCTCAATGAGGGCGTCAATCTGTTGATCGGCGTAACCGAATTCCCGCAAGATCTCGATGCTGTGCTCGCCCAACTGTGGTGCATGGCGGGAAGGGGTGGGCTGGGTATGGGACCAGGTGCTTGGGATTCCGATTTCCGTGAGCCGGCCTTCGCTGGGATGTTCGAATTTCGAAAAGAACCCGACATCGTCCAAGTGCGGATCGTCGACCAGCGTTTCCAGCGTATGCAGCGGCATTGCGGGAATGTCGGCCTTATCGAACAGGGCCAACCAGTCTTGGGTGGTCCGTGTCAGCAGTCGTTCCGCCAAGTCGCTGTAGATTTCGGTGATGTGCGCCGTGCGCGCCGACATACTGGCGTAGCGGGGGTCACATTCGAAATCGCTCTCATCGCCCAATGCGGCGTCAAAGGCCCGCCAATGGCGGTCCGTGTAGACCATGACGCAGATGTAGCCGTCTTGCGTCGGGTAGGGACGGCGGTCGGGGTTGAGCATGCGGATGTAGCCGGGCGCGCTCAGCGGCGGATCGAAAGTTTCGCCACCCAGGTGATCGCCGAGGACGAAGCTTGCCAGCATTTCGAACATGGGCACGTCGATGCGTTGGCCTTCACCGGTCCGGCACTGATGATAAAGCGCGGCGTTTATTTCGCCGACAGCCCAAAGCGCGACGCCGCGATCAGCAATGGCGGTTGGGGTGTAGGCAGGTTCGCGGCCGTCGGCCAGGTGGGCCAGCCAGGGGATGGCTGCGGCACCTTGAGTCAGATCGTCAAAGGCGGGTTTGCCGGCGTAACGGCCTTGTTCGCCGTATCCGTAGAGGCCGACGTAGATGATTTTCGAGTTGATTTCGGAGACAACCTCATAGGAGAGGCCCAGGCGTTCCATGGATTGTGGCCGGCGGTTATAGATCAAGACGTCGGCGTCTTCGATCATGCGTGTGATCACCGCGTAGCCGTCCGGATGTTTGACGTCCAGAACGATGGAGCGTTTGGAGCGGTTGCAGTTGAGGAAGATCGCTCCCATTTGCGGGTTACGGGCGGGTCCGATGTTGCGCACGGGGTCGCCGCCCGGGGCCTCAACCTTGACCACGTCGGCCCCCATGTCACCCAGGATCTGGGTGGCATAGGGCGCCATCAGCATGTTCGAAAAGTCGACGATCTTAACGCCGTCTAAGGGGCGTGCCATGAGGTCCTCCCGGTACCTTTTGTCGGCGGCCGTCAGGCCGGCCGGAACACGGGCAAGGCTTGATCGCCTTCCGTGTCACGGAAGACAACTTCCACGGCTTGGCCGACCGCCAAGGCGTCGAAGTCGCACTCGACCAGATTACTCATCATGGTGACGCCTTCATCCAGCGTGATATAGGCGATGGCATAGGGGATTTCCGTCCGCCGCATGACCGAATAGGTGTAGATCTTGCCCTTGCCGCTAGCTTCGTACCAAGTCGTATCGCCACTTTGGCAATGAGGGCAAATAGCACGTGGGTAGAAGTGCGTTTTGCCGCACGCATTGCATTTCTTCAGTAGAAGCTTGCCCGCCTTGGCGCCCTCCCAATAGACTTCCGTTTCCATATTGATCGCTGGTTCCATGTAGCTGCGCTCTGGCTGGCTCATGCGTCGTTCCTTCCCAAAATAACGGTTGCGCTGCCCATGCGGGAGCCGATCAGTCCACCCGTGCCATGGGCCAGGGCCAGGGTGCAATCGGGCACCTGGACGGCCGGGTGGGCTTCGCCGCGCAATTGGCGGACGGCTTCGATGACCTTGGTCATGGAGCCCCGGTTGCTGGGGTGGTTATTACACAGCCCGCCGCCGTCCGTGTTGAAGGGCAGCTTGCCGGTGCCGGAAATCAGGTTGCCGTCGGAGACGAACTTGCCGCCCTCACCGCGTGCGCAGAACCCCAGATCTTCCAAGGTAATCAGGACGGTGATGGTAAAGCTGTCGTAGATCGATGCGTAATCCATGTCGGCCGGCGTCAGGTTGGCTTCTTCGAAGGCGATGGGGCCGGAGACCACGCCGCCCGTATAGGTCAGATCGACGTTGCCGGCATTCAGATGTTTGATGGCTTCGCCCTGACCCAGGACTTTCACCGAACGGTCGCCCAGAGATTTCGCGATCTCCGGGCTAACCATGATCAACGCCCCGCCGCCATCACTGATGACGCAGCAATCGAGGCGGTGCAGGGGATCGGCGATCACTGGTGAATTGACCACATCGTCGACGGTCACGACATCGCGCAGCATGGCATGCTCGTTATGCTGAGCGTGATGCGACGCCGCGACCTTGACCCAGGCCAGTTGCTCTGAGGTGGTGCCGTATTCGTGCATGTGGCGCATGGCGGCCATGGCGTACATGTTCGTCACCGCCGGCGCGTAGGGCAGTTCAAATCCGGCTTCCGGCGGTTCGCCATGGGTCCGGGGGCCAAGCTTGGTCAGCCCTTCGGCGCGCGGCCGACCGGCCAACGTGATCAGCGCCACCGAACATTTGCCGGCGGCGATGGCGTCGGCGGCGTGGCCCACATGAACGATGTACGACGAGCCGCCGGTTTCCGAACAGTCCGTGTACTTGAGATCGAGGCCGATATATTCAGCCATGGAAATGCCGCCCAGGCCCGGCGCCGTGCTGTCACAGAAGAACCCGTCCACATCGTCCTTGGTCAGGCCGGCGTCCTTCAGGGCGCCGGCGGCAAGTTCCGCGTGCAATTGCGGGATTGTCTTGTCGACGGCCTTGCGGGTCGGATGTTCGTATACCCCCGCGATATAGGCCTTGGTTGGTCGTGCCATGATGTTCCCTCTCGTGCTTGTTCCTGTGAAATTCCGCTCGCTTAATATGACTTCGGCAGGCCCAACGCTTTTTCCGCCAGATAGCTTAGGATCAGTTGCGGCGAAACTGGCGCCAGGCGATGAATCATTGATTCCCGCAAGTAGCGTTCGACATGGAATTCCTTGGCGTACCCCATGCCGCCGTGGGTCATCACCGCGTTGGTGCAGGCCTTGAAGGTGGCTTCCGCGGCCAGATACTTGGCGGCGTTGGCTTCCAGACCGCATTCCTCGCCGGCGTCATAAAGAGCCGCGGCCTTGAAGGCCATCAGGTGCGCGGCTTCCAACTCCGCCCAGGATTCGGCCAGCGGATGCTGGATGGATTGGTTCATGCCGATGGGGCGGTCGAAGACGACACGTTCGTTGGCGTAGGCGGCGGCTTTTTTCAAAGCACAGCGCCCGAGACCGACCATGGAGGCGGCGATGAGAATGCGTTCCGCATTCAAGCCATGCAGCAGATAACGGAAGCCTTTTCCTTCTTCGCCGATCAGATGTTCTTTAGGGATCGGCAGGCCGTCGATGAACATCTCGTTTGAATCGACACATTTCCTGCCCATTTTGTCGATTGGGCGGATATCCACGTAGTCACGGTTCAAATCAGTATAGAACAAGGACAGGCCATCAATGGGTTTTTTGGTTTCCGATTCGTCCTTGGTCCGGGCGATCAGCAGAACCTTGTTGGAGACCAGGGCGGTCGATGTCCAAATTTTCTCGCCGTTGACGATGTAATGGTCGCCTTGCCGTTTGGCCCGGGTCTTTAGGCGCGTCGTGTCGAGCCCCGTATTGGGTTCGGTGACGGCAAAGCAGGCGACGTCTTCGCGCTTGATAATCGGCGGCAGCCACTGGCGTTTTTGGTCTTCGCTGCCGAACACGACCACCGGGTTGAGTCCGAAAATGCCAATCACTACGGCGGCGAAGCCGGCGTTTCCGGCACCCGATTCCGTTATTGTTTGGGCGAGGACAGCGGCGTCGGAGATGCCGAGCCCACTGCCGCCGTATTGCTCCGGCATGGCGATCCCCATCCAACCATTGTCGGCGATTGCCCGGCAGAACTCTTCCGGGAACACACCATCGGTGTCGCGGTCCAGCCAGTACTGGTCGTCAAACTGCTCCAGCAGCCGGCTGACGCTCTCCTTGATCTGGCGTTGTGTGTGGGTCAGGCCCGTGGTCACGATGAAAACTCCCTCGGATCGATCATTGTCTGGTTCTCCGGAATAAGCAGGCTTAAATCATTTCAAAATTCGGTGGGAGGCGTGCCACCGAGCAATCGGGTGCATTCCCGGGCGGCTTGAAGAACGGCGGTTTCGTTAATATCGGCGTTGGCGTGGATCCGTTCGGATGGCCCGGCGATTAAAACCGCTGCAAGGACTTTGCCGTCGGCGGAGAAAACCGGTGCCGATACACCGCTGGCGCCGATCACCCGCTCGTCGGCAGAGCGCGCCATGCCGTCTTTGCGAATCCGGGCCAATTCCGCCCGCAACTCGCGGGCCCCGGTTATCGTCGTCGCGGTGAACTGTTGGCGCGGCGCCAATTTCAAATAGGCTTTCAGATGGTGCGGCTCGAAGTAGGCAAGCAAAAGCTTGCCGACAACGGTGCAATAAAGCTCGCGGCGTTCGCCAACGGTGACGGCGTAGCGTATGGAGCTGGTGCTCTCCACCTTGTCCAGGTAATAGGCGAGGTCTGCGTCCGGCGCCAGGGCGCCCAGCACCGCCGTCTCACCGGTGGTCTCCATGAGGTTAGTCAGGATCGGCCGGGCCATGGTGATCAACTCCCGGCCGGCCATGGTTTGCATGGCCAGCGATAGGAACCGCGGTCCCAAGGTGTATCGTCCCGTCTCGTCGCGGACCAGGCAACCCTCCGCCGTCAGGCCCGAGAGCAATCCCACCAGGCTGGTTTTTGGCGCGCCGGTGTTTGCGGCCAATTCGGACAACGTATTGCCGGCGCCGGAATTGGCCAGGGTTTCGAGAATCGAAATAATCCGTCCCACGGATTGGGGCCCGCCTCGGCCCGGCGCCGGTTCACGCCCATCAGCGGCGGGTGGAATATGCATATTCATACTCATTACGTATATCGGTATAGATCGAACATGCCCATGTCAACGCCCAATTGCGCGCGTTGGCTGATCCAACCGCTCGATTGACAACAACGAAATCTTAAAATTTTTACCCAATTATTATCCGTGCGCATCGACCACGGGAGATCTCAAATCATGAAAATCACCCTTGAAATGGACACTTTGCTGCCGGGGGCAGATTGGCAACGCCTGGAAACTTGGGCGGCGTTGATGAATATGACACCGCTTGAATACATCAATGCCTGCGTCCGCCGGGGGCATCTGGAAATCAGAGCCGAGGCGGCGAAATCGGCCCTTTATCTTCGGCCGTTGTCGGATGAAACGATGTCCTTTTGAGGTTTAAGCCGCCGTCTTGGCGTGATTGGCGGCGGCGTCGACAAATGCGTCGACATCAGCCTCGGATGTATTGAAGGCCGTGACAAAGCGGGTCACGTCTTCATCCCAACGATCATCGTAGAATTTAAACCCGTCCGCATGGAGGCGTTCACGAAGCGCCTTCGGAATCTTCGGAAACAACATATTACCACCGCCCGGGACCGGAAATTCGATCCCCGGCACTGTCGCTAAGCCCGCGGCCAGGCGGGCCATCATGGCATTGGCGTGGGTCGCGTTGCGCAGCCACAGGCCGTCGGCGAGATAGGCATCCATCTGCGCCGACAACAGGCGCATTTTCGAAAACAAATGGCCGCCGCGCTTGCGGCGGAAGGCGAAGGTGTCGGCCAGCGACTTGTCGAAAAATACCACCGCCTCGACGCCGAGTGCACCGTTCTTCGTGGCGCCGAAGGACAGCACATCGACGCCAGCCTTCCAGGTGATGTCAGCCGGTGAGCAATCCAGCGCGACGACCGCGTTGGCGAAACGCGCGCCATCCATGTGGAGTTTCAGGTTTCGTTTGCGGCAAACGTCGGTGACCGCGGCGATTTCGTCGATTGTGTAAATGGTTCCCAGTTCCGAAATCTGCGTGATGCTGGCAGCCGACGGTTGCAGCATATGCACGTCGCCTGCACCGTGCCCCGCTTTCACATCCAAGTCCTGAACATCCAGTTTGCCGTGATCACCGTCCACGGGCACCATGCGCGCGCCGTTGGTGAAGAACTCCGGGGCGCCGCATTCGTCTTCGTAGATGTGACTGGTCCAATGACACAGCACCGCGCCATAGGGGGGCGTCATGACGGACAGTGCCAGGGAATTGGCCGCCGATCCTGTCGCCACCAGAAAGACCGCCGCATCGGTCTCAAACAGATCGCAAATGCATTTTTCAACGCGTTCCGTGAGGCCGTCGTTTCCGTAGGGCATGGCATTGCCGGCGTTTTCACGAATGATCGCGTCGAGAATTTTTTCCGAAGCACCGGTGATATTGTCGCTGGCGAAATTCACGTTAGATGGTCCTCGGAAGCGGGTTCAAGAGCCCTAGAATAAGGGGCGCCGTCGGGCCGGCGCAACGGGATTTGCCGGAATTTGGTTCCCTCCGGATTTAGGATGCTGGCCGATAGGGTCGTTGCCTTGCCACCCGCGACTCCGACGATGATCCATATGAGGTCCGGCTCATACGCCGCCGCCAGATCGCGGGCCGATGGCCGCGGCGGATGATTGGGGTGGGAATGGTAATGACCGATGAGCCGCTCTTGGCTCTTTGGCCGCTCGCCGATCTCTCCCAATTCCCGCATCAGTTCAAAACGAACTTTCGGATCAACCTCAAAGCTGTCACGGGTATCGCCGGCGGCGACGTTGTCGCTGGCCACAATACGGGTAACATGGGCACCACCCTCGACGCTCTCGACGCCAACCAACAAACCGCAGCATTCCCCGGGATAGGCGGCCTCTGCAGCATCCATGATCGTGGTCACAAGTTCCTCAGCGATGCGGATCACGGTCCGGTCCGGACAGTGCCGAGGACCCGACCTTTTTGCGTATCGATAACGACCACGCGATGGCACACGGCATCCGGGCCGACGGTTAGATACAGCCGCTTTCCTTCCGCCACCATGTCCGTTACGCGACATG
>CAZQPC010000047.1:0-3743 GCA_964595005.1 uncultured Magnetovibrio sp.
TCGTCGATGCCATGAGCGCTCTGGAAGGCCAGAACGGCGTGCTGTCCGTTTCCCTGGCCCACGGCTTCCCGTGGGCGAACATCCCCCATGTCGGCAGCCGGGTCGTCGTCATAACCGACAATCGCCGGTCGGACGGTGATGCCCTGGCGGAGAAGTTGGGCCGCCAGTTGTGGGACCTGCGCGACCGGATCACGCCGCCCATGATCGAACTGGATGCCGCCATCAATCGGGCCTTGGGGATCGATGCGGACCCCGTGGTGTTCGCCGATATCGCCGACAATCCGGGCGGCGGCGGTGCCGGTGATTCGACCTTCATCGCCCACGCCCTGATCAAACGCGGCGTTACCAACTGCGCCGTCGGCGGCATCTGGGACCCGGCCTGCGTCGACATCTGCCGCAGCGCCGGCGCCGGCGCCGAATTGACCCTGCGGCTCGGCGGCAAGGCCGGCCCCTGGTCGGGACCGCCGTTGGACCTGAACGTCACCATCCAGGGTGTCTTCGATAACATGATCACTCAGGGTCTCGGCAATTCGAAACGGCGGCTGGGCAATACGGTGATGATCTCCGCCGCCGGCATCGACTTCGTCGTCCATTCGTCGCGGACCCAGAACGTGCATCCCAGCTACTTCTCCGATGCCGGCATCGACTACGCGTCGAAGAAGGTTCTGGTGGTCAAATCGATGCAGCATTTCTATTCCAACTACGCCGCCATTTCCGACAACGTCATGTATGTCTCGACACCCGGCGTCGTTGACCACGACATGCGGCGCCTGCCGCTGGAACGCGCCGCCCGGCCGGCATGGCCCCTGGATGACGACCCCTGGGCCGATGGCGGCGCGCGGGCCTGGTAAGGAATATGGTATTGTGATCCGCGTCCTCATTGCCGGTTTCAAGCACGAAACCAACACCTTCAGCGACATGCCGACGGATTTGGACTCCTATAAGACGCGGGCCTTGCTCTATGGCGATGACGTGGCCAAAAACCTGCGCGGCACCAAGACGGAGCCGGCGGCCTTTTTGGATTTTTGCGAGGCCGAAGGCTGGCAGGCGGTGACACCGATCTATGGCGATGCGTCGCCGGGCGGCCCGGTCAGCCAATTGGCGTTCGATCACATGGCCAGCGCCATCACCGACGCGGCGGCGGACCAAGGGCCCTTCGATGCCGTTCTGCTGTCGCTGCACGGTGCCATGGTGTGTGAACACACGGACGACGGCGAAGGCGAACTGCTGGATCGGCTGCGCGCCGTCATTGGCACGGCCGTGCCCGTCGCCATCACGCTGGACCTGCACGCCAATGTGACGGACCGCATGGCCGCCCTGTCCGACGTGATGATCGCCTACCGCACCTATCCGCATATCGACCAATATGAGATCGCCACACAGGCTGCGGAACTGATCAAGCGGACCCTCGCCGGCGAGATCAGACCCACCAACAGTGTCGTCCGCGGCCAGATGATGGAGGGTGTCGACAGTGGCCGGACCACGTCGCCAGGCCCCATGACCGAAGTGTTGCACAGCGCCGATCAGTTGCTGACCCAATCGGGCGTCTTGGCGACCAGCGTTTGCGCCGGCTTCGCCAAGGCCGATACCCATGACACGGGTCCGTCGGTCATCGTCGTCGGCGATGGCACGGACCCGCGCTTCGCCGCCATGGCCGAAAAACTCATGGCCCAGGTCTGGGAAAGCCGCCATCGGCGCACCGTGCAGACCGTGCCCATCGGCGCGGCCATCAACCGGGCCGGCATGGCCAGCGGCATCGGCGGACCGGTGGTGTTGGCGGATTTCGCCGACAACCCGGGCGGCGGCGGATACGGCGACGCCACCGGCCTGCTGGGCGCGATGATTGAGGCCGATCTTCAGGACGCCGCCTTCGCCACCATCTATGACCCGGCGGCGGCGCAGATCTGCTGGGAGAACGGCCTCGGCGCCATCGTGCATCTGAACCTGGGCGGCAAGATCGAACCCCGCTACGGGGCACCGCTTTCCGTGCGCGGCAAGGTCCAGGCCCTGACCCGGGGCCGTTTCGCCCTGAAGGGGCCCATGGCGGCGGGCCTGCGTGTCGATATGGGGCAGACTGCCGTGTTGCGGGTTGGCGGTATCGACATCGTCATTGTGTCGGGCCGCTTTCAGGCCCACGACATCATGTATTTCCAGCACGCCCGCATCGATGTGACGACGAAAAAAGTGATCGCCGTGAAGTCGTCACAGCATTTTCGGGCGGCTTTCGAGCCGCTGGCCGCCGAGGTGATCGTCGTCGACGGCGGCGGCGGATTGACGTCCGGGAACTACAAGGCGCTGACCTATACAAAGCTGCGCCGACCGGTGTTTCCCCTCGATCTCGATTGATCAGCCGCCGCCGCGAATCGCATCGAGAACCGGCAGCAGATGGCTGCGGAACAGATCCGGGTTTTCCGACATGGGGAAGTGGCCGATGCCTTCCATGACGTTCAACGTCGAGCCCTTGATGCGTGCATGGGTGGCCTCGGAACGTTCCGGCGTGCAGGAGCTGTCGTATTCCCCGGACAACAGATAGACCGGGCAGCGATCCGTGTCGATCAAATGCGAGCGGTCGTCGAAATGCCCGTCATGCCAATAGAAAAACAAGTCACCCTTGAAGACCCCGGGGCCCGATTGCATATAGGCCCACAAGGTCTCCCAGCGGTATTCGTCGGGGCTCTGCGGCGCCACCTGGCCGGATACGTAGCCGGCACAAATCTCGCCGCCGTGGACGTTCGGCCGGTGCAGCCAGGAGATATCATAGTAGGGCTCCAGCTTGTCGGCGCCTTCCAGGGCGATGACGGCACGGTAGTCATCGGGATGGTCCATGGCCAGATGCAGGACGACCCGGCCACCCATGGAACACCCCATGACAACCGGATTGTCCAAATCCATGGCATCACAGAAGGCGCGGACCATTTCCTTGTAGCCCGCCGTGGTCTGCTCATAGGTTTCCGTCTCCCAGCCGATGGGCGGGTTGGACTTTCCGTGCCAGGGCAAATCGAAAGCCAGCACCCGGAAATGGTCGGTGACCGCCGGGTCGCAAAGAAGGTGGCGGAACTGGCGTCCATCGGCACCGGCGGTGTGCAGACAGACCAAGGGCACCCCCTGGCCGGCCTCTTCCACGTAAATGCGATGGTCGCGGCCGCCGACGGCCATGGTGAAATAGCGGCCCGTGATCGGCTCATAGGCGGGGCCTGACCCGATGGCCGGGGCCGGTTTGTCAGCGCTGCTTTTCGGCACCGGCACGAAAGCCTGATCGCGGGGCGCGGCAAACAGCATCTTGAAATAAAGCAGGTTCTGTAAAAGCGGTGTCAGGTTGCCGTCCACATGGGCATGGCCGGCGGCGATCATCGACAGCAGGTCGTGATAGTCGCGCTTCGGCATGGGCGCCCAGTGCTCGGCCCAGGCGTCTTTCGATGCCCGCACCGTGAAGACGCCGCTTTCCATGGCCAGGCGGCGGGGCCGAACATCACTCACCCGCCCCTTTTCGACGCACACCAGATAGTCGTCATCACCGATACCAACCAAGACATCAATGGTCAGCCGTTTTCCGCGAGCCAATACCGCCGGGTCTGCGTTGGCGCGTTCGGCCAGATTTTCGAACATCGGAAGTTCCTCTCTTGTCTACCATGCGGGCATCATAAGGTTGACGTGCCGTCATGGAAAAGGGGCCGGCATTTCAGCCGACCCCTTTTGATGTCCTGATACGACTTCGCCTATTCGTCTTTCTTCTTCTTCGCCTT
>CAZQPC010000047.1:3843-19762 GCA_964595005.1 uncultured Magnetovibrio sp.
CTTCTTCTTCGCCTTCTTCTTCGACTTTTTCAATTTCTTCTTAGCTTTCTTCTTAGCCTTTTTCGCCTTCTTGCGTTTTTTGTTCTCGTCGTTGCAGGCCTTGTCGGCTTTTGAGCATTCTTTCTCGGCCTTGGCTTTCTTTTTCTTTTTGGCTTTCTTGTCCTTGTCCTTCTTCTGGGCATCGGCGGTCTTCACCGAAACCGATAGGCCGTCGTCGACGGCAATGGTAAACGGGGCCAAGACGCCGCCAGTGACGAAGAAAGCGAATGTCAGTGCAATGAGAATTCTACGAAAAATCACGGAACGATCCTTCCTGACTGTTAAACGGATAAGTACCGATACCAATGCGAAAGTTCCCCGGTTCCCCAACCGCCGCTATTCAATTTGGGCACAGATCAGTTTACCCGTCAACGCGGTCAGGTCCGAACCGTATTGGCTGATATGCGGCCAGGCTATACGGTTAGGCTGACCATATTCCGGGTGAAGGGATCATCATGAACGCGCAAGCCGAACACCCGCCTATTGCCTTGGCCGTCGGCGCCGGCGATGCCATTGGTGCGGCCTTCGCCCGGCGCTTTGCCGCCGGCGGCTACGCCGTGGCGGTGGCACGCCGTGACGCGGAAAAATCAACGGCACTCATTGAGGAAATTGAGGGCCAGGGCGGCACGCTGCGGGCTTATTCCTCCGACGCCCGCGATGAAGATGCGACGGCGGCCCTGTTCGATGCCGTGGAAGCGGACCTGGGCCCCGTCGATGTGGTGCTCTACAACGCCGGCGCCAATGCCAAGTTGCCGATCCTGGAAACGACGGCCTCCATGTATCGCAAGGTATGGGAGCTGAGTTGTTACGGCGGGTTCCTGACCGGCCGGGAAGCGGCCCGGCGCATGGTGCCGCGCGGCCTGGGCACGATCCTGTTTACCGGCGCCACGGCCAGCTTGCGCGGCGGCGCCGGGTTCGCCGCTTTCGCCGGCGCCAAGTTCGCGCTGCGGGCGCTTGCCCAGAGCATGGCCCGCGAGCTGGGCCCCGATGGCATCCACGTCGCGCACCTGATCATCGACGGCGGCGTCGACAGTCCGGCCATCCACGCCCGGCGCCGCGCCGCCGCCGGCGATGCGGACCTGGCATTCGCCGAAGACAGCCTGATCGATCTGGCCTCCGTTGCCGAAGCCTATTGGACACTCGCTCAACAGCCTCGGGATGGCTGGACGTTTGAGCTGGATATCCGGCCCTTCGTGGAAACCTGGTGAGCGGCGTGGCCGGCCAGCGAACCCTTTGGGGTGTCGGCACGACGCGCACCTTGCGTGCCCATTGGGCGCTCATTGAACTGGGGCTCGATTACGAGGTCAAACCGATCCGCACCCGCACCCCGGCCATGCGCGACCCGGCTTTTCTGGCGATCACGCCGAAACAGAAGATCCCCGTATTGGTGGACGGCGATCTGGTGTTGTCGGAAAGTCCCGCCATCGTCACCTATCTGGGGGAACAGTATGCCACCGCGGACAGCCGTTTGATCCCGGAGACGGCGACCGACCGGGCCCGGTACTTCGAGTGGCTGTCGTTCATCTCCATGGAGTTGGACGCCACGTCGCTCTATGTCATGCGCCGCCATGTTGATTTGTTCGAAACCTATGGCGAGGCACCGGCCGCCAATGAGACGGCGCGCGACTATTTCTCGCGCATGATTGGTTCGGTCGCCCCGGGGATCGGCGGCGGCGGCGATTATCTGTTGGGCAATGGTTTCAGCGGCGTTGATATTCTGATGGTCAGCTGCCTGAATTTTTCCGACCGCTATGACATCAAATTGCCCGCACAGATCTTCGACTACCGCGCCCGGGTCTCGGCCCGGCCCGGTTATATGACCGCCATGAAGGCCAACAATCCATGAGCGCCGGTGATTCCAATTCCGGCCCCCTGGCGGGTCTGCGCATTGTCGACGTGACCAGCGTCATCTCCGGCCCCGGCGCCATGGGCATCCTGGCCGACCAGGGCGCCGACGTGATCAAGATCGAGCCGCCCACCGGCGACATCATGCGCCACCGGGGCGATGATCCGGACTTCACGCCGGGCTTCGTCGCGTGTAACCGGGGCAAGCGTTCCATCGTTTTGGATTTGAAAAAACCGGAAGCCGCACCGATCCTGTGGCGGTTGATTGAACAGGCCGACGTGTTTGCACAGAATTTCCGGCCCGGTGTCATCGAACGGCTGGGTTTTGACGCGGAGGCCGCCCTGCAGCGCAACCCGCGCCTCGTTTACCTGTCGATCAGCGGGGTCGGCAAATCAGGCCCCTATGCGGATAAACGGGTTTACGATCCGGTCGTCCAGGCGCTGTCCGGCATGGCCGACATCCAGGCCGACCCGGAGACGGCGCGCCCGAAAATGATCCGCACCCTGGTCGCCGACAAGACCACGGCGATCTATGCCGCCCAGGCGGTCACCGCGGCCTTGTTGGCGCGCGGCCGCACCGGCAAAGGCCAGCATGTGGAGATTTCCATGCTGGACACTATGGTCTCCTACATCTGGCCGGAAGCGATGGCGCCCTTTACGAAAATCGGCCGCGAGGATCATGCCGCGAAGTCGACGGCCCACGACATGATCTTTCCCACCGCCGATGGCTACATCACCTTGGGCGCGGTCTCGGATAAAGAGTGGAAGGCCTTGTGCCTGGCGGTCGATCGCCCGGAGCTGATCGACGACCCTCGCTTTCTGACCGCCGGATTGCGCAACAAGAACCGCCAGGAGCGCATGGAGACCATCGAGGCGGCGCTGGGCGACCATGGCACGGCCGACATTCTGGCCGCCCTGGAGGCCGGCGACGTGCCCTGCGCGCCGGTGCTGACGCGCTGGGAAATGTTGTCGGACCCGCAGGTGCTGGCCAATGATCTGGTGCACGAGATTGACCAACCGGGCCTTGGCCCCGTGCGCCAGGCGCGCGGCGCCGCGCACTTCAATGCAACGCCGGTTGCGCCCATCCCGACCGCGCCGGCCTTGGGCGAGCATACGGATATGGTGCTGGAAGAACTGGGCTTTGACGCCGATGAGATCGCCGCTTTCCGGGCCGGCGGTATCGCTGGAAAATCCTAGTCCGCCAGAATAAGGTCCGCCAGTTCCACGAACCCGTCTCCGGCCCGCGCTTCAGTAACAAAGGCCGGCGGCGAGGTCAGCTGAGCGGCGAAATCGCCGACATTGGCAACCCCCACGGCATGGGGGAAATAGGCGAAAGCCGGCTGGTCGTTAGGTGAGTCGCCGACAAAGACAAAGGCGGATTTTTCCGCGTCCAGACCGATCTCAAAGACGTCCGCGAACAATCTGCGGATCATGGTCAGCTTGTCGTAGGTTCCGAACCAGCCGTTGACATGGATCGAGCTGACTTTCGCCGTCATGCCGGCGGCTTCCATCAATTCAACGATGCGCGCGATGGCCGCCGCATCGAGGGCCGGCACGTCCTCGCAAAAATCGATGGCCAAATCCGTTTCCCGGTAGGCCTGGTCGGCGGCGATGGCACTGCCGGGCACGGCGGCGACGATCTGCGCGCCGATGGTTGCCAGTTTCGCCCGGTTGGCGGCGATGTCTTCCGCCGGCGCATGATAGTGCCGGTGCATGCGCTTGGTCTCAACATCGTAGCGAAAATAGAAAGCACCGTTTTCGCCGACGATGGCATCGATGGGCCACATGCGGGCCATGTGATCGCACCAGCCGGCGGGCCGCCCGGTGACCGGCACGACCAATTTTCCCGACGCCTGCAGGCGCTGCATGGCGGCGTAAGCCTCGGCGGTCAACCGGCCATCGGTGGTCAGGGTATCGTCGATGTCCAGAAGCACGCCGCGGACGGCGCGCCGCGCCTGATCGGGGAATTCGTCCAGGGGCTGCATGGCCTAGAGCATATTTAACGAATACGGAGCCGCTGAGACGACGCCTCCGGTTCGCCGACAAGGAAGATGGTGCGCCGCGGTGCCGGCGTACCGCAAGCGCGGCCTGACGATGCTCGGCGCGCCGGAGGCGGCGCCTTCGGTCGCTTGTCCGGACTTCCCGCGTCGTCGAGACGACTTGACGATGCCCCACATCGCCTGCGTCGCCTCTCCTAACGGGAAGTCCGGACAATCGATCTCAGTGACTCCGTATTCGTTAAACATGCTCTAGCCGCGCAAGGTCGCGCCGGTGGCCTTCGCGACGTTGGCGACAATCTTTTCGGCCACGCCGTCGATTTCGGCATCGGTCAGGGTGCGGTCCATGGGCTGCAGGGTGACGGACAGGGCCAACGATTTTTTGCCGGGCTCCATGTTGCCGCCGGCGAAGACATCAAACACCTGGGTCTCGGCAATCAGCTGCTTGTCCGCCTGGCCGGCGGCGGCGGCCACGGCCGCGGCGGTCACCTTGGCGTCGACCAAAAAGGCGAAATCGCGCGATACCTTCTGATAGGCCGACAAGGTCAGATGCGCCCGCGCCGCGTCTTTCTTCGGTTTCGGCTTTGCCAGGTTATCGAGGTAAATCTCAAAGCCCGCCACCGGGCCCGTCATATCCATGGCCTTCAGCACCCGGGGGTGAATTTCACCGAAGCAGGCCAGGGTGTTCTTCGGCCCCTGTTTGAAGGCGCCCGACCGGCCCGGATGGAAATAGGCGGGGGCTTCGGCGCTGACCTGCAGACGGTCCACGGCGACGCCCAATTCCGCCAGCACGGCCAGCACGTCGGCCTTGGCATCGAACAAATCGACGGGCCGGGCCTGCGCATCCCAATGGCGGGCCGCCGAGGCGCCGGTGCGGATGCCGGTCGCCGCGGTGCTTTGATCTTCCGGCGCATCGCCCGTGTACTGGGGGCCGACCTCGAACATGGCGGTGTCGTTGATGCCGCGCGCGCCATTGCGGACCGCGGCGTTGATCAGGTTGGGCAGCATGCTGATCCGCATGACGTCCAGATCGGCGCTGATGGGATTGGAAAGCCGAACCGAGTCCGCGACCGCGCCGAACAGCGCCGCATCCTTCTCCGCCAGGAACGAATAGGTCACGGCTTCGGTCATGCCGCGCGCCGCCAGCACGCGGCGGGCATCGGCCCGGCGCCGTTGCGCCACGGTGCGCGCGGCGTGCGGCAGCGCTTCGGCCAGGGCCATGGGCACGGCCGGGATTTTGTCGTAGCCGTAAATGCGCACCACTTCCTCGACCAGGCAGGCCTCGCCGACGATATCGGGGCGCCATGAGGGCACCTGGGTGACGAAATCATCGCCATCGCGTTGATGGTCAAATCCCAACGCGGACAGAATGCCCGAAATCTCATCGCCTGCCAGTTCCACCCCGCCCAAAGTCCGCACCCGGTCTTGGCGCAAGGTGAATGTCCGTTGCCAGTTCGGCGGGCCGCCGGCGACGACCACATGCGACGGCTCGCCGCCGCACATGTCCATGACCAGCCGTGTCGCGATCTCCATGCCCGGCTCCAGAAAGGCGGGATCAACGCCGCGTTCGAACCGGAAGCGTGCATCGGACTGCAAATTGAGCTTGCGCCCGGTCATCGCCGTACGGATGGGGTCGAAGTAGGCGCATTCAATGAACACGTCGGTGGTGTCTTCGGTGCAGCCCGATTCCTCGCCACCCATGACGCCGCCCAGGCCTTCGGCCGTGGCATCGTCGGCGATGACGCACATCTCTTCGTCCAGGGTGTAGGTCTTGCCATCCAGGGCCAGCATGGACTCGCCCGCCTTTGCCAGGCGCGGCCGGATGTGGCCGTTGACCTTGGCCGCGTCGAAAACGTGCAAGGGCCGGCCCAGGTCCAGGGTCACCAGATTGGTGATATCGACTAGGGCGGAGATCGGCCTGAGACCGATGGACAGCAACCGGTCGTGGAGCCAATCGGGGCTGGGGCCGTTTTTGACGCCGCGCACCAGACGCCCGACGAAGTAGGGACAGGCATCTGTTTTGCCGTCGGGAAAATCCAGGATCACGTCGATGGGGCTGTCGAAGCCGCCGGGGATGGGGGTCGTGTCCAGGTCCTTCAGTGTGCCGATGCCGGCGGCGGCCAGATCGCGGGCGATGCCGCGCACGCCCAGGCAGTCACCGCGGTTCGGCGTGATGGCGATCTCAACGATCGGATCGTCCAGGCCCATGACCTCAACCGCCGGCGCCCCGATGGGGGCGTCGGCGGGCAGATCGACGATGCCGTCGTGTTCGTCGGAAATGCCCATTTCGCGTTCCGACAACAGCATGCCGCGGCTTTCGACGCCGCGAATCTCCGCCTTCTTCAAGGTCAGGTCCGTGCCCGGAATATAGCTGCCTTCGGCGGCGAAGACGCCTTTCATGCCGGTCCGCGCATTGGGCGCGCCGCACACCACCTGATGCTCTTCACCGCCCGCATCGACGCGGCAAACCCGCAACCGGTCGGCGTCAGGGTGCTGGCTGGCTTCGATGACCTGGCCGACGACGAAGGTCTCCAGGCCTTTCGCCCGGTCGGTGACTTTCTCCACCTCCAGGCCGATCACCGTCAGCTTGTCGAGGATGGTCGCCAGGTCCGCATCGGTGTCGAGATGCTCCTTCAGCCATTTCAGGGTAAACTTCATCGGTTCAACCCTCCGACAACACTGGGCACATCCAAGGCACTGAAGCCGTAGTGCTTGAGCCAGCGCAGGTCCGTCTCGTAGAAGGTGCGCAAATCGGGGATGCCGTACTTCAGCATGGCCATGCGCTCGACCCCCATGCCGAAGGCGAAGCCCTGGTATTCATTGGGATCGATGCCGCAGTTCTCCAAAACCTTCGGATTGACCATGCCGCAGCCGAGAATCTCCAGCCAATCATCGCCGTGGCCGATGCGCAGCGTGCCGCCCTCGCGGGTACAGCCGATATCGACCTCGGCCGAGGGTTCCGTGAATGGGAAATAGCTGGCCCGGAACCGCACCGGCAGGTCCTCGACATCGAACAATGCCCGGCAGAATTCGATCAGGCAGCCCTTCAAGTGACCCATATGCGTCGTCTTATCGACCACCAAGCCTTCGATTTGATGGAACATGGGTGAATGGGTGGCGTCATAGTCGCAGCGGTAGGTGCGGCCGGGCACAATGATGCGGAACGGCGGCTCACCGTTTTGCATGGCGCGGATTTGCACCGGTGATGTATGGGTGCGCAGGACCATGCGCTCACCGTCCCGCTCACCGGGCAGATAGAACGTGTCGTGCTCCTGGCGGGCCGGGTGGTCGGGGGGAATGTTCAGGGCCGTGAAGTTATGCCAATCGTCCTCGATGTCCGGGCCTTCGGCGATGGTGAAACCCATTTCGCCGAGCACCGCCACCATTTCGTCGATCATCTGGCTGATGGGATGGATGCGGCCTTGCATTTCGGGACGCACCGGCAATGTCACGTCAACCCGGTCGGTTTCCAGCCCGGCGTCCAGTTCGGCATCTTCCAGGGCCGCCTTGCGGGCCTCGATGGCGTCGGCGATTTCTGTCTTCAAGGCGTTCAAAGCCTGGCCCGCGGCCTTGCGTTGGTCCGCGTCCATGCCGCCCAGGCCTTTCATCAGGCTGGTGATCCGGCCCTTCTTGCCTAGCGCGCTGACGCGGATATCCTCAAGCGCCGCCGAGTTCGCAGCCGCACCGACGGCGTCGGTGAGTTCTTCACGAAGGCTGTTCAGGTCTTCCATCTGTCATCCAGTCCCCAAAACGGCAAACGGGAGCCGCCGCACAAGCGGGCTCCCGATTCCAAAACGCTGCGACGGTGTTGTCGAAGTGCTCTACGCGAGAGCGGCTTGTGCCTGATCCACCAAGCTTTTAAAGGCATCCGGCTCGTTGGTCGCCAACTCCGACAGGACTTTCCGGTCGAGATCGATCTCGGCCTTGCTAAGCCCGTTCATGAACTGCGAATAGGTCAGCCCGTGTTCGCGCGCGCCGGCGTTGATGCGCTGAATCCACAGTCTGCGGAACGAACGCTTTTTAACGCGCCGGTCCCGGTAGGCGTATTGCAGGCCTTTCTCGACCCGCTCAATGGCCAAACGCAGGTTGTTCTTGGACCGGCCGCGATAGCCGCGGGCTAACTTGAGTATCTTTTTGCGCCGCGCATTGCGGGCGACAGCTCTTTTTACACGTGACATGTCTCGTCTCTCCGAATTCCGGTGTTACTTGGCGCCAATAGTCTTAGGCGTACGGCAGGCAGGCCTTGACCAGGCGCGAATCTGACGCGCCCAGAATCATGGTGCCCCGCGATTGGCGCTTCATTTTCTGAGAACGCCGGCGCAGGAAATGCCGTTTTCCGGAAGGATTGGCCCGGACTTTGCCGGACCCCGTGAGACGAAAGCGCTTCTTGGCGCTGGATTTGGTCTTCATCTTGGGCATTTCTGTCCTCCATCTTTTGAGGTTCAGTTCGGCGTGGCTGGGCATGCCCTTTTCAGCCTGACCACGCGGAAGAGGCCGGGTTATAGCTGGCCCCCGGCCCCTTTGCAAGCGATGAACGCGCTTCAGATGCCTAACTATCCAGGCGTTGGTTTGCGCATGTTCTCCGGCAGATAGGTGGCGATTTCCGGAACGAAGATCAACACGAACACCATCAGCACCATGATCAGGAACATGGGGATGGCGGCCTTCGAAATATACGCCATGTCGTGCTTTGTCATGCCCTGCATGACGAACAGGTTAAACCCAATGGGCGGCGTGATTTGCGCCATCTCGACCACGACGACGATGAAGATGCCGAACCAAATCACATCAATGCCGGCGGCCCGGATCATCGGCTCCACCACCGCCATGGTCAGCACCACAGAAGAGATGCCGTCCAGGAAGCAGCCGATGACGATGTAAAAGACCAAGAGCACCATCAACAACTGGAACTTGCTCAGCTCAAACGTGGCGATGCCTTCCGCCAACGCCTTCGGCAGGCCGGTGAAGCCCATGGCCAACGACAGGAACGCCGCGCCGGCCAGAATCAGGGCAATCATCGCCGACGTCCGCGTCGCGCCCATCAGGCTTTCGACGAAGGTCGACCAGCCAAGGGACCCCTGGCTGGCCGCCAGGACCAGCGAGCCGACAACGCCGAAGGCCGCCGCCTCGGTGGCGGTGGCGACGCCCGTGTACATGGAGCCGATGACCACCGAGATCAGGCAGATCACCGGGATCAGGAACTTCGAGTTGGCGACCTTCTCCGAGAACGTCATCTGCGGTTCGGGGGTCGGATTGAACTTCGAAGACACCTTCGACATGATCGCCACGTAGCCCATGAACATGGCCGCCAGGATGATGCCGGGCAAAATGCCCGCCATGAACAGCTTGGAGATCGATTCGTTGATCGTCACCCCGTAGACGATGAGCGTCAGCGACGGCGGAATCATCAATCCCAATGTCGCCGCACCGGTGAGCGTGCCGATGATCATGGGTTCCGGATAGTCGCGTTTGCGCAGCTCGGGTATGGACATCTTGCCAACCGTGGTCAGCGTCGCCGCGGACGAACCCGAAACCGCCGCGAACACCGTGCAGCCGACGATATTGGTGTGCACCAGCCCGCCCGGCAGGCGCGCCAGCCAGGGTGCCAGGCCCTTGAACATGTCCTCGGATAATCGCGTTCGATAAAGAATTTCGCCCATCCAGATGAACAACGGCAAGGCGGTCAAGGTCCATGACGATGACGCGCTCCAGATGGTCGTAATCATCGTGTCACCGGCGGGGCGCGTCGTGAACATCTCCATGCCGACAAAAGCGACGCCCAAGAGCGCCAGGCCGACCCAGATGCCGGTGCCCAGCATCAGGAACAAGATGAACAGGAAAATAGCAATCAGTTGAAGTTCATCCATGATCCCTACTCCCCATGGCTCTGATCGACCGTATCGGAAACGATGCGGTGATCGCCGGAAATCAACACGTGGACGAGATGGTCGGTCAGCGCGACGGCGAAAATTACACTGCCGATGACCATGGATGTCTGCGGAATCCAAATCTGGATGGCGTCCTGACCCTGGCTGATGTCATTGAATTTCCAGGACCAATAGGTTGCCTTCGTGGCGTAATAGGCAAAGTACCATCCCAACGCCGTGGCGATGGCGAAACACCAGGTTTCCAGCCAACGCCGGGCTGTGTCGCCGACGGCGTTCAAAAGAATGCTGACCCGGATATGGGCGCCATGATTAAGCGCGTAGGCAAAGGCGTAAAAAGACGCCGCCGCCATGCAATAGCCGGCGTAATCCGGTGCACCGGGAAAGACTTCTCCGGTCCAGCGGGCGAACATTTGTATGAGGATCAACCCCAAAATGGCGATCAGATTGAGCGCGGCGATGACGCCGCAAATAAAGTAAATTCGATCCAATATGGAACGAAGTGATAAAGCAAAGGATGTCATTTTGAGCCCCCGTCTCCGGTTTCTGGCGCCCCTGCGTGTCGCGGGGAGGCTGCCGAAGCAGCCTCCCTGACACTTATCGTCGTCTTATTTCATGGCTTTGTAGGCATCGACGATGGCTTTGCCATCGGCGCCGGCTTTCTTCAGCCAGTCGGCCGCCATGGTTTCGCCGATCTTCCGCAGTTCGGCTTTCAAGCTGTCACCGGCCGGACCGACTTTCATGCCGCCGGCCCGAAGCCCGTTCAGCGTGAAGCCCGTGTAGTGGATGGAACGGTATTGGCCGGCGTATTCAGCCAAACTGGCGCAGCCCATGATAATGTTCTGGTTGGCCTTGGAGGTTTTTCCCCAAACATCGGCGTTGATCAGCATGTAGTTACGCGGCAGCCAGGCATCGACTTCATAGAAATGCGTCAGGCTTTCCCAGACTTTCCGGTCATAACCGGTGGAGCCCGATGAAATCATCGCCGAGGCGACGCCCGTGGCGAAGGCCTGGGAGATTTCGGCCGCTTCGATGCTGACCGGCAGCATGCCCGTCAATTCCGCGAAACGCGACGTGGTGTTGTTGTACGAGCGGAACTTGATGCCCTTCATGTCGGCGACCGAATTGATCTCCTTCTTGAAGTACAAGCCCTGCGGCGGCCACGGCACGGAATACAGCAGCTTCAGATTTTGCTTGGCCAGAATCTTCGACATGATCGGCTTGGCGGCCTTCCAAAGCTTCGTCGCATCGTCAAACGAGGTCGCCAGGAACGGCACGGAATCCACACCGAACACGGCGTTTTCGTTCTGGTGACCGGACAACAGGCGTTCCCCGATGGGGGCCTGACCGGTCTGCACGGCGCGTTTGATGTCGGCGCCCTTGAACAAGGAACCGCCCGGATGGGTCACCACCTCAATGGCGCCGCCGGTGCCCGTGGTGATGCACTTGGCGAATTCAGCGCCAACGGCGGAGTGGAAGTTGGATGCCGAATAGGCCATGGGAAGGTCCCATTTTTCGGCCTGTGCGGCGCCGGCCATAAGGCCGATGGCACTCGCCGTGATGGCGAGCGTCTTCATGGTTTTTGTCACTGTCGTGGTCTTCATGTTTGCCTCCAGTGGTGTGTAAGCAGGTTTACGTTCGTCGTTCGTCTTGTCCCGCATTCCGCCGCCGGCATTCTTGCCGAACGCTGTTATATGAGCGTTTCACGTTCCGCGGGGTCTGGTCAATAAGGCGCGTCGGTTGGGTTTCTCTCCTCCAGGTCGTCTTTTAGGCTTTTTGCCCGGCGGTAAAGTGCCGGACCTTGTCTTCATCCACGTTAATCCCCAAGCCGGGACCCGTGGGGACGGTGACTTTGCCGTCCGTCGCTGGAAACGCGGTTTCCAGTAAATCCTCTTTCAGGTAGTAGGTGGCCTGGTAAAATTCGCAGCCCAGCGAAATGTTTGGCGTTGAGGCGCACATGTGCACGCCGGCCAGATGGGCCAGGCCCGTCTCAAACATATCGCCGCCGTAACACGCCATGCCGTTGGCGGCACCGATGGCGGCGATCTCCTGGCCCTTGCGCATGCCGCCGCATTTCATGATCTTGACGCTGAAGCCGTCGGCGATGCCTTCGCGGGTGGCGCGCAGCGCCTCGGCCGGCGTGAACACGCTTTCATCGGCAATCAATGGTGCCCGGATGGCGGCCCGCAGGTTCTTCATGGCCTCCCAGTTCTGGGCCCTGACGGGCTGTTCGATGAAGCCGGGATTGAAGCTGTCGATATCAGGCACGAACCGCATCGCTTCCATGGGCGTCAGGCCCTGGTTGTAGTCGATGCGGATGTCGACGTCCGGGAACCGCTTTTTCAGGGTCTCCAGGCGCATCAGATCGAAGTCATGTCCGGCGACACCGGTCTTGATCTTGAACAGGCGCACGCCGTCATTGGTGATCCGTTCGGCCAATTCCAGATCTTCGTCGAAATTCGGATTGGCGATGGAGACGCTGAGGGGAATGTCATCGCGGAACCGGCCGCCCAAAAGATCGCTGACGGAAACACCCAGTTCCCGGCCCATAAGATCATATAGCGCCATTTCCAGGGCCGCCTTGGCTTCCGGATGACCGACCAGGGCGTACGCCGCATCGGTCATAATGCGGGCCACGTGCGACGCCGGGCGTCCGACCACCAGCGGCCGCAAATGCACATCCAACGCCCCTGCGGCGGCCTCCGCCGTACCGGTGAAGGCCGCCCAGGGAGAAGCCTCGCCCCAACCGGCAAGGCCGTCTGACGTCTCTAATTTGACCAGAACATTAAGAATTTCGCCGGCCACGGCGCCGATACCGTGATTGCGGGCCGTGGTGACAGGCAGGGCCACGGTGGTCACCGTCATGCGGTCGATTTTGCCCGTGGTGCCGGTCTCGGTCATTTTGCCGCCGTCCATGTCAGCCTCCCGAGCCCTGGAAACGCGCCACGCTGTAGGGCGTCATATCCATATTCAGATGCTTGCCGACGATCATGTCGGAGATCAGCCGGCCGGTGCGCGGGCCACTGGTCAGGCCCACATGATGGTGGCCAAAGGCCAACACCAGGCCCGGATGGCCATCGACCGGCCCCATCACCGGCAAACTGTCGGAGACCGCCGGGCGATGGCCCAGCCAGTCGGTCTGTTCTTCGTATTCGATGCCGGGGAAGACGATCTCGGCGCGCTTCATCAGCGTCTTGATGGGGGCTTGGCTGGGCCCCGCGTCGAGGCCGCCGAACTCAACCAGGCCGGCCAGGCGCAGATCGTCGCCCATGGGCGTGGCGACCAGTTTTCCGTCGGCGACCATCAGGGCCGAGTTCGGTTTGATCGACGCCTTGCGCAGTTCGATATGGTAACCGCGCTCCGTTTCCATGGGGATATCAATGCCCAGCGTTTTCATCAGGCGCGCCGACCAGGCGCCGGCGGCAACGACCACGGTGTCGGCGGTGACGTCTTCGCTATCCGTTTTGACGCCGGTGATTTTTCCGTCCGAGCGCATGAACCCGCTCACCGATGCGGTGACAATGCGACCGCCGGCGCCGGTGAAGGCGCGGGCAAGGTCTTTCACGTACTCTCCCGGGTGATCAATGGTGCCGTGCTGGTGGGTCATTTTCACCAAGCATTTGTACTGCCGGGCAATGTCCGGCTCTTCCTCATGAACGGCGTCGCCTTCGATCACTTCCCAGGGAATGTCGTACTGCTTGCGCAATCCCCAACCCAGGGTATCGGCCTCAAAAGCGGCGCGGTCCTTGAACACGAAGCTATAGGCCATGTTCTTGATTCTGGCCGCCGCCGCGGTGCCGTCGGCCAGGCGCTGATGCTCATCCAGGCTGTCGGCGGTCAAGGCCGACATGTGCTGGGCGATATGGCGAACCCGGCCTTCGGTGCAATGCCTCAGGTATTTGAACAGCCAGGGCATCATGCGCGGCAGGTAAGACCAGCGCAGATACACCGGCCCCAATGGCTCGATCAGCAGTTTCGGCACCTTGGTCAGCAGGCCGGGAACGGTAACCGGAATGATTGAACTGGCCGCCAACACGCCGGCATTGCCGAAAGAAGCCCCTTCACCGGGCTCCAGGCGATCGATCAGCGTCACCTCGCGGCCCTCGCGCTGCAGGTACAACGCCGTGGAAATCCCGACGATGCCCGCGCCGATGACGGCGACCGTATTGTGATGTGCCTGTTCTGACGCCATCCGCAACGTATTCTCCCCTTATCCCTGCACTGGGCCCGTTTATCGGCTCGTCTTCCTCGCGCCTGTATACCAAGCGTCGTGATCGTGATGGGATGACTTCATTAAGTCAAATTACTCAAACTTCTTTCTATATAAAGCGGCCTTATGTTATCTTTTCCGCCATGCGTGTTTGCACGAGGATGAAATAATGAACCTTCGCCAGATTGAAGCTTTCAAGGCGGTGATGACCGAGGGCTCGGTGACCCAGGCGGCGGTCGCGCTGGGAGTGACCCAGCCGGCGGTGTCGTGCCTGATCGCCAATCTTGAATCTTCCATGGGTTTCATGCTGTTCAAGCGCCACCGCGGCCGGTTTCAGCCGACCGGTGAAGCGGAAACCTTTCTGGAGGAAGCCGAACGCCTGTTGGCCAGTCATGGCCGCGCCGTCCGAGCGGCGCGTGATATCCGCGAGATGAAGTCGGGCTCGTTGCGCATTGCGGCGCTGCCGGCCGTATCGATGAATTTCATGCCGAAGCTGGTCGCCGATTTCATCCGCGGCCGGCCGCAGGTCAAGGTGTCGCTGCAAACCCGTTCCAGCGTGCAGATCCGCGAATGGATTTCGGCCCAGCTTTTTGACGTCGGTTTTGCCGAACTGCCGGCCGATGATCCGGCCATCGATCTGGAACCGCTGTCCGTGGATTGCCTGTGCGCCATCCCGGAAGCCCACGCGTTGGCCAGAAAGCCGCAGATCACCCCTGCCGATCTGGACGGCGAGCCGCTGATCGTCCTGAACCCGGACCATAGCGCCCACTATCAATTGAAGGCGGCGTTTGAACGCGACGGCGTGGTTTGGGCGCCGCACATTGAATGCCATCTGTTTGCGCCGGGCTGCATGTTGGCGGCGGAAGGTGCGGGGATCGCCGTCGTCGATCCGTTCACAGCCCATGATTTCAGCGGGCGCGGTCTGGTTTTCCGGCCCTTCGTCCCCAGTATTCCCTACGACATTGGCCTGATCTATCCGGCGCTCAGGCCACGCACCCGGCTGGCCACCGAGTTTGCCTCGGAGCTGAAGTCGGCGTTGCGCGATATGTTGCAGGGCCAGCATCGCCAATCCGCCGCCTAGAGCATGTTTAACGAATACGGAGCCGCTGAGGCGACGCCTTCGGTCGACTGTCCGGACTTCCCGCGTCGTCGAGACGACTTGACGATGCCCCACATCGCCGGCGTCGCCTCTCCTAACGAGAAGTCCGGACAATCGATCTCAGTGACTCCGTATTCGTTAAACATGCTCTAAGCGATCCACTCACTGACGGGTGCGTTGGCCTCGTGCAGGGGCTGGGCGATGATATCGACCAAGCTCGGCCCGTCGTGCTTGACGGCTTCCGCCAGGGTCGCTTTCAAGGCGCCGGGCTCGCTGACCGTGAAAGATTTGACGCCATAGGCCGAGGCCACGGCGGCGTGGTCCGTGCGGTTGAAGTCAACGGAGAAATAGCGCTCATCGAAACCGGTCTTCTGGCCGGCCTTGATCCAGCCGTAGATGGAGTTGGACATGACGATATAGGTGATCGGCAGGTTGCGCCGGGTCGCCGTTTCCAATTCGCCGACGGTCATGCCGAAGCTGCCGTCGCCCATCATGGCGACAACCTTGGCGTTGGGCCGGCCGACCTGCGCGCCGATGGCCGCCGATAGGGAATAGCCCAAAGCGCCGTGGGCCCGGTTGGAAAAGAACTGCCGGCCGGTCTTGTCGATACGGTAGAAGGCCGACAGATACGGGCACGGCGTGCCCGGATCGGCGACCAATACGGCGTCGTCGGGCAGCACGTCGTTAAGATCGGCAATCACGCGCTCCGGGCGGATCGGCGCCTCGTCGCTGACCGCCAGCTCGGCAAAGGCGGCGAATTTCGCGTCCCGGGCGACCGCGACGCGGGCGGCACCGCCAAAATCGACATCGTCGGCGTCGTCGGCATCCAAGGCCGCGTTCAAGG
>CAZQPC010000048.1:0-19206 GCA_964595005.1 uncultured Magnetovibrio sp.
GCCCTTGGACAGATGTTCGCGCGCTACTCCCGCAGCTTCCTGTTGGAAGAGTTTTGGGCCTTGACCCTTATCCTGTTCGTCTTTGCCCTCGGCCTGTCATCGGCCATCGGCTGGGTTGAACAGAAGGTGGAGTACTACGCCGGCACGCGGAACTAGAACCAACTTTGACTTTCGTCGGAGCCCGAAGCTCCCCATCCTGCCATCACCGACGATGTCACAGACCAAGGCAATATTGTTGGCCTAAGAAGGGGCTTCGATTCCCGGATCCGCCGGTTGGTGAAGTTGACCATGAACCGGGTGCTGCCGCAGTATTTTTAAATACAATTCAAGCGCTCAAATTTTTTTGAGTCCTAGGTTGACTTTCCTAGTCGCCGTACCCATCTCTGGGTCTTGCGCTGCCGGCCCAGCCGGGAGTTGCACGCTATTTTACATTGTGAAGATGACTCTTGACCGGCCGTGGCCGGGACGGAGACCCGCCTGGACCGATGCGGATGCGTTGGGCCCAGGGGTTTTGAAATTCGAACGACAATGAAACCATTGCCGAACCCTTTGGTGTGGTCGACCCAGCCGTTCCCCAGACCTCACGGGGTGTATGTGGTAAAGCCGGGTCAACCCCAATGCGTACATTGGCGACGGATAGCGACAATGGTCGCAAAAATGGTCGCATTTGTGGGCAGGACGGGAGCGTTGAATTCATTGAATAACCGGCCCGGCGCGTTCGGAAAATGCGCACATTTGCGGACATAAGCGTACAAAGGCGTACATCGGGTACAGTTGACCGGCGGATGAGGACAGCCGTCGGCGCTCCGGCCCGGGATGATCTGCGCATTGCAGACCGGTTTTCAAGAGCGCATTTGCCGTGACGTTATGTCACCACGGTCTTTCACGGGCGTCGATACTTACCGATAGCGCCCTCCGGGGGATTAATGGGCGTTTACGCGGTGACACTAAGTCACAACGACCGCGCATCAATATGCATATTCCTGGAACACGGGGTCGACGGAACCCTGCCAGCGCCGTTCATAGGCGCGCAGCAATTCCTCGGCAGGCGTGATGCCCGATTCAGCGATTTGGAACAGCGGCCTGAGGAAGTGGGTCTCATCCAGGCCGACGCTATCGCGCCGGGCCCGCCGTTGCAGGCCGGCGTGGGCGATACACAGCGCGTCCATGGCGATGTCCTGTACGGTCTGATTGCGGAACACCGTGCTAAGCGCCGTTTTCGGCACTTCGTCGCGCAGCGCCTGGCGCTCATCATCGGTCCAGTCCTTGACCAGCTGCCAGGCATCATCCAAGGCCTGGCTGTCATAAAGCAAACCGACCCACAGGGCAGGCAAGGCGCAAAGCCGCGCCCAGGGGCCGCCGTCGGTGCCGCGCATTTCCAGGAAGGTTTTCAAACGCACTTCCGGGAAGGCCGTACTCATGTGGTCCTCCCAATCCTTGATCGTCGGCTTTTCCCCGGGCAGGGCGGCCAGCTTGCCGTCCATGAAATCGCGGAAGGATTGCCCCGAGGCATCAATGTAGGTGCCATCGCGGTAAACGAAATACATCGGCACGTCGAGAACGTAGTCGACGTAGCGTTCGAACCCGAAACCGTCTTCGAAGACAAAGGGCAGCATCCCCGAACGGTCCGGATCGACGTCGGTCCACACGTAGCTGCGGTAGGCCAGGTGGCCGGTCGGTTTGCCTTCCTTGAACGGTGAGTTGGCGAACAGCGCCGTGGCGATGGGTTGCAGGGCCAGGGAGACGCGAAACTTCTTGATCATGTCGGCTTCTGAGTCGAAATCCAGATTGACCTGCACGGTGCAACTGGACTTCATCATTTCCAGGCCGTGGCCGCCGACCTTGGGCATGTAGTCGCGCATGATCTTATAACGGCCCTTGGGCATCCAGGGCATGTCGGCGGTGGGCCACTTGGGATGGAACCCCAGGCCCAGAAATCCGATACCTAATTCGCCGGCAATGGCCCGGCATTGTTGCAGGTGGCCGGTGACCTCGCCGCAGGTCTCATGGATGTTGGCCAAGGGCGCGCCGGAAAGCTCCACCTGACCGGCCGGTTCAAGGGAGATGGAGCCGCCGCCGTCTTTGGTCATGGCGATTACGTTGCCATTTTCGAGGACCGGATTCCAGCCGAACTTGGTAAACCCGTCGAGCACCGCGCGGATGCCCTTTTCGCCCTCGTAGGGCAGAGGCATGAGATTATCCAGCCGGTAAGGGAACTTCTCATGCTCGGTGCCGATGCGCCATTGATCGGCCGGCTTGCAACCGGCTTCCAAAAAGGCGGTCAGCTCGGCTTTGTCGTGGATGGGGGGCAAGTGTTTCGCCGCGTCGTCGGGCATGGGGCACCTCTGGTATCTGTCTCCGGCTAACCGCCGGCGGGGGGTATCCAATCTCCACAAGCGGCCTGCCAGCAGGTCAGAACCGCAACGGCCGCCGTTTCCGCACGCAGAATACGGGGGCCGAGATCAACGCAGCTAACAAATGACAAGCCGCGGAGGAACACAAGCTCGCTTTCGGAAAAACCGCCTTGCGGACCGATCACAAATGCGGGAGCCCTTACAGGGCGGGCGGCAATGGTGCGCATAACGTCCAAGATTGGCATGCCGCTGCCGCTTTCATCGGCGACGACGACAGGATCATCGGCCGGCCACTCGTCCATCAACACTTGCAACTTGACGGGTGGATCAATGGCCGGCACATCAAGGCGGCCGCATTGTTCCGCGGCTTCGATGGCATTGGCCCGAAACCGCGAAAGGTTGGCCCGGTTTGTATCCGTGAATGCCGTCATGACCGGGCTCAATCGGCCGGCGCCCAGTTCTGTTGCCTTCTCGATTATGAAATCCGTATTGGATTTCTTCACCGGCGCGAAGACCAGGCGCGGACCGTTGCCGGCCGATTGGGGCCGCGTTTGGGTATTGATCGTGACGGCCACGGATTTTCGGTTTATCGCGGTGATGTCGGCCTGCCATTCGCCATGCTGTCCGTTAAACAGGAGGATCTGATCGTTGGTGGATAGCCTTAAAACATCCTTGAGATAATGGGACTGGTTACCGTCCAGCGAAAGGCCGCCATCCGGGGCGAGCGGGTGGTCGACAAACAGACGGGCTAGGGGGCGCGGCATGGGACAATGATAAACACCCGTTTATCCTGCGCAAGTTATCTGGACCCGGCGGTGGTGATCATCGCAGACGCCGCGTATATTGCCCCCATGAATGATGCCAACATCACCAGCGCCTCGGATATTCCCTCAGCAAACTGGGTTGACCGCCGCGCCCCGGCCGCAGCCAGGCCCTATCTGCGCCTGGCGCGGGCGGACCGGCCGATCGGCACGTGGCTGCTGTTGATCCCGTGCTGGTGGGGAGTTGCCCTGGCATCGCCCGGCGTCCCCGACTGGCGTCTGATGGCGTTGTTTGGCGTCGGCGCGTTGGTCATGCGTGGCGCTGGGTGCACGATCAATGATCTGGCCGACAGGGAATACGATGCGAAAGTCGCCCGCACGGCCAGCCGGCCCATTGCCAGCGGACAGATCAGCGTTTTCCGGGGCGTCCTGTTCACGGCAATTCTCTCGGGTATCGGTATGGCGGTGCTGTTGCAGTTCAACACGTTTGCCATTCAATTGGGTGTTGCGTCCTTGGTCTTGGTGGCCGTCTATCCGTTCATGAAGCGCGTCACCTATTGGCCGCAGCTTTTCCTTGGTCTGGCCTTCAATTGGGGAGCGCTTATGGGATGGGCAGAGGTCAAAGGCGACCTGGACGCACCAGCGGTTTGGCTATATGCGGCCGGCATTTTCTGGACGCTTGGATACGACACCATCTACGCCCATCAAGACAAGGCCGACGACCTGATAGTCGGGGTTAAGTCGACGGCCTTGAAATTTGGTGAAGGAACGCCTTTTTGGTTGGCCCTGTTTTATGCCGGGACAGTTGCCCTGTTAATCGCGGCCGGCGACGCGGCGGGGCTTGGGTGGCCTTATTTTGTCGGCCTTGTGGCCGGCGCCCTGCATCTGGTCTGGCAGGTCTGGCGTGTCGACCTGAACGAGCCCGGATCCTGTCTGACGATTTTCAAGTCGAACCGGGATTTTGGGATCATCTTGCTGGCCGGTATCGTCACGGCACGCGTACTGGAAGCCGGCGGCTAAATTGGGATTTTTTCGAAGTTCGGCGGATTGAACGGGCGCGCACCAAGTTTAAGGGTATCAGAGCGTTGGCGCCGTAATGCCGGATCGGCAATGGATTGGCGGATAAAGTCGTCCGGGTCCGAGCCGGCAGCCAGCCGGTCGCGGACATGGTGCTGAACTTCCATTTGGGTCATGGATCGCCAAGTGCGCCCACCGGCAGCGACTTCCGCGACTGCGATCGGCTCGCCGTCGTGACATAACGTTCCCCGGGTTGAGTTGTAGATAAACAAGCTGTCCAGCGATGGCCCCAATTCAGCATTGATTTGAAGGTTGCGCAATCGCCCGAACCCATAGTTGGCGCTGTGGATCTCGGTTTCATGCATGCGCGCCAATTGCTCATCCTTCAGCCAGGTGACAAACAGCGATACCGCGACACCACCGGCTTCCTGCAACGTTGCCGCAATGGCGCCGTACGATGCGACGTGTGGGGAATAAACGGAATCGAATCCATGCAGAACAATTCGTAAGACCGGAATATCACCCCATTGATGGCCTTCAAACTTGCGCGCCAATTGTTCGGGAGATTGATTGGAGCCCACGGCCAGCACCGGCGAGCGCCTCTCGAGGTTTGGAACCGCGCCATTGGATTCCAGCCAGTGCGGCCTGCCATCGCGAAAAATGTACGAACGATGCGGAATCGGATAGGGATAAGTTTTTGCCCGGTGCAGCGGGTCTTTGCTCACGTCGTCAATCGTCTCCGGCATCCGGCAGGTATTGGGTAATATCGACCTCATCAATCTGCGACGGATCCAGGAAGCGCTCGGCGTAATCCTTGTAAATACCGGAAGTTAGAAACAGCTCGAACAGGTCGCCATCGATATGGGCGTCCTTCTTCATGAACGACATGATCTTGACGCAGGCGCTCAGTGGTTTCGCCGGTTTGTAGGGACGATCGGCGGCCGTCAGCGCTTCGAAGATGTCGGCGATGGCCATGATCCGAGCCGGTACAGACATGGCATCCTGATTGAGTTTTTTCGGATATCCCGTGCCGTCCATCTTCTCATGGTGGCCCCCGGCATACTCTGGTACCCGGGCCAGATGTTTCGGGAACGGCAATTGCTCCAGCATGATAATGGTCTGAACGATATGGTCGTTGATCTTAAAGCGCTCTTCCTCGGTCAGTGTGCCGCGGCCAATACAAAGATTATAAATCTCACCCAGATTGTATTTATGCTCGGGGACGTCGAGTTTAAACCCGTATGAATTATCGCTGGATGCCGCCGGATCGGGAACGTCCCGATAGATGACATGGTCATCGCGATTGGATAGAAGGCCTTCGATAACCGGAAGCTCCGGTTCCGGCGTGCGGGATTTGCGTTTTTGTTCTTCAAAGGAAATGCCAACGCGGTCGCTGAGCGTGCGGGTCCATTGAATACTGGCGATTTCCTCGACGCGCTCAACCAATTCAGGCGCCATGAACTCACCACCCATGTTGCATTCTGCAATGAAGTTGAAATCGTCGTCGAGTTTCGCCAAACGTTCGTCCAATTCGGCCTTCAAGGCGTCGGGATCACCACCGTCGATGACGGCTTTCAAGTACTCGACCACAGAATCGCGTTTAACGACTTCAAATCGCGTGCGCACCTCATGAATTCGGTCGTAGATGGTTTCCAGCTTGGTTGACTTGTCGACGACATATTCCGGCGTTGTCACCTTGCCGCAATCATGCAGCCAAGCCCCGATGTGCAATTCATACATTTGATCGTCGTTGAGATCGAACTCGGCAAACGGGCCATCGTCGGTTTCACAGGCAGCGCGGGCCAGCATCTTGGTCAGTTCGGGCACCCGCTGACAATGTCCGCCCGTGTAGGGCGACTTTGCATCAATGGCCGACGCGATAAGCTCAATAAAGGAATCAAGCAGTTTCTTCTGGGCTTCGAGCAGCTGTTGGTTGTCCAACGCAACGGCGGCCTGTGATGCCAAGGCTTCGATGAGAGGCTGAATCTCCGCGCTGAATGCGATGACGTCACCGGACTCTTGGTCCTGGGCGTTCAGCAACTGCAGCACGCCGATAATTTCGTCCTGGCTATTCTTCAGCGGCACCGTGAGAAATGATTTCGACCGATAGCCCATGCCCTCATCGAATTTTTTCGTGCCGGTGAAGTCGAAATTGTCAGCCTCATAGGCATCCGGAATATTCACGGACAATCCCGAAATGGCGGCCCAGGTGGCCACATTCTTGCGGTTTTCCTCACCGGTTTCGGGGTCATACATGCGCAGTGGCGGAAATGTGATTTCCTTGCCGGTCGTGCCGCCAAGGGCAATGTCCAGGGAATCGGTCCGCATGATCTCAAACTTCAGCGCATCCTCTTCGGTTCGAAGATACAAGGTGCCACCGTCGGCTTTGCAGAGATCCTTGGCTTCAAGAAGAATACGCTCCATCAGCCGGTTGGTGTCGCGCTCGGCGGACAGCGCAATACCAATCTCGATCAGACGTTGGAACGGGTTGGTGTTCGTATCGGTCATGTTCTCTATTCAGGGCGTTTCAGTTTCAATCATTCGTCAAACGGATACTTGGCGCTCACGCACCGTAAACTAACACGGCATCGAGGTTGCCGAAAAATGTTTCATAAAAATGTCAGCAACCCCGCGTCACATTCTGACATATACTTCGGCAGGCAGGCCCCCAATGTAAACCCTTGATGCAAGGGTATCTTCGTTCATCGGCGATGACAACTGGCTCAATTCGGAACCCCTTGACGCGTCCAACCGTGGCAAGTCCAATGACCTGCCGCAATTTGGGGACCCGCATATGGCCTATTCATCGCTTCGTGACTTTATGGAAACTCGATTGGAGCCGTCCGGCCGGTTAATTCGGGTGACGGAGCCGGTTTCGCCGTTTCTGGAAATGACGGAGATACAGACCCGCCTGTTATCCGAAGGTGGCCCGGCCGTTTTATTCGAGAACGTCATTAATCGCGGCGGTGAGCGTTTCGAGATGCCTGTTCTGGTCAATCTGTTTGGCACCGTCGAGCGCGTTGCCTGGGGAATGGGCCGTGAAGCCCATCAACTGCGCGAGATCGGCGAAACGCTTGCCTTCATGCGCCAGCCGGAGCCGCCAGGCGGCTGGAAAGAAGCCTTCCAAATGCTGCCCCTTCTCAGATCCGTCATGGCCATGAAACCAAAAATGACGGATCGCGCACCTTGCCAGGAGATCGTGAAGCGTGGCGACGACATAGATCTGGGTTATCTCCCCATTCAAACCTGTTGGCCGGGAGAGCCGGCACCCTTGATCACCTGGCCCCTGGTTGTCACACAAGGACCGGCTGCCGGCAGTACCGATAATCGCGACGACTTCAATCTCGGCATATACCGGATGCAGGTGACCAGCCGAAATACAACCCTGATGCGGTGGTTGAAACACCGCGGCGGTGCACAGCACCACGCGCGATGGAAGGAATCGACGCGCGAGCCACTTCCCGCGGCAATTGTCCTTGGTGCCGACCCGGGAACAATATTGGCAGCCGTGACGCCGGTTCCGGATACGTTGTCCGAATACCAATTCGCCGGATTGCTTCGCGGCAAGAAAGTGGAATTGGTTGATTGTGTCAGTGTCCCACTCAAGGTGCCGGCAGAGGCCGAGATCGTCATTGAGGGCTATGTTTCCCTGGACGACTATGGCGACGAAGGGCCGTATGGCGACCATACCGGGTTTTACAATGCCGTAGAGGCATTCCCGGTGTTTACAGCGACGGCCCTCACCATGCGGAGATCTCCGATTTATCTTTCCACTTTTACCGGCCGTCCACCGGATGAGCCATCCGTTTTGGGAGAGGCGCTGAATGACGTTTTCGTCCCGTTGCTGGTGCAACAATTTCCGGAGATCGTGGATTTCTGGTTGCCCCCGGAAGCTTGCTCCTACCGTGTCGCGGTCGTCACCATGAAGAAGGCCTACGCCGGTCATGCGAGGCGGGTGATGATGGCGGTTTGGTCTTACTTGCGTCAATTTATGTACACGAAGTTTGTCATTGTCGTTGACGATGACATCAACGCGCGCGATTGGAGCGATGTCGTCTGGGCTATTTCTACTCATGTCGATCCCGGCCGTGACGTCACAATCATTGAAAACACCCCCATTGATTATTTGGATTTCGCGTCCCCGGAATCCGGGCTTGGCAGCAAGATGGGGATCGACGCGACAACCAAGATTTTCCCCGAAACCCATCGCGAGTGGGGGCGAAAGATCCGTATGGCGGACGACGTCATTGAAGAAGTGACCCGGAAATGGGAAAGCTATGGGTTGCCGGGGTCGGGGGCACCCATATGGAATGAGTGACATGTTTGAATGGCAATATATCCGACGAATTTCGACCGTAAGATGATGTAATTTAATAATATTCCTTTATCTTAATTAATTTACCTATATTTATGCTAATTTTCCTTGACAAGCTTACCGCTTGCAGATATTATTGTTTCTAGACGTGGGAGAACTGCGCCCGCGGGCGTTCCCTTCTCGTGATCAAGGCTACTGGATCGCCGCCCGGCACGCCGGCAAGGCTGTACGTATTGACCTTGCCTTGCGGGACGCCTAGGGTCCGGCGCTTGGACGAAAACAGCGCGAGACTTCCTGGACCATGAATGATCTGCGGGCCATCTCTGAGCATGCCAAAGCCTGGCCATTTCAGGAGGCCAAGACACTGTTGAAGCGTGTTGGCGGCAATATGCCGGACAAGGGATATGTCTTGTTTGAAACTGGCTACGGCCCGTCCGGCCTGCCTCATATTGGCACGTTTGGCGAGGTTGCGCGCACCTCCATGGTTCGCCATGCCTTCTCGGTTATGTCTGATCTGCCGACCAGACTATTTGCATTCTCCGATGATATGGATGGCCTTAGAAAGGTGCCGGACAATATCCCGAACCGGGAAATGATGGAAGAGCACCTGGGCAAGCCGCTGACGGCGATCCCCGATCCCTTCGGCACCCATGAGAGTTTTGGCCACCACAACAATGCCCGTCTGCAAGCATTTCTGGATGAGTTTGGCTTTGAATATGAATTTGTCAGTTCGACGGAGTGTTACCAGGCCGGAAGATTCGATGAAGCCCTGCTGAAGGTGTTGGCGCATTACGACCCAATAATGAAAGTAATTTTGCCGACACTGGGTTCAGAACGAAAGGCCACATACAGCCCGTTCTTACCCGTGTGTCCGGATACCGGCGTTGTTCTTCAAGCGCCGGTAATTGAACGCGACCAGACTGCCGGAACCATCGTCTATCAACGCGACGATGGCCGAAATATCGAGACGCCGGTCACCGGGGGACACTGTAAACTTCAATGGAAGGCGGACTGGGCCATGCGATGGGCGGCCCTGGACGTCGACTATGAGATGTCCGGAAAGGACCTTATCGATTCGGTGAAATTGTCGGGGCAGATCTGCCGAATATTGGGTGGCCGGCCACCGGTTGGGTTCACCTATGAATTGTTCTTGGATGAGAACGGCGAGAAGATTTCCAAATCCGTGGGCAATGGATTGTCTGTCGAAGACTGGTTGCGGTATGCGCCGCCGGAAAGCCTATCTCAATACATGTTTCAAAAACCTAAAACAGCAAAACGGCTTTTTTTCGACGTCATACCGAAAAATGTTGATGAATATCTTCAGCATCTATCCAACTTGCCGAAACAGGAAGCGCAAAAGCAGATTGAAAACCCGACATGGCATATTCACCGAGGGAACCCGCCACACGAAGACGCCCACCTCAGTTACAATATCCTTCTCAATCTAGCGAGTGTCTGCCATACGGAGGATAAATCCGTGCTATGGCATTTCATATCCCGCTATCGGCCCGATGCGACGGCTGAAACGGCGCCGATACTGGATAGCTTGGTCGAGCGCGCGATCAACTACTACCAAGATTTTATCAAGCCAAATAAAATTTACCGAGTCGCCAACGCAGACGAAATGGCGGCTTTACGTGATCTACGTGAAACGCTTGATGGCCTTTCAGCTGATGCCGACGCCGAAATCATCCAGACGGAAGTCTATGAAATTGGCAAGCGTCATGCTTTCGAGAATTTAAAGGCTTGGTTCCGGTGCCTTTACGAAATTCTGCTTGGACAGGAGCAGGGCCCGCGGATGGGCTCGTTTATTGCTCTTTACGGGCTGAATGAAACCAAGAAACTTCTTGACCGGGCATTGGCCGGCGACGATCTGTCTTCGTAATAATTTTAGCCACAGTCGCGGGCGTATTCGAAATAAAGTTCCCGAGCGCGGGTATAAATCGGGCCGGGCTGAAGCGCCTGTTCCTCGATCCGGGTGCAAGGCGAAACCTTGGCGTAGTTGCCGGTACCAAAAAGTTCATCACCATCCAATAACTCTTCATAGGATACAGCCCGCTCTTCGACGCTATATCCACCCTGGCGCAGCAATGCGATGGTTCGCTGGCGGGTAATGCCGTTCAGAAATGTGCCATTGATGCTTGGCGTATGGACGGTGCCGTCTTTGACCATAAAGAGATTGGTGTAGGAGAATTCGGCAACATTTCCATTGGGATCGAGAACGATCCCCGTATCGAACCCACGGGCCGAAACTTCGCTGACACCTCGGGCAACGTTCGGATAGAGACACGAAGCCTTTGCCTCCGTCGGTGCCATTTCCCGAGACGGCCGGCGATACCGGGTCAGACTCGCCGAAAATCCTTCGGGTTCAGGGACTGGCGAAACCGAAATATGAAGAATAAATCGTGTGGATTCCGGGTCGGGAACAATGAAGCCGCCAGAAGGGTGGAACATGGGGCAGATATAGAGTTCGCAATCGCTGGGGAACTTATTGATCCCTTCGCGCGCGAGCGCCTCGATCTCTTCGGCTGATATGGTTGGTTTCATACCCATGATTTCGGCCGACCGGATCAACCGCTGGCAATGTAGGTCCAGGTCCGGGACCATGCCTTTCATGGAGCGGGCGCCATCAAATACGTTTGAGGCCAGCCAAAATCCATGGTCTCTGGGCCGCACAAGGGCTGGGCTGCCGTCGTGCCACTTCCCATCGACATAAGTCAGCGCCTCGCCAGGTTCCGTTTTCGCCATCGTGATTCCTCCCCGCCACCGGTAAAGACAACAGGAAAACGGGGCCGGAGGCAAGACGCCCGGTCAACGAATGGCGGTCAATTGGGAGACGTTCGGGTTATTGGCTGGCCCAGATCACCCGGGCAAGCCAGTCGACGTTTTCGACCAAAAGCGTCCGATCTTCGTGAAGCGGATTGAGAGACTGCAATTCGATGCGGCTTGCGGTCTGTCGCAGCAGTATCTTTGCCAACACCTCGCCATCGTTGGTCTTGGCAACCACCCGATCACCGCGCCGAATATTCGCTTCTGGAGAAACGATCACAATATCGCCATCACGGAACACCGGTTCCATGCTTTCACCGCTGATTTCCAGCGCATAGGCGTGTGGATCGGAAAAACCGGGAAATGGAATCTCATCCCAACTTCCCCCGGCGGGGTATCCGGCGTCATCAAAAAAACCTTGTGATCCGGCCTGGGCGAAACCGATTAGCGGGATATTCCGATAGACACCGGCACCGCCTCCATCGCCAACATAGGAGACGAACTCATTAAACGACGCGCCGGTCGCGGCCAGAATCTTGGCGACACTCTCGGTGCTTGGCCAACGGTTCTTTCCTTCACGCGTGACCCGCTTGCTCTTGTTGAATGTGGTCGGATCAAGCCCCGCGCGACGCGCTAAGCCCGACGCTGATAATCCATATTCTCGAGCCAATCGATCGACAGCTCGCCAAACGTCTGCATGTGTCAACATAGACACATTATCCGAGAAAAATCCCATCCTGTCACTAGGAAAATAAATTTATAAGTCCTTGACAGCGTAAATTTATATGCTGATAGTAGAATAAAAAGTGAACAAATGTATGAATAATAAGCATCAAACACGTGAAGGAAGAAAAAGTTGAAAAAAAATCGGTATGGAAGGGCACCAACGACGCTGCTTGGATCGGAGCCTTTCGCATCTGCCGAAGAAGCATGGTTTTGGTTTGTCAGATGCCAGAAGGCCCGTGACGCCGGCATGCGATTTATTCGTGACATGGGGAAAACCCCACGTCCGTGCTTTCCGGATGATATTTTTCGAGCGGTCAAGTCATTGAAAGAACGGCGGATCATTCGCGAAAAGCACGTCCAAGTGATGAATGTTTATGGACATCTGGAGCGACCGCCCGACCCGCGGTGTGAAGAAGAGGCACGATCATATGTTCTGTGGGATCAAGCATTGGATCGTTTGGCGACCGTTCTGAAGACCAAAGATATCGTCCGATGACCGGCCGCCATGATAATATGACGACACCAGGAAGCCGCGCAGTTGTTGTCTTCTCGGGCCAATCGGATCTGTTTCATCTGAAATTATTGAAGCCCGGATTTCGCCACTGCTGCGTCCTTGTTGAGGCAGGGAAGTATTGGGTCTTCTACAACCCGACATCACGGCTGACCGAAATTGCCATTTTCGAAAGCCTATCTATCGATGGAATTGTTTCTTGGTTTCTCAACGACGGTCATATCGTTGTTAGCTGCCGGCTCGCGGATGCTCCCAAGAAACTCGCCCCCGCCCGTATTTTCACATGTGTGGAAGCGGTGAAACGAATTATGGGAATTCATGCGCCGTGGGCACTGACGCCGTGGCAATTGTTCAACTTCCTGACGAAGAATTGATGCACTGGAAGTGAATTATTACGAATATGTTCACTATATATGAAAAAATACTTGACAATTATTTTCTCCTCTGATATATGTTGGCTCAGATGTGGGACAAGTGTGTCCAAAGCCCGTCGAAACCTCGGCGGGTTCTTTTTCGACTAAAGAAAGGAATGCCAGACATGGGTGGAATTTTCAGCGCGCCGAAAGCACCGCCGCCACCGCCACTTCCGCCGCCGCAGCCAGATCCCGCCATCGAGGAAAGGGCACGGCGTTTGGAAACCATTGAGCGGCGGCGACGTGGCCGTGCCGGGACGATTGAGACTTCGGAGCGGGGCGTTTTGAGCGCCGCCGCCAGCGGGCCAAAAAAACAGTTATTCGGAGAATGATTATGCGCAATGGCCTTAATCAGAAGATCGTCGATCGTTATCGGCATGCAAAAGAGCGCCGCCGCAGCTGGGAAACACATTGGCAAGAGTGTTTCGATTATGCCTTGCCGCATCGCGAACCCAATACGCAGCTGGAAAATCGTGGCGGCAAACGGACGGACAAACTGTTTGACGGAACCGCCCCCGACGGGGTCGAACAACTATCGGCCAGTTTGCTTTCGCAACTGACGCCGCCGTGGGCGCGATGGTTCGGACTGACCATGGGACCGGAGGTCGATGAGCCCGATCGCCAGGAAATATCCATCGCCTTGGAGAAAGCCTCGGCAGCGATGCAATCACAGTTCGATCGGTCCAATTTCGCCGTCGAGATGCACCAGTGCTATATGGATTTGGTTACTGCAGGAACAGCGTCACTGCTGTTCGAAGAAGCGCCGCCGGGAGAGCCCTCTGCATTCAGATTTACAGCCGTGCCGTTGTCGCAAGTCGTTTTTGAGGAAAGTGCAGATGGCCGGTTGGATACGACCTACCGCCGTTCCGAACTGACGATCGCACAGTTCAGAGATCGATTTCCGAAGGCCGAGTTGCCGGAAGATGCGATCCGTCGCTCTGAATCGGATCCAGAGTTCAGGCTGACGATTGTTGAGGCGGTGTTTCCCGACAAAAACGGTTATCAGTACTTAGCCGTCACAGACGGTGAACCGTTCACCGGCGGCGAAGCAATGACGGTTGCCGAAGGCCGATTCGCACAATCGCCCTTCATAAATTTCCGCTGGTTAAAGGCACCGGGTGAAGCCTATGGACGCTCACCTGTAATGAAGGCCCTGCCAGATATCAAAACGGCTAACAAGGTCGTCGAACTGACCTTGAAAAACGCCTCTATCGCGGTCACTGGAATTTGGCAGGCGGACGATGATGGTGTTCTGAACCCGGCCAGCATCAAGTTGGCGCCGGGGACAATTATCCCGAAGGCTGTCGGATCCGCCGGATTGACGCCGCTTAGCTCTCCGGGTCGGTTCGATATTTCGGAACTGGTTTTAAAAGACCTTAGAAGCCAAATCCGTCGCGCCCTCCTGGTCGACAAACTAGGCCAACCGGATGCGCCCAAAATGACGGCGACCGAAGTGGTGGAGCGGTCCGCAGAAATGGCCCGATTGCTGGGCGCTACCTACGGACGTCTTCAGTCGGAACTGCTGACGCCGTTGGTATCGCGGGCCATCACCATATTGAACCGCCGCGGCGTGACTCCGGAAATCATCATCGATGGACGGATCGTCGATTTGGAGTACAAATCTCCCTTGGCCCGCCAGCAAGCGCAGCGCGACACGCAAAACGCGATGGCGTGGCTGGATATGGTCGGCCGCATGGGGCCTGAAGCGATGGCCATTATCGACAGTGACCGCCTGGTTCGCTGGTTGGCAAACGCCTTTAGTGTGCCTGAAGACCTTTTGCGGCAGAAACCAAAGCCGGATTTGGCCGGACTACCTGCAGACAGTATCGGCCTTGCCGGCCCAGACAGTTCTGCTGCCGACCTCATATCCGCATTCACTGATGGCGGTATGATGGACGAAGGCGCATTGCCGCCGGGATCAGGAGAAATTTCGGAGGGACCGGATGTCTGAAATGGAATCCGGATGGTCCTGGTTCGAACACGACCGTGCATTCGTTTCGTTGTATACCGGCGCTGGCGACGAATCCCAGGAGGTTGCGGCATTGGCGGCACGGTGTTTCCGTGGCCGGGATGGCGACGCATTTCTTGGTCATCTCCGAAATCTAACCATGAACCGTTCCCTGGGCCCCGAGGCTAGCGAGGCATTGCTTCGGCACCTGGAGGGCCAACGTCAACTGGTTGTCTATCTCACGGCGCTTGTCATGCGTGGGCGTGGCGGGTCCCCCGATGACAAAAACATTCGAGGAGAACAGTAATATGACACAGCTCGAGAATGATGTTGAGACACCCATAATTTCCGACGATATAGATCAATCGGAAAAATCCACTGAAGTCGAAAATTCCACCCGGCGTGTTTCTGAGATGGAGCCGTCGGCCATTCGTCCTGAGGGGTTGCCAGACAAATTCTGGGACTCTGACGCCGGCCGTGTTCGCACGGATGCTCTGTTCAAATCTTATCGAGAATTGGAGCACCGGTTCGGCGGGTTGGCGGCAATGGAAACGCCAAACTCCCATGAGGACTATGAAATAAGTGTGGAAGTGCCAAATATGACATCCGACCCGGAGGTCAACGCGCGCCTCCATGCGGCCGGATTTTCACAGGATCAGGCCCAGTTGGTCTATGACATGGCTGCGGAGTATCTCGGCCCAATGGCCGGCAACTTGACGGCCGACATGGCTTCTGAGATGGACCGAAATCGCTTGGTTGATCATTTTGGCGGCGCGGAAAGATGGCAAGAGCTTTCCGCTCAATTGAGGGATTGGGGCATGTCAAAGCTTGGGGATGACGCCTTTTCTGAGTTATCACGGTCATATGAAGGCGTGTTGGCCCTCCACAACATGATGGCGCGCGAAGAACCGCAAATATCGAATGCGGGACTTGGTGTCGGCAAACCCCTTGGCGAAGAAGGCCTCAAGGAAATGATGCGTGATCCTCGGTATTGGCGTGACCATGACCCGGCCACGGTGCAAAAGATCAAGGACGGATTTACCCGCTTATACCCAGACCCAGAGTGAATGAGTTCAGGCGTGAGCGCCGAATAGCGAACCGCTTCTCCGGCGGGCGGGGACCTCGGGGTCTCCGTCCGTTTCCCCGGTTCTTACGTCACGTTCAATTTCAATGACATTATCCGTCGTCATTGATTTGCTGAATGAGGGCCTGACGGACCGTATCCGCGAGAATGAGGTCAGCTTGGCAGGTGCCCGCCGCCTGGTGCCCGCCGCCACCATACTGCAACATCAATTCGCCCACATTGGTGTTGGAACCGCGATCAAAGATCGACTTGCCGCAGGCAAAAACGATGTTCTGTCTGTCACGTCCCCACATTTCATGGATCGATATGTTGCATTGGGGGAACATGGCATAGACCATGAAACGGTTGCCTACGTAGACGGTTTCTTCGTCCTTGAGGTCTAGGATCACCAAGTTTCCATGGACCTCAGAGCAGCGTTCAATTTGTTCTTTGAACATGGGCTCATGTTCGCGGTAGAGATCAACACGTTCCTTGATGTCGGGCAATTCCAGAATTTCCTCGACCGGGAACTCCTGGCACCATTCGATGAGGCTCATCATCAATTCATAATTGGGTATCCGAAAACCGCGGAAACGGCCAAGGCCGGTTCGCGAATCCATAATGAAGTTCATCAAGGGCCAACCGTCGGCATAAAGCACTTCGTCCATGGAAAACTGGGCCGCATCACCCTTATCGACCGCTTCCATAAGATCGATGGAAACATTAGGGAAGCCTTCTTGAGCGCCATAATATTCATAGACGACCCTGGCGGCCGACGGTGCGTTGGGGTTGATGATGTGGTTGGGAAATTTCTTTCCGAGCCGTTTAATTTCACTCAGGTGGTGGTCAAACGCCAGATGGCATCCCGGCACATATGGGACATTCGTGATGATGTCCTGATCATCAATTTCAACCCGGCCTTCCTGCATGTCGTTCGGATGAACGAACAAGATGTCGTCGATCATATTCAATTGCTCAAGCAGCACCGCGCAGACCAAACCGTCAAAATCACTTCGGGTCACCAGACGGTATTCGGCACCGGGCTCCGGTTGGCCTTGGGGCTCTTCCCATTCGTCCGCTGGAACGCCAAGAATCTCGGCGAACATATCATCAATGTCGGCAGCCGCCTGTTCAGCTTCGGCTTCGTCGGCAGCGGGTTCAGGGGCGGGCTCAATCGACAGTTCCTGGTCCAGTTGCGCCTGCAGATCGGCGATTTCGGAGATAATATCGGTTTCTGGCACCATTGCCTGAATGCCGGTGGCGAGCTGCAGGCCGGAAAACCAATCAAGAAATCGGCCGACGTTGTCCCCTTTGAAGATCATGCCGTGCTGAGGAACCAGCGCTTCCAAATCCAGGTGCGCGATTTGTTTTAGCCAAGCATCCCGCGCCTCTTGCGACGGCATCCAGCGCTGATGAAACGCCAGCATGTAATCCATGTGATGGGCGAAATCATCAACCACATAACCGTTCCACTCACTGCGCGGAATCTTGGCCGTACCAACCTCTCCGGAGAACAGCATATGGGCGGCCGGATCATACAGATGAAAGTTTCCCGGCGAATAAAGATAATGAGCCGGCAGGGCTCTGAGCGCCAAATCATTACCGACAGTCAGGTCCATGCCGGCGTCGGGTATCGGCGTCACGTTGGCCGACGCATCCAGATGCGTAACGCTGTCGGCCCAAATTTCGGAGATTAGCACCTCGACGCCGTCCGTGCAGACACGCAGCCAGAGCGGCAGGGACGACGCGACATCGGGATCTTGGTGCGATAGGAAGATGCGGTCGATACCGTCGACCGGGAATTTCCCGCTCAAGGCAGCCAGCAGCGACGGAAACGTCTCGATGCCGCCGGGATCCAATAAAACGGCGTTTGGCCCATTGGAAATAAGAACCTGGTTGGTATCGACCACGTTGGCGGGCATCTCCGGGTCCTGCCCGAAGATCAACCACTCGTGGTCGCCCTCTTTGAAGATGGTCTGACAGATCATCTCGAAATTTTGACCCCGTTTAGCCGGCTCAAAAAAGATACCCTTGCCGAATACCGGCGACGGCTAGGTGCCACAAACATACTGTTTTTGATTGCGGGTGAAAACCTCGCAAAAGCAGTGATTTCCCACTGAAAGAATTCCGGTCCGGATAACCCGCCCCGCGGGCCCGGTCCGGCACGGCGCCGTTTCACGCGGCGGAAGGTTCCGGCTGGTCCGGTTCCGGCCACAACCCATCGAGACACAAGCGCCACCGCAACCCCGAACCGAAACTGAGGACAGATCACAGGAGACAAATGAATGTCCACATCAGTAGATCAATCATTCATCAAACACTTCCAGGCGGATGTACACATGGAGTACCAGAGAACTGGCTCCAAGCTTCGCAATACGGTGCGATCTAAAAGCCCCATTGTCGGCGCCTCGACCACCTTCCAGAAAGTGGGCAAGGGCACGGCCAGCACCAAGGCCCGGCACGGCAAAGTGCCGGTTATGAACGTCGATCACACGCCGACGGAATGCACGCTTTCCGACTATTACGCCGGCGACTGGGTCGACACCCTGGACGAGATTAAGTCGAACACCAATGAGCGGCTTGTTATCGCCCGGGCCGGCGCCTATGCGCTGGGCCGCAAGACCGATGAGTTGGTCATCGAACAGTTTGATACGTCGACCAACTATGCCGGCGACGGGTCCGACGGCCTGACCAAGGTGAAGGTCCTGGAAGCCTTCGAAATGCTCGGCGGCGCTGATGTTCCGGACGACGGTGAACGCTACGCCATCATCGGCTGGAAACAGTGGTCGGACCTTCTGGCCATCGAAGAGTTCGGCAATGCCGACTATGTCGGCGATGACGATCTGCCGTGGAAAGGCACCCAGGCCAAGAAGTGGCTGGGTACCTTATGGATGCCGCATTCGGGCCTGACCAAGGACGGCTCTAGCGTGCGGTTCTGCTACTGGTACCACAAGACTGCCATCGGCCATGCCTCCGGAAAAGACGTCAAGACGGACGTCACCTGGCACGGCGACCGGGCGTCGTTCTTTATCAACAACATGATGTCGCAAGGAAGCTGCCTGATTGATACGTCGGGCGTCGTTTCCATGCGTTGTCTGGAAAGCTGAGGGAGGTGAGATAATGGCTTTTCAATCCAAAGACCTGAGTGTGTTGGCCTACGCCAACGGTTTCACCTTGTGGCACTACACGACCGTTGACACGGGTGCCGATGTGGATACGGCCGGCTATTTTGATGACGCCACCGATATGGTTCGCGTCGGAGATATGTTGCTGGCCAACGTTGACACCGATGGCACCCCGGCCAGCGGCATCTATCTGGTGTCGGCGAA
>CAZQPC010000049.1:0-19134 GCA_964595005.1 uncultured Magnetovibrio sp.
GGCCATGCAGTCTCTGCAACGCGCACTGGAACTGACCAACGTCGAGCAATCCGCCCAGATCCTGGATGCTGCCATCAAGGCAGTCACTGATGCCTTGTTCCAGAGTGGCCAACTAACCGCCGGTTATTGGCACCTGACGCTACAATCGTCTTTTGCCGTTACCGAGGAAGACCAGCGAACGGCACAAGGTCGCTTTGTTCAAATCGCTCAAAACCGTAACCTGCCGTTGCTCCTGAAACAACACAAGACCATTCGTGAAAATCTCTCGATATAGATCGTGCGTATAAAATATAATTGCATTGACTCTCTTGTTTGAGGCCTCAAGCTCGATTCCCGTAACTTTAGATACGAAATCTAAGTAACCCTTCGCAATCTCGACGGCTTCCTCATCTCCAAGAAGATACACACGCGCATCATCCGTATGTCCCCACTTGAACAATTGCATGTTCTCGTCATGGAAAAATACCCGTTCAAAATGCTCAATTAGTGTGGATTTATCGACGGCCGCTTGGGTTGAGGTTATTGGAGCAACTAAAAAGCACGCTGCAAATACCGCGCTGCAAAGAACGAATTGGAATAGTGAGTAGCTACTATCCCAACATATTTTTCTCTTTGCGACCATTTGGCTCTCAAATCGTCCGACCGTTGGTAGAGATAATAATCCGACTTCGCCGCACAGGATATAGTGAATGTGGCAGCCGTAACTTCCGAAAATGGCTATACCCGGAAGTTCCGAGGGACGACGATATACGTCCGCAATGAGGGGGTAAAGCAGACCTCAATCGCAAGAAATCCACACCAGAAATCCGACGCCGGCGATGACGGCCCAGATCGGGACGGATAATGATCGCTCAGAGACCGGCACGGTGGCGGGATCGTCTTCTGAAAACCAATCCTGTATCCAGTCGGGAACGTACTCGATCATTTGCGCTTCCCTCCTACTAGTAGAAGACCGGCGACGGCGACCAGGACGACGGCAACCGGCCAGAACTTCGGCAGGCTATCGAAGCCGGAAAAGCTGAACAGCGGCTTTCCCTTCTTCGCCTGCTTGGCGAAATAGGCGTGGTTGGCCTTCTTCACGTCGGGATCGATGGTCCGCGCGTACAGTTCGGCGGCGTACGGATCATCCGGCCATGCGGCGCCCTACGATGCAGGTTCTATATAATCTCCGTGGACCCAACCCGTGAGGTCGGGCTGGTCATCATCGTCGATAACCTCGACCTGGCACCAACTGCCGTGGCGCGAAAGCACCAATAGCCGCTGGCCTTTGTCGAGGGGCTCGGGCCGCAATTTATCGTGACCGGTTCCGGGACCACTGCGGATGTTCAACTGGCTGCGCGTCGTGAAAGCAAGCGGCGCATCGTTGTCGCGGCCGGTGACGCTGGCGCGGAAGCTTTCCATGGGAAAGGCCGGTCCCGGGTCGAATTTGCGGTTCGGCGCGATGTCGTCATGCCCTAAGACGTCGGCCAGTCCATAATGGGCGACGATGGCCTGTGCGGCGCCCGTCGCGGCTGTCAACTGGGCTTCACTGTAGATATGCCAGCCGCGTTCGACGTCATCGTGCATGTGGGTTGCCACGGCAACGTCCGGTTCGGCGTAGGTGCGCCCGAACCATGAGCGCCATTCGCCGCCCTGCATTTTCAACTTCCCGGCATTATCGAGTTCAATCCCGATCGCATGACGATTGAGCCCGACCAAGCCGTGCCAGCGGCTTTGGCCGGCGTGCCAAGCGATTTTGTTAAACGGAACCAGTTGGGTCATCGTGCCGTCGCGGGCAATGACCAAATGGGCGGAAACCTTGGCCGTGGGTTTGAGCATATGCGCAATGGCGCTGTCGGCGTTGGCGCCGGCGGTGTAATGCATCACCAAGTATCGGGGAGACAGCCGACCGCCTTGGTTGGGACTGCGTTGAAAGGCGCATTGTGTGCCATCATCAGCATGCAATAGATTGCGTCGTATCTTCACGATCCCGCTCCTCAATAGTTTATTGAGGTCAGTATAGACGGGTTCTATTTTGCTGTGCGAAAAATTTTATACGAATCTCGTTCAGCGTGTTTAATCGCCGTTGTCTTCCGTGTCCGGATCTGTCACGTCAGCTGCAACAGTCCTTCTTTTCAGGCGCCTCGGGCTCATTTGTGGACTGGAATTCCGTGACCCAGACACCATCGTCGTCTTGCGGGGTGTCATCGGTGATCCGGTACCATTCCCAGTGCAGGCCCTGGGGGTCGCGTGACCAGGCCTTGTCCTGTTCGGCGTGGCAGCAGACCGTGCCCTGCTGACGTTCGGTGAGAATGCCCTGCTGTTCGAAACGATCACCGGCCTGTGTGACCTGGGTCGGCTCAAAAACCTCAACCCCAAGGTGGTTCAACCGTTCAACGGCGTCCTTGTTTTCGAACAAGACCAGTTTCAGCGGCGGCGCATCGATGGCGAAGTTGGCGTACCCGGGGCGCCGTTTGTGCGGCTGTACGCCGAACAGCTTCGTGTAATAGCTGACGGCCTCATCAATATCGCGGACGTTCAAGGCAAGTTGAACACGCATGGGGTCTGCCTCCGGGATTGTTCCTCACGAAACCTTTCATATCATAGGTGGCGCAAGCCGTCAGGTGCGCAAAGATGATTCTTTATATCTACTAGTAGAAAAACTAATCGCGGCCGTTGACGATTTTGTCCTTCCTGCCACGCGGCCTTCGGGGTAATTTCATGCCATGGCAAAGATCGTCGAAAGCCCGCCCACGGAACTTTCCGCATATGAGTGAGACGACCGACCGGTTGCTGGAGATCATGGCAAAGCTGCGTGACCCCGATGGCGGCTGCCCTTGGGACGTGGAGCAAGATTTCGCGTCCATCGCGCCCTATACCATCGAAGAAGCCTATGAGGTGGCCGACGCCATTTCACGCGGCCATATGGATGATCTCAAGAAGGAGCTTGGCGATCTGCTGTTTCAAGTGGTCTTTCACGCTCAGATGGCCAAGGAAATCGGGGATTTCACTTATGAGGACGTGGCCGAGGCCGTCGCCGATAAGATGGTCCGCCGCCATCCCCACGTGTTCGGTGATGCCAACGTGCGTTCCGCCGATGCGCAGACCCGGGCCTGGGAGGATATGAAAGCCGATGAGCGCCAGGCGCAGACCGACAAAAGCATCTTAGCCGATGTGCCGGTCGCCCTGCCCGCCCTGACTCGGGCTGAAAAACTGCAAAAAAGGGCCGCGCGTGTCGGCTTTGATTGGCCGACGCCGGCCGGCGTATTGGCCAAGATCAAAGAAGAGATCGGCGAGATCGAGGCCGAGGTGGCGCGCCCGGGCGGTGTTGACGCCGATGCCATGGGCGAGGAAATCGGCGATCTGATGTTTGCCTGCGCCAATTTGGCCCGTAAATGGGGGGTCGATCCGGAAACCGCCTTGCGCCTGGGCAATGAAAAGTTTGAAAAACGCTTTCGGACCATGGAAAGCCGGTGTGCCGTTCACGGCCATGACCTTACTGAAATGACTCTCGATGACCTGGAAGCCGCCTGGCGGCAGGTGAAGGTGGCGGAACGGGAAGCCGCTGAATGAATCTTCTCTCAAGATCGGCCAAGATAGGTTACGTATTTGATATGGATCGTTTACCTCTAAGCGTGTCTGCGGCGGTAGCGGATGGTTGACCGGATATTGCCGGGATTACCCGGACTGCGGCGGATCGCGGTTCTGGCAGCCTTATTTGTCGCGCTGAGCGGCTGTTATCTGCCGATGCGGTTCGATGCGGAGATCGAAGTCACCCGCGCCGGCTATTTCAACTTCATATTTGACGGATACTTGGCGAAAGTCGAACTGTACGACGGGCTGCGGCGAAACAAGATTTCGTCGACTGAGGAAAAGGTCGAAATCGAGAAAATACGGACGGATTTTGCGCGTGATAAGAATGCCTCGGAATTTTCCTATCTGCGGAAGGGCTATTTCCGGGTCCATTGGGAGCGTTCGGGCGATATCCTGAAGTCGAAGACCGTGACCTTTTTCCGCCGCAACGAATACATTCTGGGGATTTCCTACAACAGTAAGACGGGCCGCGTTGGCATGGCCGGCCGGTCTTTGAAGCGCGATACGAAAAATCAGCTCAATGAGATCGGGCTGGGCGGCATGAACGGCGAAATCCGCGTCATTACGGACACCCCTGTGCTCACCCATAACGCCACCAAAGTATCGAAAAACCGCAAGCGTGGGCCAGGATTCAAGAATTACATCTGGAAGATCACCAATATCTACGCGCCGACGCCGAGTATCATTATGGCTCTTAGATAATCTTCATTGCGCTTATTCGACAAATCGGGCGCTTATGGCCTCCTGTGTGATGAAATTTTGTAAAAAGGGACCGAAGTCCCCTCCTCCATTCCTGAACTTCAACAAAAGGCTCAATCTTGGGTCAGTAAGCGCAACAGACTGGACGTATCCCAGCGATTGCCGCCTTTCGCCTGCACGCCGGCGTAGAATTGATCGACCAAAGCGGTCACCGGCAGGCGCGCACCGTTGTTTTTCGCCTCTTGGAAACAAATTCCGAGGTCTTTTCGCATCCAATCGACGGCAAACCCAAATTCGAACTCATCATCGATCATCGTCGCCGCACGATTTTCCATTTGCCAGGACTGGGCCGCACCTTTTGAGATCACGTCGATGACCTTGGTCATGTCGAGGCCGGCTTTGGTGCCGAAATTGACGGCCTCGGAAAGCCCCTGGACCAATCCGGCGATACAAATCTGGTTGACCATCTTGCAAAGCTGGCCGCTGCCGACGGGCCCCAACAAGGTGACGGCCTGGGCATAACAGTCCATCACCGGCTTGGCGTCGTCAAAAGCGCCCTCCTCACCGCCGCACATGACCGTCAATTTGCCGTTTTCGGCGCCGGCTTGTCCGCCGGAGACCGGTGCATCGATGAACCCGAGACCCATGGCGGATGCTTTTTCGGCGATTTCCCGCGCAACGTCAGCCGATGCCGTGGTGTGGTCGACGAAAATGGCCCCCGGTTTCATCCCGGCCAAGATACCGTCGTCTCCGTAAACAACGCTTCTGAGGTCGTCATCATTGCCGACGCAGGCGCAGACAACGTCGGCGCCGCTGGCGGCTTCGCGTGGCGTCGGCGCGCTGGCGCCACCATGTTCGGCGACCCATTTCTCGGCTTTTGCGGCAGTTCGGTTGTAAACGGTGACATCGTGGCCTTTGGCGGCCTTATGGCCGGCCATGGGATAGCCCATCACGCCGAGGCCGATAAATGCTGTTTTGGTCATCTGATTTCTTCTCCTTGGGTCGAAGCGGTATTGCCTCAAGCCAGCTGACAGTTACGCGACAGGTGTGTCGGGAGCGGCGGAATGAAGCCCTGATTTGGTTTAGTGTCGAGTGGGCCGGATTATAGAGCCCTCATGACGCCTTGAATAGTCATGAAACACGCGGGGTTACGAGGTTTTTTTGCGTTCCAACAGAGCGTAAATATTGCCTTCCCAGATTTCCGGCGGGCTGGTCATGATCTTATTCAAGACCCCATGAACAAGGCGTTCCCAGCATTGCCGCGCCGGGCTTCCCAGTTTCTGCCCATAAACCTTGTGACAGATCATGCCGGCGGCCACGGCCTGCTGGCGCAGGCTTTCCGGCGTGTAAGCGGTTTTATGGGTCAAATCACCATATTGGAACTGCTGTCCCCAGGGTGATCCGGCATTCGGCACCTTCAGATGAATTCGACCGTTCGGTGTCAGCAAATCGCGCAGCGCCTGCACTACCTGGCAGCCTTCATCGGCATCAAAATGTTCGATCACATCAAACATGATGATGCGGTCGTAACGATCTGATTTCGTTTGATGATTGGAAAGAAAGGTCTGGACATCGATGGCCTCGAAATGGCTGCGGACAGAGTCCGGTATGACTTCCAGAAGATGTTTGTCTTGATCAATTCCAGCGAACGTGGCGACGCCTTTTCGGTCGAGATAGGCGAGGATCAGACCGGTGCCGCAGCCGATCTCCAGGATCGACATGTCGGGCTGGTATCCGCCCGGAATCCATACCTCCGCATCCAGTTTGCGGAGATGTTTATCGGTGACCTCGGGGGTGCTGTAGGCCTTGTGCAGGTTGTAGGTTTGATAATGTGACATGGGCACCGTGCGTCGCGTGTTCGGGTCAGACGGACAAAAGGTCGCGTAATTCGTACCAACTATCGCGATGCGGGGCCAACAAGAACGTCAGGTCTTTTGTTGGCCGGCCAGCAACGTAGGCGTCACCGGTTTCGATCAGCGCATTATATCCACCGGCTTCGTGGTGGATCAGCGCCCCGGCCGCATGATCCCACGGTTTCAAGCGCCCGCCGTAGCGTGCGAATTGAAGCGCGCCGCGCGCCAGATCCGCGTATTCGGCGCCGACGCAGCGGTAACGCGTCATTTCCGCCGGAATATCCGGGCCGCCGTCCTTGCGCCCGGATATCAACCGCTCACGAATTCGTTTTGCCACGGAACCGCGGAACGCCGTCAACGGCGGCGGTTCGGGAAGTGAAAGGCGGTGCCCGGATTCCCAGGCGCCGTGGTCTTTGGTCGCCCAAACCAGGCGGTCGTCAACCGGCTCATATATCCAGCCGGCCCGGGTTTCGCCACCGATCACCAAGGCGACGATCATCGCAAAACATGATTTGCCATCGGCAAAATTCTGGGTCCCGTCGACGGGATCGACAATCCATACCGGGCGGTCCTCGTCGAGGACCTGAAAACTGTCGGGATTTTTGGCCGCCTGTTCTTCGCCGATAACCCCGGCGCCCGGCAAGAGCTTGGTCAGCCGTTCGCTCAGGGCCCGCTCGGCCTGTTCGTCGGCGACGGTGACGATATCACCCGGCGCCTTTTCCGAAATCTCGTGGCTGGCAAGGTTCCGGAACCTCGGCAGCACTTCGGATCGGGCGACGTCGCGTATCAACCGGCCAACTTGTTCGGGATCAGGTATCATCGTCGGATAATGAACTGTTGCCTCCGGTTTGGCGAGTAACCCATTGGTATTTATTAGTTTTGATGCAAGTCACGGTCACGATGATAGGCCGCAATGAAGTCGTCGAGCATGCGCGCCGCCTCGCTGCTGAAATCCGCCCTTTGCATAAGCGCCCGGGTGACAAAGGCGGAAAAACCCACCGCCTCGCCTTTGCCGCGCAGCAAGAAGCTGTCAGAGAACCCTTCCAGGTCCTCGTGTACGCTCTGGCGCGCCATGACATTCAGTTGGGATTTAACCAACCGATGTTTGTCGCGCCACTTCTTTTGTTGTTTCGCCGTCGCCATATGAAATGCCTTTATCTACTAGTAGACATAATGGATGAACGCCGCGTTAATGGGAATGGCCTTGTTGGCAGGCGCAGGATTGGATCATTGTTGTTGGAACCGCGCCGCTTCAATGGGCGATAGGCGCACTGTCAGCTGAATGATTTCCGCCGTATCGGTTCGTTCGACGACATCGCCATGTTCGTAAAGCCAGGCAAGCCTGCGTCCGTCGGCCGGGTCGATTTGCAGATCCAGCATTTCATATCCGGCGCTCAAATGGTCGGCCATGGCTTCCAGCAGGTCCGAACACCCCTCACCCGTTTCAGCGGAAAGGGCAACGACACGCTCATTTTGGCGTTTCGTGCGCGTTTGAACGGCGACCCGATCATCACCGTCAATGAGATCGATCTTGTTGAGCGCCTCAATCATCGCGGCCTGGGCCGGTTCACTGATCTTCAGTTCCTGCAGCACGCCAAGCACGTCGCGTTTTTGGGTTTCAGTCTCGGGATGTGAAATATCGCGCACATGGATGATGAGATCGGCTTCGTTGACCTCTTCCAGGGTGGCACGGAAAGCGTTGACCAGTTCATGCGGCAGGCTGGAGACGAAACCGACCGTATCCGACAACACGGCGCGTTGACCGCCAGGCAGATCAATGGCCCGCATGGTCGGGTCCAAGGTGGCGAACAATTGGTCCTTGACCATGACCGTGGCGCCGGTCAGGCGGTTGAACAGGGTCGATTTTCCGGCATTCGTATAGCCAACCAGAGCGACCACGGGGTAAGGGACTTTCTTTCGGGCCTTGCGGTGCAAAGCACGGGTGCGTTGAACGTCCTTCAAATCGCGCTTGATCCGGTCAATTCTTTGGTCGATGAGGCGTCGGTCCAGTTCGATTTGGCGTTCCCCGGGGCCGCCCATGAACCCGGCACCACCGCGTTGCCGCTCCAGGTGGGTCCAACTGCGCACCAAACGGCTTCGCTGATAGCTCAACGCCGCCAGTTCGACCTGCAGGCGGCCTTCCCGGGTGCGCGCGCGAGCTCCGAAAATCTCCAATATCAGGCCCGTGCGGTCGATGACCTTGCATTCCCAGGCGCGTTCCAGGTTGCGTTGCTGGATCGGGCTCAAGGCGCAATCCATCACGATGATCAAGGGCCCCTCGGCATTTTCATGAATGATCTTGGCGTTCTCGCCGATCCGCTCCACCGTGCCGCTTCCCAAAAATGTTCCGGGGCGCGGCCTGTTCACAGTGACAATTTCCGCATGGGCGACACGCAGATCTATGGCTTCAGCCAGTCCAGCAGCCTCACCCAAATGCGAACGGGCGTATTGCGCACTTGTCCCCTGCCCGTTGATATGCGGGTGAATGATCAAGCACCGCGTGTCGGCTTCGCGGACGTCTTCGGTTCGGCTCACTTAGGTATCCCGGCCGGCGATGCCGGACGACAGATCAGGCAGCTTCACCATCCCCGTCCCCGCCTTCGGCCTTTTCGGGCTCGAAGAGTTGAATGGGCACAGACGGCATTACCGTCGAGATGGCGTGCTTGTAGACCAGTTGCGTATGGCCGTCGCGGCGTAACAATACGGAAAAATTGTCGAACCAAGTGACGATGCCTTGCAACTTTACCCCGTTGACCAAGAACACGGTCACCGGGGTTTTGTTCTTTCTGATGTGATTCAGAAAAACGTCTTGTACGTTCTGAGATCTTTCCGGGGACATTTCGGTACCCTCTGTTTTTTTGCCCACGGCCCGGGTGGCGGCCGGGGAGCCTCCCAAGATTTATCGTTTTTATAGGTTCCCCCACCCATTCAGGGCGCCGAAACGCCGGACTAGTGTCCGAAACCAGTTCAAGCTTACAGTTTATCGACATATTTGCAAAGTGCCATGCAATCCTCAAACTGCAGTAGCGCCAGGCCTTCGAAACCGGCCGCATCTAGGCTGTCTTGGCCGCCTACCCAGACACCGGTACAGCCAGTATTTCTCGCGCATTCCATGTCGATGTCGGCGTCGCCGGCAAACCAGACTGACGTTGCAGGAGACAGGCCGGCCGGCCGCAACGCCATGTCAACCGGATCACGGGCCGGCTTGTCGCGCGGCGCGTCGTTGGCCCCGACGATCGCACCAAAATGTCCTGTCCAGCCCAGATGTTCGGCTTCGGCGCGCAGGAAATCACCGCGTTTGTTGCTGACCACAGCCAGATAGATTTCGGACTGCGCGAAGTGTGCCAACATGTCGGCCACGCCGGCAATGGGCTGCAGGTCGCGCATATGGATTTCGTTGTAGCGGTGGTAGAATACCTCGCGGGCGTCCTCCCACTTGTCACCGAACAGGCCCGGAAATCTGTCGCGTACGGATTTCCGTACCCGCTGTTTGGTTTCGGCCAGGCTCCAAGGTGTGTGGTCGAACGCGGCCAGGGTCGTATTCAGGGCGTCATGAATGACCGGCCACGTGTCGACCAAGGTGTTGTCCCAATCGAAGATAATGGCGCGCGGCCGGCCGGTATGGGATGATCCATCGGCCGTCATTTCCACGATTCCGTAACCTTTGGTCCGCCATGCTGATCGACATAACTCAGGTAAAGATCGAGAATTCGGCTGGTCAGCTCGCCGGCATGGCCGTTGCCGATTGACGTGCCATTGATCCTGGTGACGGCGGTCACGTGTGAGGTTGAACTGGTGATGAAGGCTTCGCGCGCGGTGGTCGCTTCCTCTTCCGTAAAGGGCCGCAGGACAATATTGACGTCCGCCGCCTGGGCCGCTTCGAGGACCGCCAGGCGGGTAATGCCGTTCAGAATGGAGGTACTGATGTTGCGCGTGACCAGTTCACCATCGGCATTGACGATCCAGGCATTGGTGGAGGTCCCTTCGGTGACAAAGCCCTGCTTGTCGACTTGCCAGGCCTCGTAGGCGCCGGCGTCGCGGGCCTGTTGCTTGCCAAGAACATTTGGCAACAGGGACACGGATTTGATGTCGCAGCGTTCCCAGCGGATATCGGGAATCGTAATGACGTCGACGCCACTGAACAGCGCTTGTTTGTTCAGGGGCCCGGATTTCCGGGCCGTCACGACCAGGGCACTTTCCGTTTGATCGGGAAATCCGTGGTCGCGGCGTGCCGCGCCGCGGGTTATCTGAAGATAGATGAGGCCGTCGCGGACATGGTTTCGGCGCATGACTTCGCGAACCACCACCATCAGGGCGCGCCGGCCCAGGGGCCAGTCGATGCGCAATTCGCTAAGCGAATGCGCCAATCTGTCCAGGTGTCCTTGCTCGCCAATCAGCCGGGCCCCATTGACGGCGAAAACCTCATAGACGCCATCGGCGAATTGATAACCGCGATCCTCAATATGAACCGCGGCGTCGCCGTGCGGCACGTAACGGCCGTTGACATAGGCGATACGCGACATGCCCTTAACCTTTCTTGCTAAAAATATTCCAACTGTACGGAGAACATGGATTCGACTTTGCGGACAACGTCGGCGGCAGCAAAGAGGACGACGCGGTCGTGCGGTTCAACCACCGTCGAGCCGCCCGGGCATATCATGTCGCCGTCGCGGACGATGGCGCCCAAAAGAACACCGCTCGGCAGGTTCACCTCGCGCAGCGGCTTGCCGACCAGTTCAGAGGTCTCCAGGGCTTCCGCCTCAATGAGTTCGCCAAAGCCTTCGCGCAGCGTGTGGACGGAATGGATACGGCCCCGCCGGATATGCTGGAGAATGGTCGAAACCGTAATATTCCGGGGGCTGACGGTGACATCGATTTCCAGCGAATTGATCAGCGATTCGTAAGTCCCCTTGTTGATCAGCGTGATCGCCCGCTGGCAGCCGTAACGCTTGGCCAGAAGCGATGCCAAGATGTTGGTTTCGTCATCGTTGGTGACGGCGACCACCGTTTCCGTGTTCGCCACGCCGGCTTCCTCAAGGATGTCCGAATCAAGGACGTCGCCTTGAATGACCATGGTTTTTTCTAATTTCTTGACGATTGATTCAGCCCGCGTCTTGCTTGCTTCGACGATTTTCGTGCGCACCCAGTGATGCTCGCGCTCAATTTCTTGGGCCAAGAACAGACCGATATTTCCGCCGCCGAAAATCAACAGGCGCCGGGCTTCCGGCTCTTCGTGGCCGAAGGCCGCCATGGCGCGGCCGACCTGATCACTGTCAACGACGAAATAGACCTCGTCGCCCGGCAGCATTTGATCGTCGGACGACGGAACGATCGGTTGATTGTCGCGCATCAAGCCGACAATGACGATGTTCAGGTCGGGAAACAGCTGCGTCAATTGACGCAACGGCGTATTGACCAGGGGGCAGTCGTCTTCACACCGCACGCCGAGCAATTTCACCTTATCGTCAACCAAGGGGATCATTTCGAAGGCGCCCGGGACCTGCAGGCGCCGGGTGACCGCCCGGGCGACCTCAATTTCCGGAGAAATGATGACATCAATGGGCATATGGTCGCGCGAGAACAGATTGGCCCACAAGGGTGACAGATAGGTTTGTTCGCGGATACGCGCGATCTTTGTCGGCACCTCGAATATGGAATGGGCAACCTGACAGGCGACCATGTTGACTTCGTCGGCCAAGGTCACGGCAATCAACATGTCCGCGTCGCGGGCCCCGGCCTGCTCCAGGATGTCCGGGTGCGACGCCTGACCAACGACCCCGTTGACGTCAAGATTGTCGCCTATTCGGCGCACCAAATCAGGCGACTGATCGATAACGGTGACGTCGTTGTTTTCCATCGCCAAATGGCGGGCAATGTTAAACCCGACCTGTCCGGCACCACAGACAATGACTTTCATGTTGATTCGACCCCTTGTCTGAGGCTTTTCACGTGCTGTCCACCTTTTCCGGAATACTTACATCCAACGACTTGAGCTTACGATGCAAGGCCGAACGCTCCATTCCGATAAATTCCGCTGTTTTTGATATATTGCCCTCAAATCGCTGCAGTTGCTGGGTAAGATAGTCCCGTTCGAAAACCTCGCGGGCTTCGCGCAGCGGCATGGCGATAATTTCACTGCGGCGCTCCGACGACAAGTCCGCCGAAGTCTGCCCATTGACCTCGGGTGGCATTGCCGACGCGGTAATTAAATTCGAGCTGTCACCCGCAGCGAAAATCAACATACGTTCGACGACGTTTCTCAGCTCCCGGACATTTCCCGGCCAACTGTGCGTTTGCATGGCCGCAATCGCGTCCGGTGCAAAGGACCGCATGGGCTGACCGCCAGTCTCGCAGGCACGTTTCAGGAAAAACTCCGCCAGTTCCGGGACGTCGTCGCGCCGCGCATTTAATGGCGGAACTGCAATGGGGACCACATTGAGACGATAGAAAAGGTCTTCGCGAAAGCGGCCGAATTCGATTTCTTCGGGCAGGTTTTTTCTGGTCGTCGCCATGACCCGCACGTCAACCTCGACGCGCGAATTGCCGCCGACCCGCTGGAATACCTGATCTTGCAGGACACGGACAATCTTGCCTTGGGTTTCCAAAGGCATATCCGCGACCTCGTCCAAAAGAACGGATCCGTTATGAGCCGCTTCAAAGGTCCCGACGCGGCCCGTGTCACCGGCCACGGACGATACGTCTTCAGTGCCGAATAGCTGCTCTTCCATGTGATCCGGCGTCATCGATGCGCAATTGATAACGACGAACGGCCCGGCGGCGCGCAGTGAACACGCATGCACCTGGCGGGCGACGGTTTCCTTGCCCGCGCCGGCCGGTCCGGTGATCAGTATTCGGCTGTTGGTGGGCCCTGCCTGTTCGATGATCTGAACAAGCTCACGCATCGCCCGGGATTGCCCGAGCAAGGTGTTTTCATCGCCCGCCCGAAATCGCAGTTCTTCGTTCTCGCGGCGCAGATTAGCGGCTTCAATGGCCCGTTCGACAAGCACCAGCAGACGATCGGCTTTGAACGGTTTCTCAATAAAATCGTAAGCGCCATCCTTAATGGCCGCGACGGCCGTTTCAACGGTGCCGTGACCACTCATCATCAAAACCGGGATGTCTGAGTGATGGACCTTGATGCGTTGCAAAATTTGCAAGCCGTCCAATTCGCTACCCTGAAGCCAAATATCGAGAAGAACCAGACTCGGGCGTCGGGTTTCGATCTCACGCAAGGCGTCGTCGCTGCGCCCGGCTTCTCGGGTATGATAACCCTCATCTTCCAAAATACCGGCTGTCAGCATTCGGATATCGGCTTCATCGTCGACGATAAGAATTTCATGTGCCATGGCCCGGGTCATCCACTCCGGGTGCCGATACTCATCGGATCCTTTGTCGGACCTTCGGCGCCTTCCTTTTCTTGGTCAGCAGCGAGAAGGTTTTCGCCGGAAAATACCATGACAACCCTGGCTCCGCCGCCTGGACGGTCCGCCAACACGAACTGGCCGGCATGATCCTCCATAATTTTTCGGACGATCGCCAACCCCAATCCAGTACCCTTGTCGCGGGTCGTGACATAAGGTTCGGTCAGCCGCTCCTTATCCGCCGGAAGACCGACACCGTTGTCTTCAACGGTGATATGGATGTCGGGCTGGGCACCCTTTTGACGGACTTCCTGGAGGCGCATGACGATGAGCCCTTGATCGCTTGAAAGCGCCTTGTCGGCCAACCGCGCTTCAACGGATTCCGTTGCATTTTTCAACAGGTTCGTCAGCGCCTGCGAAACTTGCCGGCGATCACAATGGATGAAGACCGGATCCTCAGGAAGGTCCAATTCAAACGTCACATCCGGGATGCGGTTGCGTTCAAGAAATGCGGTTTCGCGGCAAACTTCCGAGATGTTCTCGATTGTTATGGATGGTTGCGGCATCCGCGCGAAGGAAGAAAACTCGTCGACCATGCGGCCGATATCCGAAACCTGGCGAATGATGGTATCGGTACAGGTCTTGAATACCTCTGGGTCGCTTCTTACTTCGTTTTCGTATTTTCGCCGCAGTCGTTCGGCCGAGAGTTGAATGGGTGTCAGCGGGTTCTTAATCTCATGCGCGATGCGCCGGGCCACGTCTGCCCAGGCGGCCTTGCGTTGGGCGGAAAGAAGATCTGTCACGTCGTCGAAGGTTGCGACATATCCGATCACATCGCCATCCAAATGTTCTGCGGCAATTCGGGTCAGCAAGGTTTGGCTGTGGCCGTCACGGGTGACGCTGATCTCTTCTTGATGGGTCCGGGCCGGTTGTGATTTTGCCTTTCTTATCAAAACCGCCATTTCCGGCACGACGTCTCCCAACAGGGCACCTTCCTGGGCGGTGAGATCCATCCGCAAAAGTTCCGACGCCGAGCGGTTCGGCAAGTGGACCCGCCCCTCCGCGTCGAGGCCGATGACGCCGGCCGACACGCCGGCGAGCACGGTTTCGGTGAACCGCCGGCGTTCGTCAAGCTCGCGGTTGGCGTCCATCAGGCCCGTACGCTGGTTTTCCAGTTCATTGGTCATATTGTTGAACGCACGACCGAGGGTGTTAATTTCGTCAGTATCCTCGTCAACCTCGACGCGCACATCGAGATTGCCCTGACTGGCTTCGTCGGCGGCGGAAATGAGTCGGCTAATGGGCCCGGCCAGCTGGGTCGAGACAGTTAATCCGATCCACGCGGCGGCCATTAACAACAATAGCGAGACCATCAGGAAGATGATGATGAAGCTGACTTGAATGCCGCTGCGCTCTTTTTCCATCTTGCGGTATTCGCTGACCGCTTTGCGTATACTTTCAATGTGATTGATGATCCGCGGGTCAACGAAACGCTCGACCAGCAGATAGGCATCGACAAAGCGGTTCAGTTTGATCACGGCGCGCATGCGGTCGATATTTTCGGATTTCAGCACCGCAATGCGGCCCTGGCTGGCCGTGTCGAGCGCATGGACAGGCAAGTTCTCGATTTTTTGCGTCAAGCTGAACTGCCCCCGGGCGATGACCTGCCCGCCGCCATCAAGAACGACGGCTTCCGTCAAGGAGCGCAGTGCCGATTGCGCTGAAAGCACACGCCCGAAAAGGGCGCGATTCCGCATCAATTGCGAAGCGTTGATGTTGAGCTCATTGGCCAACGCAAAGGCATCGCCTTCGATATTGTTGCGATGATCGACCAAATAGGCTTCGGCGACGACGCCGGATTGAGTGAGGGCGGTGCGGACGCGCTCTGCAAACCACGCTTTCATGCCGAAATTCAGGAACAGCGCGGAAAATACCGCGACCAGAATGGCAGGCGTGACGGCGACCAGGCTGAACAGGACAACAAGCCGCACATGCAGGCCGGAGCCCGCCGCGCCGCGCCGCCGTGCCGACCAGACCTGGGCAACCCGGCGGGTAATAACGGCGGCCAGCAAAAGCAGCAATATTCCATCGAGGTAAAGCAGGCTGAGGACCGTATCCAGTTCGCTGCTCTTGCCGGGCCTGTCGACAATGGTGGCGACCGTCGCGATGCCGGATAGAACGGCAAGAACGGCCAGTGAATAAGCGGTTATTCGGCTGGCGCTGGCGCCTCGGACGGCCTGCCAAAAGCGATTGCCGGCGCTCACGGGCTGGTTCATCGGCCACCTCGAATAACAGGAATGGCCAGATCCCGGATTTTCTTGCGCAGTGTGTTGCGGTTCAGCCCCAAAACCTGTGCGGCCTTCAGCTGATTGCCTCGGGTTGCCTGCAAGGTCAACGTGATCAGCGGTTTTTCGATCTCGCGGAGAACCCGGTCGTAAAGCCCGGTCGCCGGCAGGCCGTCCTGATGGGCCGAAAAATAATCCGCGAGCTGTTTTTCCACGGTATTTCCCAATCCATTGCCGCCGCCGTGCTCCGCATGACCGCCGGTGCCCGAGCCTTCTTGAAATTCCCGCGCAATGTCATCGGCGCCAATGGTTTCTTGCGGGCAGAGGGCCGCCAAACGTTGAACCATATTCTCCAATTCCCGGACGTTGCCGGGCCACGAATGACCACAAAGTTTGGTGACGGCTTCGGCGTGGATGGTCTTCCACGGCAGACCGGCATTGGCAGCGCGGGCCAAAAAATGGCGCACCAATTCGGGGATGTCCGCCGTGCGTTCGCGCAACGGCGGCAGGCGCACGGGGACGACATTCAAACGGAAGAACAGGTCTTCACGGAACAATCCCTGGCGGATCAATTGTTTGAGGTCGTGATGGGTGGCGGCGATGATGCGAACATCGGTTTGCATGGAAGTGCGGCCACCGACGGCCATGAATTCGCCTTCCTGCAGAACCCTGAGGAGCCGGGTTTGCGCTTCCAACGGCATATCGCCGATCTCATCGAGGAACAGGGAGCCGCCTTCGGCCTGTTCGAAGCGGCCGGAACTTCGCGACATGGCACCGGTGAAGGCGCCCTTTTCGTGGCCGAAGAGTTCGCTTTCGATAAGCTCGCGGGGAATCGCCGCCATATTAACGGCGACAAATGGTGCGTGCTTGCGCTTGCCGTAGTCGTGCAGCGCGCGCGCCACCAGTTCTTTACCAGTGCCTGATTCACCGTTGATGATAACTGTCAGGTCCGTGGGCATCAGTCTGGCGACAGTCCGATACACTTCTTGCATGGCCGGAGAGCGCCCAATTAACGGCAGCGTTTCGTCGACACCGTCCTCATCCAAGCGCGCACTGACATCAGAACTGGCTTCAATGCCTCGTTTAACAATGGAAACCAACTCATTTATATCAAAAGGCTTTGGCAGATACTCAAAGGCGCCCCGCTCAGTCGCTTTGACGGCCGTCATGAGGGTTGTCTGGGCGCTCATCACGACGATCCGCAGGTCCGGGCGCAGGTGCCGTATTTTGGGGACCAGATCCAGGCCGTTTTCATCCGGCATCATGACGTCGGTAATAACCAGATCACCCTCGCCTTTCTCGATCCAGCGCCAAAGTGTGGCTGCGTTTCCGGCGGTCCGGACCTCAAAACCGGCACGCGTCAGCGCCTGAGCGACGACGGTGCGGATGGCTGCATCATCGTCGGCAACCAGGACGGTGGCGCCGCTCACCGCGATGCCCCGGCAGCTGTGAACATGGGCAGCATGATTCTGAACGTCGTGCGGCTTTGGCGGCTTTCGCATTCAATGAACCCACCGTGGTCGCCGACAATTTTTGCCACCAATGCCAGCCCGAGACCGCTGCCTTGCGGTTTCGACGTGACAAATGGGTCAAAGAGGTGCGGCTTGATATCTTCCGGAATGCCCGATCCGTTGTCGGTGATGGATATGGCCAGCGGCAGATGCACCCGTTCGTCAGTGCCCGGCGCGGCGAACCGTACCCCGTGTTGATAGGCCGTTTCCATGGTCACCTCGGCGCTGTCGTCAGGCGCCGATTCAATGGCGTTTTTGACCAGATTCAGAAAACCCTGAACCAACTGGTCGCGATCTCCCCGCACCGGGGGCAATGACGGATCGAATTGAGTGACGAAGCGGGTGTGCCGGCCAAAACCGTTTTTTGATATCTGCAGAACGTGATCCAAGACCTGATGGATATTGACGGAATCCTGTTTCGTCGGCGTATCGCCGGAAAACATCCCCATGCGGTCGACCAAGGCGCAGATTCGATCAACTTCATCGCGAATCAGGCGCGTCAGGCTCTGGTCTTCTTCCGACGCCATTTCTTCCAGCAATTGCGCGGCACCGCGAATTCCGGAAAGCGGGTTCTTCACTTCGTGGGCGAGCATCGACGCCATGGCGCTGACCGATCGTGCCGCGCCACGATGGGAAAGTTGACGGTCAATCTTCTCGGCGATGGAGCGCGAATGCAATGACAAGACCACGACACCGGGCTGCTCCGCCATCGGGGCAGCGTGAATGTTGACGAAATGGCGGCCGATACGCGGCGTTTCGATGGTCACGTCATATTCAGAGACGGCCTGGTTTTCATGGCGCACCTGCGCGATCAGAACGAACAACGGGCTGTCGGCTGGCAGAAATTCGGTCAGGGGGTGGCCGATGACGTTGCTGGCACTTGAGCGAAAGAAATGTTCAGCCGCCGCATTCAATTTCAAAATCGACAGGTTTTCATCGACCGCGATGATCGCCGACGTCAGCCCATTGAGGATGAGATCGGCATCAAGAGCCGTATCCGCCGGAATTCTCCTCAACTGAGCCGCGGGTTTCGGGTTCATGCCGCCAAGCGCTCCAGCAACGGTTGATAGAACGCCCAAACCCGCGCGGTTACCGCCGACGCCTCTTCCAGCTGGAAAACCTCCTGGCGAAACTCGGCGGAATTCGGCAATCCTTTCGAATACCAGCCCAAATGTTTGCGGGCAATCTTGACGCCCGGACGTTCGCCGTAATGCGAAACAATGGCGTCAAAGTGTTCAAGCACCATTTCCAACTGACGGAATAGAGGTGGGTCAGGCAGTCGTTCGCCGGTCTGCAGAAAATGCGCCACTTGTTGCAAAAACCAGGGCCGGCCGTAAGTTCCGCGGCCAATAAGGACGCCATCGGCACCTGATTCTGTCAGCAATTGGGCGGCGTCATCGACGCTGATCACGTCGCCGTTCCCAAACACGGGAATGTCGACCGCGTCCTTGACCTCGGCGATGTAGGGCCAATCCGCCCGGCCCTTGTAAAATTGGCAACGGGTGCGGCCATGAACCGCGACGGCCTGAATGCCGCAGTCTTCGGCGATGCGCGCCAGTCGCGGGGCGTTGCGGCTGTCATCGTCCCATCCGGTCCGCATTTTCAGCGTCACCGGGATTTTCACGGCGTCGACGGTCGCCTCGAGCAACTTTGCTGCCAGGGTTTCGTCCCGCATGAGCGCCGATCCGGCATCGCCGTTGGTGACCTTTTTCACGGGACACCCCATGTTGATGTCGATGATTGTCGCGCCGCGGGCCTCATTGAGACGCGCCGCTTCGGCCATGACGTCCGGCTCACAGCCCGCCAATTGTACCGACATGGGGTATTCGTCGGCGCAATGCGTGGCCATCTT
>CAZQPC010000050.1:0-18998 GCA_964595005.1 uncultured Magnetovibrio sp.
CCGGTCCAGCGAAAGGCGATGGCGCGGCGCCAGTCCGATGAGGATTGATTGCCCGGCGCGCCGTGCACGGTCCGGAAGTGGAAGGCGGCGCAATCCCCGGGCTGCAGATCGAAGGCGATGATCTTGTAGGCAGCGCGGTCGGCGTCGATATCGGGCATGGGCTCAAACCCGTCATTGCTGGCCGGGTAGTCTTCGCCAACGAACATTTTCGGCTGGAACAAGCGGCCCCAGCGGTGCGACCCGGCGATGAATTGAACGGCCGACTGAAGAGGCACCGCATCCAGGGGCACCCACAGGCTGCAGGTATCCATGCCGTCCAGGCAATAATAGGGATGGTCATGGTGCCAGGGCGTCGGTTCCTCGGCACCGGGGGATTTGACGACCACATGTTCGTGGAAGAAGTTGACCTTGCCGCCGCCCATCAACGCGCCGGCCAGAGACGCCGCCGGCGAATGCCGGACAAAGTTGTCATAGGCCGCGATGCGGCGCCAGTTGCAGTAGTCGCCGAAGAACCGCCGCACTTCGCCATCGGTTCCATATTCACGCCGGTGCGGCCCCGGATCGGCCATGTTCTCGTCCAGCCCGCGGCGCAGTTCGGCAATCCAATCGGCGGTGAAAACATCGCGCAACACGACGACACCATCGCGGCGGTAAGCCTCAATGGTGTCGTTGTCTAATTCCATGGGACGTCCTTCGGAACGGAAAGCCTGACTCAGGCGGCCTTGAGGACCTTTTCCAATTTGTCGGTCGCCACTTCCATGTCGGTCTTATCAACCGCCGCCACTTCGGCAGCCAAACGGTCGCGGGCGGCTTCGTAAATCTGGCGTTCGGAAAAGGACTGATCCGGCTGGCCGACATTGCGGTGCAGGTCGCGCACCACTTCGGCGATGGAAACGGGATCGCCGGAGTTGATCTTCGCTTCATATTCCTGGGCGCGGCGGCTCCACATGGTGCGCTTGACCCGGGCCCTGCCCTTCAGCGTGGTCATGGCGTTTTCCATGATTTTCTTCGACGCCAGTTTGCGCAGGCCTGATGTGCCGGCCTTTTCAACGGGCACGCGCAGCGTCATGCGGTCGCGTTCGAAGGTAATGACGATCAGTTCCAATTTATGACCGGCGATTTCCTGTTTCATAATATCGATCACCTTGCCGACCCCATGGGTCGGATAGACGACAAAATCTCCAGTCTTATATGTCGGTGCTTTCGGCATGCTGTCTTTCTCTCCAGTTACTTTTCGCGGGCGATAGGCGTCCTCGCGCAACATCACCCGGTCGGGCGGTGCCAAAAGTTGCCTGCGTCGTCAATGACACCGGCAAGGACACCCCCAACTGTGATTGGTAGAGCCCGGTTCCCCTCCGGACTTCCCCAATTCCGCGGCCACGTCAGCCGTCTCAACAACGGATCAGCAGACAACGGAAAACCGGCTGCAAGCGGAGACGCCCTGCCTCCAACACACAACCGGCGATTTCCTTACCATATCACAAAATTCCGGTATAAAAAAGCCCCGGAATTCAAACCTCTAGCGCAATTGCGGCGGCGCCCGTCTAGGCGGCGCGCACGATCAATCGCCGGCGCCGGGCGTCGGGCTCAGTTGTTCCAGCTTACCGGGCTTGTCTTTCCATTCGTCGGCGTCGTCCGGAGTATCGCCCTTGCGGGTGATATTCGGCCATTCCGCGGCATACTTGGTATTGATCTCGAGCCAGGATTCGGTGTCCGGTTCGGTATCCGGAACGATCGCTTCGGCCGGGCATTCCGGCTCACAAACGCCACAATCGATGCATTCGTCCGGATGGATCACCAGCATATTTTCGCCCTCATAGAAACAGTCGACGGGGCAGACCTCGACACAATCCTGATATTTGCACTTAATGCAGTTCTCGATGACGATGTAAGTCATTCTTTTCTCCGCTCGAAAGAGCCCGAATGGCGGGCTGATCTTTTGGTTCCGTAGTCAACAAAAGCGCCGGTCCGCACCGGTTTACGCCGCTCCGGCGCCATTGTCCAGCCGTTCCAGGGCACGCTTGCGCGCCGCGCCGCTTTCGCGGTCAGTGACGTGCAGCAGTCCGGTTACGCGCCGGATGAGATTGGCTTCGTAATCGTGCAGCACACCGTCCGCGTAGGCGACCTGCCACAGCATTTCAACCATTCGGACCCTGTCTTGATGATCGAAATCATCGCGCAGGACGCGGGTGAACGAGAACAATTCGACGGACTGGGCAACCGCCGCCTCGGCCTCCTCGATGACGACCGCCACCTCGGCGCTGTCCATGTCAAAATTTTCTGCCAGCAACCGGGCGATGGTGGCGCGCTCATCGGCGTCGAAGTCACCATCCATGACGGCAGTCTCAATCAACAGGGCGGCCGCGGCCGAGGCAACCGGATCATCGCTTGCGGCTTCGGTTTCGACGCTGGCCGTCGATCCGAACACCATCAATTTAATATGCGCCAACATGGCCTCTCGGTAACACAGGGGTTTCAGACCCGCAACCCCCGGCGCAATAGGGTTAAGTATTGCCGGACGTCGCCGCCTTACCTACCCTGGCGGAGCCATGGGCAACGAAGATGACAACCGCCTCGACTTTCCGGCAACAGGTCGCAACAAGGACGCCATTCATGACGTCCTCGCCGGCCGTCTCGGCGGCGTCACAACGGTATTGGAGATCGCGTCGGGCTCAGGTCAGCACGTGGCCCATCTGGCGCCGCTGTTTCCGCACATCACCTGGCAACCGAGCGACTTGGATGACGCACACCGCGCATCCATTGCCGCCTGGACGACGGACCTTGAAAACGTCCTGCCGCCTTTGGCACTGGACGCTACCGCCACGTGGCGGCTCCAGCCGGTGGATGCGATTATCTGTCTGAACATGATTCACATCGCGCCATGGGAGGCCTGCCTGGGCCTGTTTGCGCGCGCCGCCGAGGTCTTGACGGCGGACGGCATCCTTTATCTCTATGGCCCGTTCATGGAAGACGGCCGCCACAACGCCGACAGTAACGCGCGTTTCGATGAAAGCCTGAAATCCCGTGACCCACAATGGGGCATCCGCGACCTGACGGAGGTCAAAGCCGCCGCCGCCGGTCATGGACTGGCCTTCGCCGAAAAGCTGGCCATGCCGGCCAACAATTTCTCCGTCTTCTTCCGCCGGCACGTTTCGACCCGGTAAATCCTGCCGCCCGGCCCAGAGACAGGCTATTTCCAAGCCAAATCCTTCCATGGAATCAAGGGCATGGAATTGGCCCGGTCCTTGCTGCTTATTTTGCTATCACACGAATACTCCCGGGACGGAGGAACACCTGAATGCAGTCATATTCGAGACAACGCAGCGAAATTACACCATGGCGCGCCATCGGCGACTTTCTCAATGGGATGCGCCTGGACACGGAACCCGAAGCCGCCATTTTGGATGGCATCGGCGCCACCGACCCCAGAAAACCGCCGCGCATGACGACCCCCTTATTCCAGTGCGCGGAAAAGCCGATCGGACATCCGGCCCAGCTTTTTTCCCATGCCACCAGCCTGGACGCCCGCGAGGCTGCCGCCGATCCGGCCGTAACGCGATGGCTGGATATGTTGGAACGCCTGCGGCCCTTCAATGTGAAAGGCCAGGTCGCCGGGGTGCACCGGTATCTGTCGGCGGTCGACAATCTGCCCGCCATCAGCCGCGTTGTCCGCTCGCTGAACTGGACCGGTCCGGTGGCCCGTGGTCACCGCGACGACGATACAGCCGATGCGGCCCTGGCGCGTTACGTTTCACTTCGCCATTTGGGCATTCATGCGGACCGCCTACGTCTGGTTTGGCTGGCCGATGACGGCACCGATGCCGATTGGGTTGTCACGGCGGTTCTCCTGGACAGCCACTGGCTGGTCCTGGATCACTATCACGGCGACATCGCCGCTGATGATGCATATATGGACGCCCGGCCGTACTTTTCCCTGAACGCCGAAAAGTGCTGCCTGCATTGGCCGGCCGGCACCCCTGGCGGCGGCGAACGCGCGCTCAGGCGTCTGGCCGAGCAATTGAACTTTGGCCGCGCTTAAAATGTCGCCGGGATTAGGCGTCGTCGTCCAAACCAATTTCTCGGAAGATATGTTCAGCACCGCGTGACGGATCCGGCGGATAGATGCGTTCGCGCATGATTTGTTGCTTCACGGTCTTCGCCTCTTTCCCGGTCTTCTGAACCTCGCGGTCCCAGCCGGTGGTGAACACGGCGCCGGCCGGCCCCAGATCGAGACAGGTCACATAGCGTTCCTGGCGGTACGGTGAAAGTGGTTCCCCCAGCATATCCCTGAGCGCATTGGCGCCCTCATATCGGCCCAGCTGCAAGGCATGCTGACAACACATCAGCGTCATATGGGTGCCATCGGTCAAGGCCCGCGCTGTGTCACCGGCTAAGAACACATGGGGTTGGTCCGGTAACCGTAGGCACTGATCGACGAAAACCCGCCCTGCACCGTCGCGCCGTCCCGCCAGATCGTTGACCAAGGGGGAGGCTTCCAGACCGGTGGTGATGACGACCATGTCCGCGTCGAGGCGTGAGCCTGAGGCCAGCACGATGCCTCGCGCGTCGATCTCTACAATCGTCACGCCTAGATGCGTTTCGACCTCGCTGACGGCCAACGCGTCACGTAACACGGGTTGCAGGTTTGGGCCCAGCTCGTGGCCCGGAACCGGCGCCTGATCGAGCAACATCAGGCGCGCTTCGGGGCCCAGCCGATCGCGCAATTCGGTGACTATTTCGAGGCCCGTGAAGCCGGCGCCGACAACGGCAACGCCCGGTGCCGACGGCAGCGTCGCCAACCTGGCATCCAGCCGGGCCGCCGCTTCGAAAGTGTCGGCGTCAAAACCATATTGATCGGCACCGGTAACGGGAAGCGGCCGAAGCCGGCTGCCGGTCGCCACCACCAGCCTGTCGTAGGTCCGTTCGCCGGCGTCGGGACCCTCAAGGCTGACACGGTGTGCGGCCGCATCGATCCGGTCGACGTGAGAGATCTCAAAATTAACACCGATAACCTCGAGAATTGGCAATAGCGACACGCAAATTTCCGCCTTGGCGCCTTCGTAAAGCCTGGGCCGGACGACCATATCAGGGCGGTCGCTGATCAACCGAATGGCCAATTCACCGCCGGATTTTGCCAACCGGTGGCGTTCCGCCGCGGCGCTCATGGCCGCCCAGAGCCCGGCAAATCCGCCGCCGGCAATGATCAATTCCCGCATTCCATTTCTCCGCGCCAATATTCGTTGCCCGCCATGTAATCACTTGCGATAATTAAAATACATGCGTTATTTTGTGAAATTGATTTGCATAAATGCAAATAAATAAAACCCTCTCCTGGGACGACTACCGGACCGTGCTGGTCATTTCGCGGGCCGGCGGCGTGACCCGCGCTGCGGAATCCTTGGGCGTTACCGTTTCCACCGTATTCCGCCGCCTGGAACGGATTGAAGAGCGGATTCAGACCCAGCTGTTCGACCGCGACCGGAAAGGCTACCGGCCAACGGACGCCGGCCGCGAGGCCATCCGTGCCGCCGAGATCATGGAACAGGCGGCTTTCGCCGCCGACCGCATGGTCAGTGGCCGTGATCAGCAGCTCAGCGGCACCCTGAGGGTCACGGCGACGGAAAGTCTGGCGGGATGTTTTCTGGCCCGTCATATGGAAGCCTTTCGCGACGCCCACCAGGGGATCACCGTCAACATTATCAGCGAAAACCGGGTGTTGAGCCTGGCTGAACGTGAGGCGGACATCGCGCTCCGGCCGCGCCGACCCGACGACGAAACCTTGATCGGGCGGAAAATTGCCAAATTGAACTGGGGGATCTATAGCAATCCGGACGCTGCCAAGAAGATCGGCGCCAAATCGTCCCCGGCATTGCTTTCCGATCAACGCTTCATCGTCTGGGAGGCCGGCCGGCTGGCCTTAGAGAGCCAAGAATGGCTCCGTCAAACCGTGCCGGATGCCGAGATCGCCTATCGCACCAGCAGCCTCATCACCAATGCCCAAATGGCGGCCACCGGCGCCGGGCTGGCGCCGCTGCCGTGTTTTGTCGGCGCCGTCTGGCCGCGCCTGCAACCCGTCTTGGCGCCCCTGACGGACGCGGGCACGGCCGGCGAGCTTTGGCTGGTGATCCACGAAGACATGCGCCACAACGCCCGTGTGCGGGCCTTAGTCGATCATCTCGTCTCGGCGGCTCATCAAGATGCCGGCCTGTTCACGGGAGATGTTCAAAGCGCCGAATAATCGGTCCGCCGCTGGCGCGGCACCCGGCCGGCGGCGTGGATCAGCGTTTGCATGTCTTCGGCCCGGAACTCCTGGCCATGCGTCGCTCCGGCGGCCCTCGAAATGCTTTCGCGCATGAGCACCCCGCCCAAATCATTGGCGCCGGCATTCAGACAAGCTTTCGCACCGTCCAGTCCCATCTTCACCCATGACACCTGAATGTTCGGGATATGTGGATGCAGGGCGAGGCGGGCCACAGCGTGCATCAACACGGCTTCGCGATAGGTGGGCCCGCGCCGGGCCTTGTTCTTCAGCGCAATGGGGGCTTCCATGTGGACGAAGGGCAACGGCACGAATTCCGTGAAACCACCCGTGCGGATTTGTAATTGTCGCAGCCGCAATAGGTGCCGGGCCACGTGATGGGGGCCTTCGACGTGACCGAACATGATAGTCGCCGTGGTCGGCAAACCAACGCCGTGGGCCGTTTCCATAATGTCGAGCCACAGATCGGTGGTCAGCTTGTCGGGACAGATAATGGCCCGAACCTCATCATCAAGAATCTCCGCCGCCGTCCCCGGCAAGCTGCGAAGCCCAACCTCTTTCATGCGGGTCAGGAACTCGGCGACAGGAATTTCAAGGGTCTCGGCGCCATGCCAAATCTCCAGCGGTGAAAACCCATGGATGTGGAGGTCGGGAAATGCCGTATGGATAGCGGCGGCGTGGCCAAGATAAGTGTCGCCCGAATAGCTGGGATGGATGCCGCCCTGTAGGCAGACTTCCGTGGCGCCGTGCTCGACGGCTTCGGCGGCCATGGCGACGATCTCTTCGGCGTCTCGGATATAGGGCTTGTCGCGAAACTCATCCTTGGTGCGACCCTTGGAAAACGCGCAAAAAGCGCAGTGATAGGTGCAGATGTTGGTGTAGTTGATGTTGCAGTTGACGACGTAGCTGACGTCGTCGCCGTTGACTTCGCGGCGCAGGTGATCGGCGGCGGCGCATAAGTCATCCATCAACGGTCCGTGGGCGTTCAACATTACCGTCACGTCATCGACGCTCAGATGATCCCCCACCACGGCACGATCCACGATCGCCATGTTCTGATGGTTCTTGGCCAGGCCCGGCGCTTGCAAGGCGTTGATGGTTTCCGGCGCCGCCCCGGGCGCGCCGGCGAACCAGTGTTCGTTTCGCGCCAGGCCCTTGGCATCGCTGTGCTTGAGCACGGCGCCCCGGACATGCGGGTCCAGCCAGGTGTCCGCATGGCGGACATATTCGGGATAGACGGCCAACCGCTCGGCCAACACCTTGCCGGCGGCGGCCGTCTGTTGGCCGAGCGCCGTGATTGCCGGCCAGGGGGCCTCCGGATTGACGTAATCGGGCGTCACCGGCGACACACCGCCCCAGTCATTGATGCCGGCATCGATCAGCGGCGCGAGGTCTCCCTGCATCAGGTTCGGCGGCGCCTGGATGTTCATTTCGGGCCCGAACAACAATCGGGTCACGGCGATGGTCCACAGCATTTCTTCCACGGGCGCCGGCACCGCGCCGGCCATGCGGGTGCCGGGTTTGGGTTTGAAATTCTGGATGATCAGTTCCTGGATGTGCCCATGGGCATCGTGCAGATCACGCAGCGCCATCAAGGCATCAATGCGCTCGGCGCGGGTCTCGCCGATGCCGATCAATAGGCCGCTGGTGAACGGCACGCGGTGTTCGCCGGCCAGGCGTACTGTCTCCAGACGCGCCTCGGGCCGCTTATCGGGCGAGCCGTAATGCGGACCGCCGCGCTGGCCCAAGCGATCCGACAGGCTTTCCAGCATCAAACCTTGGGAGACGGACACTTGGCGCAGGGCCTGAATATCTTCGGCCTCCAGGACGCCCGGATTGACGTGCACCAGAAGCCCCGTCTCGCGCTGCACCAATCCGGCCATCTCGGCCAGATATGACAGGGTTGTCTGATGGCCCAATTCGGCCAGTGCGGCACGGGCGCGGACATACCGGCGCTCCGGTTTGTCGCCCAGGGTAAACAAAGCTTCCGTGCAGCCGGCCTCGGCGGCGCGCCGGGCCGTCTGAAGAACCGTGTCGGGAGTCAGATAGGCCGGTCGGTCGTCCTTCGGCGTTTCGGCGAAGGTGCAATAGTGGCAGACATCGCGGCACAGATGGGTCAGCGGGATAAAGACATTGCGCGAATGGGTGATGATTTCGCCATGGCCTTCGTCACGAATACAGGCCGCCGCCGTCATCAAATCCGCCAGTCCGGCGCCCGCCATTTCCACCATAGCGTAGGCGTCGGCGCGCGACAGACGGGTATTCAGCGTCAACGGTGCTGAATTTCGGCCAATCTCATTCATGGGGCGGCCTCCGGTTGGGAAATCATAGACGTCTGTGGCGGCATTCCAATCGGACCGGCGATGGAACGCAGATAGGCGGCGCTCAGGGTACGGGAGTCACAGCTAATGAAGTCCGCGAGGTCCTGCGCGTCGTCGATATCCAAGGCGGCGCCCGGCAAATCGATCATCCTCACCGGTATGCGCCGGGCGCCGGCGCGCGCGCCATGAACAGCCAGGCTGCGGCCGTCAAACGTCAAATCGATGGCATCTGCCGGCGTCGCCAGAGCCATGTTGCAACCGCGTCCGTCGCGGGCCGGCGCCAGCGAAACGGTCGGACTGGTCCCATGCGCGTTCAAAAACCGGGCCAGCTCACCCGGCGTCACCAAGGGCAGGTCGCCCATGATGGCCAGCATGCCGTGCCGGCCTTCATCGGCCAGCCCGCGCATCGCCGCCGCGACGGCCGGCGTCGGACCTGCCACCGTCGGTCCCGGCACGACATCGGCGCCAAATTCAACGGCAATGCGAACCGCGCCGGGGTCGCGGGTGACGACACGAATGCCGGCCAGCCCGGGCGTCGCCCGCAATGCCGTCAACACATCGCGCAGCATCACCGCCGACAAATGGTGGCGCTGGTCGGCCGACAGGGCCGGCGCCAGACGGGTCTTGGCCAGGTGAAATTCCTTCACGGGAACGACCGCCCAGATATCGGTTCCGATCATTTGCCGTCGCCCCCCTGTCGAAACAGATCGTCTTCCACGGGCCGGATCAGATCGGCGGCGCGGCCCTCACCGATGGATGGGTCCAGCCCTCTGATGACGACCACGGGTTTGCCTTCATCCGCCTGTCCCATCAGTAAAGACGCGGCGGTGGCCAGTTCGTCACCGCGTCCGATCACTGTGGCCTGCAAGGGGCGCCCGTCCAGGTCCGGTCGGCCGCACATATCGACCACGGCCGGGATACCGGCCAGGCCGATGGCAAACCCGACCGTTCCCAGCCGCCAGGGCCGGCCCCAGGAATCACTGATCACCACGCCCACCTCGGTACCGGTATTGGCGCGGATATCGGCGACCAGATCGCGGGCCGATCGGTCGGCGTCTTCGGGCAGCAAGATCACCTGATCGGCGGCGCCGACATTTGACGCATCGATGCCGGCGTTGGCCATGATATAGCCGAGGCGGTGTTCGACGATCATCAGACCCGGCCGGGCCCGCAAGACCTTGGTTGATTCACGAAGCACCAATTCGACGACGCGGACGTCCTTGCCGGTTTGCTCAGCCAGTTCATGGGCCCGCGCCGACGGCGTCACACTCTCCAGCTCGACGATGCGCCCCTCCGCCTTGGAGACAACTTTTTGGGCGATGACGATGACGTCGCCCGCCTGCGGCCCATAGGCGGCGATCAAACCGGCCAGATCTTCGCCCGGCCGGACAGCCGGAAAATCGGCCAACGCGAACATGTTGAGGTTGTCGGAAATGCCCCTCTAGCCCCCGCTGCCGGCGGCTTCGCGTGCCGACGCGCCGCCCAGGCCATCGGCGAATGCCAGCACCTGGGTGGCCAGGGTGTCACGATCGTCGAGGCTTTTCATCAATGTCCGGGTGACCAACGTCGGCAAACCGAAACTGTCCGCTTCATGGCCGTCGGTGTCGTCGATGACGAAGCCGTCCAGGAAATCTGTGTAATGACTGAGAACATTGGCATTTTTTGCCGGCTGGCCCAATTCTTGGAACATTTTTCCCAGTGGCCCTTTCACCGCTTCGCCGCCGATCAGGGGACTTACGGCGACGACAGGCGCCTGGCACGCGGCCAGGGCGTCGCGAATGCCCGGCACGGATAGAATGGGCGCAATACTGACGAAGGGATTTGACGGGCACAGAATGACGGCCCGCAATCCCGGATCTGCCAGGGCCTTGATGATGTGCTGGTTTGCGGCGGCGGTCGTGGCACCTTCATAAGAGAAGCCGCTGACCGCCGGTTCACACCGTTCACCAACAAAATAGTTCTGGAACGGCAGGGTTCTTCCGTCGGCAGTCTGCACCACGGTCCGCACGGCATCGTCACTCATGGGCCAGGCATGGGCGTGAATCCCGAAGGCTTGATAAAACTGCGCGGTGATCTCGGCCAGGCTGACGCCGCGGCTCAGAAGTTCCGTTCGCCGCACATGCAGGGCCAGATCGCCATCACCCAGATTGAACCATGTGTCGCCGTCCAACCGGCCCATCTGTTCCATGAAGGACCAGGTTTCGCCGGCCCGCCCCCAGCCGAGTTCCGTATTGTTCTCCGCCGACAGGGTATACATGATGGTATCGACGTCCGGCGCCACATGCAGACCCATATGGATCAGGTCATCCCCCGTATTGAGGACGACGGCCAAGCTCCAGGGCTCGAGTATCCGGTAGAGACCCAGGGCCAACTTGGCGCCGCCGATGCCGCCGCTGAGCGCCAGAACCGTCGGTGTTGATTCAGAGGTGTGTCCCATAATTCCCCGTCATCGATCAAATATTTGGCGGCCCATTGTGCCATCAATGTGAACATTGCCAACCACGGCGGCTAGGTCGCCGCCGAGCGCTGGCGTTCGCTCGACATCTTCACCAGGTCGAAAAAGGCGGCGAACCAAACATCCGTTACCGTCTTGGTGGCTTCCTCCAGGCTGGGCGGTTGATCATTCAATTCGTCCTGGGCAAACCAGGCGTAGGCGCTCATCTCGACCAGGGAACACAGTGCCTCGCAGCGGCGTGTCGCCTCACGCTCGGAGAGGCCTGCCATCTGATGGCCATGGTCCAGTGCGGTAACGAAACGCTTGATGTGGCGCTGACGCATCTCCCACCAGATATCGCGAAACCGTTTGTCGACGGTCATCACTTCCATCAGCACCCGCAGCACGTCGCGGTTCTCATGATAATGTTCCAAATAGCCCCGGTTGCCGGCATAAAGCGCCTCATAGGGAGCCGTGGCGAAATCATGATCACCACCGGCGCTGGCTCGAAACAGGTCTTCGTGCGTATCGCCGACCAGACTTTCGAACATGTCCTCCTTGTTGTCGAAATACCTATAGAGAGCACCCAAGGACAGTCCTGCCTCGTCCGCGACGTCGGACATGCGCATGGTCACGTAGCCCGTGCGCGCCAACACCAGACGGGCAGCCGCCAGGATGCGCTGCATGGTGCGTCGTCCCTTGGGTGTAATCGGTACCGCCGGCATCGGCCAAATTCTCCTCATCTCGGTCAAGAATAAAGTTTCAAAATGATTCTGGCAATAAAAATGACACCAATTTTTAAAAAAAGTGAGATCGATATTGTTTTTATGATAAAACCAGTGCATTCTATTGCGCGAATGACGAGGGATCAGGGGATTCATTGACCCCTTCGGAACTTCGACAGCGACCACAGGTTTGCACATGAACGCCAGCATACGCCCGACAAACCTCGACGATCCGGACGCCCGCGGGGCGTATTACCGGCGCCAGGGTTGGTGGACCGATCAAAAACTGGTTGACCGTTACGGTGCCACGGTCACTGCCCGCCCCGACCAGCCGGCATTGATCGATGACCGCGGCCGACGCTACAGCCATGCCGAACTGTGGGCTGCGGCCGGCAGCTTGGCCGAGGAACTCGCGGCCCGAGGCATTGAGCCTGGTGACGTCGTCATCATCGTGCTGCCCAACTGGGCCGACTGGCACGTCGCGCATCTGGCCATCCGGCGCCTGGGCGCGACGCCGGCGAACATCCCGATCCGCACCGACGCCCCGATGCTGGCGCATGCCGTCAATCTGGTGTCGGCACGTTGCCTGATCGGGACCAATGATTTCGGCGGCCATGCGACCGGCGACATCCTGAAATCGACGGCGTCTGACTGCCCGCACACGGTCGATGTTCTTTTGGTCGACGCCAACGGCAACCAAGATTGGTGGACCAACGGCACCCCATCATCGCCGCCGAAGCACGGCGACGCCGACCTGGACCATCTCATGTTCACGTCCAGTACCACGGGCATGCCGAAGGCCGTCATGCATTCGGCCAACAGCCTGGCGTCCTTCAACCTGACCATCGCCGAACGGTTCGATCTGAACGCCGCCACGCCGATCTTCATGGCCTCGCCGCTGGGGCATTCCGTCGGCACCATCCATGGCAGTTTGCTGGCCTTGTTCCTGGGCACGGCCCTGGTTCTCCAACAACAATGGGATGCCGCCGCCGCCCTGGAAATGATCGAAACACACGGCTGCGACTTCACCGCCGCCGCGACGCCCTTTTTGAAAGACTTGCTAGAGGCTTCGCCTTCCGGATCAACGCCGAAACTGGCCTCCATGCGGTCTTTCTTGTGTGGCGGCGCGCAGGTGCCGCCGGCCCTGCTGGCGCAAGCCAAGCAAGAGTTTCCCAGCACCTTCGTCACCGTTCTCTGGGGCATGACCGAAGGCGGCGTGACGACCTGCGTGCCGGGCGCGTGCACGGATGAAAAATCCCTGACCACCGCCGGCCGGCCGACGTCGGGCTTCGAAATCAAAGTCGTCGACGATGCCGGCACCCGCCAACCGGCCTTGGAAGAAGGCGAACTGTTGGCGCGCGGCCCAAACATGTTCAGGGGTTACTTCTGCCAAGAAGACCTGACCCGGGAATTGTTCCAGCCCGACGGATTTTTCGTCACCGGTGACCGGGCCGTCATCGACGCCGACGGATATCTCTGCATCACCGGGCGTTCCAAAGACCTGATTATCCGCGGCGGCGTCAATATCTCCCCGGTGCCCATCGAAGACGCCATCGCCGCGCACCCGGACGTCGGCACCGTCGCCGTCATCGGCCTGCCCGATGCGCGCCTGGGCGAACGCATCTGCGCCGTATTGGGGCCTGGCAGGCGGCCGCTGGAAAAGGATGAACTTGTTGCCTTCACCGAAGAATACGGCCTCGCCAAACATTATTGGCCGGAAGCCGTCTATCACATCGACGAAATGCCGATGACGCCGGCTGGAAAGATTCGCAAAAACGACGTGCGGGCCTGGCTGGCCGGCCAACTGCACGACGGAGCGCAAGCGTCATGAAGGTGCATCTGAACGATATTGATGTGAGCTACATTCGCGCCGGCGCCGGCAAATCCTGCGTGCTCATCCACGGGCTGGCCGAAGACGCCGGCAGTTGGCAGGCCGTGCAGGCGCAGCTCAGCGATTTCGAGACCTTCGCCTATGACTTCCGCGGCCATGGCGCGACCAAGCTCGGCCTGGCCGACGGCACGCTGGCGCAATTGGGCGGCGACCTGATCGCCTTCCTGGAAGACGTCACCGGTCCGGCGCCTTGCGTCGGATATTCCCTCGGCGGCACCATCGTCCTTTGGGCGGCGGCCCAGCGCCCGGACCTGATCCCCCATGCCGTGGTCACCGGCACCTCGCCCGTCGTTGGACGGACCGCGGCGGAATTTTTCGACCAACGCATTGAGATGATTCAATCGGACCCGGATGGTTTCGCCGCCGCGCTCAGCAACGACACGGCCCAACAACTGGTCAACGGCGGTGACTTGGTTGCCATTACCCGCCGGCGCCTGGACGCGGTCGGCAACGGCGGCGGCTATATCAATGGCTGCCGCGCCATGGCCGGGCTTCGCGACACACCGCTGATGCCGATGTTGGAAAAAATTTCCATGCCCGTCGACGTCATCGGCGGCGACAAGGACGTGTTCTGCCCGAAGAAGGCCGCCGACATTCTGTGCGGCGCGCTCGCCAACGCCACCTATCACGAGATTCCCGATGCCGGGCATCTGATCAGCATCGATCAGCCGCGCCTCTATGCGACGGCCATCGAAGACGCCTTAACAAGGAGAGGATAATGGTTAAAAGATTTGGAATTTCACGGGGCGTCAGCCCGCGCGAACCGCTGGCGAACGTCGGTCCCATGGCGAAGAAGATCGAAGATCTGGGATTCGAACACGTTTGGTACATCGATCACCAGCTCGGCATGAAAGAGATCTACACGACGATGACGCTGACCGCCATGGCCACGGAAAAATTGAAGATCGGCACGGCCGTTACAAACCTGAAGACACGTCACCCCACGGTGACCGCCAGCGGCCATGCGGCGCTTGACGAAATCTCCGATGGCCGTGCCCAAGTGGGGCTGGGCGCCGGCTGGATCGCCGTCAATTCCATCGGCATGCGACCGTCAAAAATCGCCGAATTGCGCGAAGGCATCCTGGCGATGAAGGCCTGGTTCAGCGGTGAAAGTGCGGAATTCGAGGGTAACGAGCTGCGCTTGGCGGTGGCCAATCGCGAAATTCCCATCTACCTGGCGGTCACCCAGCCGCGCATTTTGAAACTGGCGGGTGAAGTTGCCGACGGCGTTATTCTCATGGGTGCCGCGGACAACGACTTGATCAAATGGCAGTTGGACTTCGTCTACGAGGGTTTGGAAAAGGCCGGACGAAAGCGCGAAGACATCGACATCGATTTCGTCTGCACCACCAGTGTCCAGGAAGATCAACGCAAGGCGCTCGACGACGTACGCTCCTGGGCGGCAACCCAGGCGGCCACCTTCACCGAATGGAAAGTGGTGCCGCCGCAGTGGGAGAAGTATCGCGCGCTTTGGGACGAAATCATGGCCGACTACCATTTCGAATCACATCTGTCCCTGCACACGGAACACCAGAGCAAGGTCACGGATGAGTGGACGCAGACCGTCGCCATCGCCGGTGATGTCGATTATTGCGTTGGCCGCATACAAGACGTGGCCAAATGCGATATCGACCGCATCACCTTCCCGCTGCATTCCGGCGGCCGGGAACGCCGCCTGGAGACCTTCGCCAACGAGGTCATTCCCCAGGTTGCCGGATCGTAAGGAGGCCCGATCAGATGTCTGAAACCAAAGTCGCCCTGGTCACCGCCGCCGCCGGCGTCGGCATCGGTTCCGCCATTGCCCGCCAACTGGCCCTTGACGGCATGACCGTCGTCGTCACCGACGCGCACGAACGGCGTTGCGGTGAATACGCCGAAAAAATTGCCGCGGAATCGGGCCAGAAGGTCCTGGGCATGCCGCTCGACGTCACCGATGCGGCACGGGTTGAAGCCGTCATGGGCGAGGTCGTCGCCGAATGCGGCCGCCTTGACGTGTTGGTCAACAACGCCGGTTTCAACAAGATCGAACCGGTCGCCGAAATGTCCCTGGAGACCTGGCACCGCAGCCTCGATATTGACCTCAACGGCACCTTCTACTGCATGCGCTACGCGCTGCCGCATATGATCAACCAAAGGAGCGGCAGTATCGTCAATATCTCGTCGATCGGTGCGTGGGAAACCTCATCCGAGCACGGGTCCGCCTACGCGGCGGCGAAGGCCGCCGTGATGGCCCTGACCCGGGTGGCGGCGGCGGAAAACGGGCAGTATGGGGTGCGCGTCAATGCCGTGGCGCCGGGGCTTATTTACAATGAGTTTCTGCGCAAAATCTATCCGGCCGAGTTCTTCGACGGCTACGCCAAGGACCGGTCTTACGTCGGCCGTGTTGGCGAGCCTGAAGACGTGGCCAATCTGGTGTCCTTCCTGGCCGGCGACAAAGCCGGCTACATAACCGGCGAAACCTATGGCATCAGCGGAGGCGTCTACCCCCATGCCTGACGGCATCGATACGGGCGCAAGCCCCCTGTTCTGGCCCATGGCGCGGTTGACCGGCGCATATCGTAACGGTGAGCTGTCGCCTGTCGACGTGGCCGACGAGACCATTGCCCGTATCGATCAGTTCAATCCGGACCTGAACGCCTATCTGACCCGCTTGGACGACCTCATGCGCGAACAGGCTCGAGCGGCGGAGACAGCGTATAAAGACGGCACTGCCGGTCCGCTCAGCGGGGTACCGGTGTCGATCAAGGATACCTTTGCCGTTGCCGGGGCGCGGACCACCTACGGGTCGCACTTCTTCAAGGACAACATCAGTGACGCCGACAGCGGGTTGGTGGCGCGCCTGCGGGCCGCCGGGGCCATCTTCACCGGCAAAACCAATACGGCCGAATTCGGTCAGTCGGCAACCACCGACAACCGCCTCGGCCCGGACGCCGGCAACGCCTGGGACCCGGCGCGCACGCCCGGCGGTTCCAGTGGCGGCGCTGCGTCCTCCGTCGCCGCCGGTTTGGCAACGGTCGGCCTTGGCGCAGACGGCGGCGGTTCGATCCGCATTCCGGCGGCCTTTAGTGGGCTCTTCGGGTTCAAGCCGACGCATGGGCTGTGCGCCGACGAGAACGGCAGCGTTGCCATGACGGAATTTGTCTGTCCGGGGCCCTTGGCCCGTTCGGTCGGCGATGCCCGGGTATTTATGGACGTCATTGCCGAACAGCCTTTCGCCCGCCAATCGGTCGCCAAGAGCTTGAAAATCGCCTGGTGCCCGGCGCCGGAAGGTCGCGCCGTGGACCCTGGCGTCGCGGCAGCCACGGCGGCGGCCATTTTGAAACTTCAGGATTTGGGCCACGAGGTGGTGGAGACAGACCTTCCCATTGGAGATTGGAAAGATGTCTTCGGTCCTCTGGTGCTGGCCGTTGAAGGCCGCGAACGCGGCCATTTCCTGGACCAGGCCCCCGACATGCTGACGGATTATGAACGCGTCAGCCTGGAAGCGGCGAAATCCCTGACGCCGGAAGATGTTCAAACGGCGGCTCGCTCCCTTGCGGAATTTCGCACCCGGCTGGATCGCTTTTTTTCCGACTTCGACGCCATCGTCACACCGGCGACGGCAACACCGGCGTTCCCCTTGGGTCAGCGTCCCGAGATCATTGACGGGCGCCAGGTCAGCGAGCTTTGGGGCGCCGTTCCATTTACCGCACCGTTTAATGTGGCCGGCACGCCCGGTGCGTCCGTGCCCTGCGGGTTGGTTGACGGTCTGCCGATTGGCATGCAGGTCATTGCCGGGCGCGGCCGTGATCAGTTGGTCTTGGATCTTTCCGAGGATTTGGAAGAGGCCTTCGCCTTTGACGACACGGCCATGCGCCAGCGGTGGGCTGTGCCATGAACGCACTTCTTCAATCGCGGACGGAGGGTCATCGACTGGACGTCGTGTTCGGCAACGGCAGACGCAAGAATGCCCTGTCGCGGGCCCTGCTTGCCGAATTAACAGCGGTCTTCGCAGCGCCTGACGATCAAGTCAAGATCGCGTTCATGCGCGGTACCGGGGGTGTATTCAGCGCCGGCGCCGATCTCAACGATATCCACGGCACGGCCGACGATGCGGCCTATGACGACGACGTCACGACGCTCACCGAAGCCATCCGGCGATTTCCGGCACCTGTGGTGGCGGTCATTGAAGGGCCGTGCATGGGTGCCGCGGTGCATCTGGCCTTGGCCTGCGATCTCCGCATCGCCGTTGAGGGCGCGACCTTCGCCGTGCCGGCGACGGAACTAGGCCTGCTTTATAACCCCGACGCCATCGCCCGCCTGCATGGCCGCCTGCCCGCCGAAACGCTGACCCGGCTGTTTGTCCTTGGTGAGCGGTTCTCCGCATCTGACGCCCCGGCGGCCGGGTTGGCCGGCGAAACCGTTGCGCCCGAGGGTTTGGACCGGCGAATGACCGAGCTTGTCGATCAGGTCTCCAAGAATGATGCGCATGCCGCGGCGCTGACCAAACAATTGCTGGACGACCTTGATCGCGGCACGGCGGACCTGGCGGCATGGCAGGAAATCTACCGTGATTTGCTCGATACGCCGGCCCGGGCCGAGGCCGTGGCAACGGTCAAAAAGCGGCTTGGACTGAATGAAAGCGCCGCCGGCAGCCCGGAGAAATTTAAGGAGGCTCAAGCCCGATGATGACTGCGAAACTATATAGTCACGACCCGTCCAAACAATCATATGAATTTTCGACGCCGCAACAAACAAGGTTGACAGCCCCGCTGGCACGATGCAAAATTCATATGTATACAAACAATAATATGAACAGGGCGGACGTCGTGAAACGATCGGGACCTTACGGCATCTTTGGCCGGGAGACCAATACTTCGTTGTGCCCCGCCGGCGCTTGGAGGGCCTGATGGAGCTGCGTGATCTCATCGGTCATGATCTGGGCAGCCGCGTCGCCACGTACAATGAACGCGATGCCATCCTCTATGCCCTTTCCGTCGGCGCACCGGCGGAACGCACGGACCTCGTTTACGAACGTGACTTGCGGGTCCTGCCCACGTACGCCTGCGCCATGGGCCTGTGGGCCGCGGAAGCCGCCGGCGAAACCGGCCTCTATGACCGCAATATTACCCTGCACGCCAGCCAGGAACTGCAGGTCCTGCGTCCTTTGCCGCCGACCGGCGACATCGAGATGACCGGCCGGATCAACGCGCTCTGGGACAAGGGAAAGGCGTCGGTCATGGATATCGCCGTCAGCTCGGAATATTTCCTCGCCACCTATACAATCTTTTTACCCGGCATCGGCGGGTGGGGCGGTGAGCGCGGCCCGTCGGCGGAAAAACGCGAATTCGGCCCCGCGACATGGCAGAGTTCCTACGCCACATCTGGT
>CAZQPC010000051.1:0-18894 GCA_964595005.1 uncultured Magnetovibrio sp.
GTACTGCGTCTTGATCTCACTCAGAAGCGTCAGACCATCCATGACCGGCATGTTCCAATCCAAAAGGACGGCATCCGGCAGTTTCACCTTACAGGCATCCAAGGCCTGTTGGCCGTCGGCCGCCTCTTCGGTTTCAAATTCCAGTTCCTGGAGAATTTTTCGGGCAACCATGCGGATGACCTTGGAATCGTCAACGATCAAACACGATTTCATCGTTTATCGCGCCCTATTATATTTATGAAGGTAAAACATCGAATTTCCCCCGAACCGCCGCCAATAACGTCAATGCTTCATCACCGGCTATCGGTTTATCTATTTGTCGAAAAGAGATTATGCCGATCAGCGGGCAACGTGGCAATGCTCCCTCACCTTGATTTGTCTATTCCCCGTGATCACGATGCGGCGACCACGGGGTGAGTTTTTCGCCGGCCTATTTTGCGGCGTTATCCTTGACCGCCATGGCCACGGTCTGAGCCAATGAGCTGACCAGGGCTTCGCGGTCGAATTTCGCCACGTAGTCGTTGAACCCGGCGTCACGGCCTTTCTGGAAATCTTCTTCGGAGGCGTGTCCCGACAAGGCCACCATCGGTGTGTTGACCCAACGGGCATCGCCGCGAACTTCCTTGGCAAGCTGGAAGCCATCCATATCGGGCATCTCGATATCGCTGATGATGGCATCGAATTTCATGCCATTGTCCCGCATTTCCAGCGCATCACCAGCCGATTCGACCGTCGTCACATCCCAGCCGGCGACCGACAGCAGCGGCGACAACAGGTTGCGGAAGAAGGGGCTGTCATCGATCAACAGAACCCGCTTGCCACCGGTTCCCAGATACGTTGCCTCTTCGGCCGAACCGAACCAGTCGGAGAAGCCCTTGGTGAGGAAATGGCCGGCATCGATGACGTCCGTCGCCTTGCCGTCAATAACCGCACTGCCGATCAACCCGGCCACGTCGGCGGTCAATTCGATTTTCATGCGGTCTTCAACAATATCGACGATTTCGTCGACCACCAGCCCCATGGACCGGTCGTTGTCGGTGAACACGAGGATCGGTTGACGGCCCTCGGTTTTCCACTGATGCATTTGATCGAAGGGGATCAGCGGCATCAACTGGCCGCGGTACTGGACCATCATTTCACCGTGCGTGGATTCCACTTCCGCCATATCCACCTCTTCGAGGCGGGCAATCAGCGCCAACGGAACGGCCTTCAATTCGTCACCGCCGGCCCGGAAAACCAACATGGACGTCTTCTCATCGGTATGCGAAGCGGGCCCTTGATCGGCTTTGTCGTTAGCGGCTTCGCTGTCCATTTTACCGACAGCGCTGGCAATTCCGTTCGGATCCAGGATCATGATGACACTGCCGTCGCCAAGGATCGTGTTGCCCGAATAGAACGGGATATCGCGCAAGATCGGGGCAACCGGCTTGACGACGATTTCCTCCGTATCAAAGACCCGGTCGACAATGATGCCGAAAGTATTGGCGCCCACCTGGGTGACAACGATAAAGACCTCGTCGCCAGCTGAAATGGAGGCAACCTCTTCGTCGGCCTCCGGTTGCGCCGCATCCGCGCTCTCCGCCGACACTTCGCCCTCCGCCGACACTTCGCCCGCCGCCGACACTTCGCCGTCGGCCGCTTCAAGAAGCGGCTGCGCCGGGCCGTTAAATTTCAGCAGATCGCGCAAGGTCACCAACGGCAACAAACGGTTGCGCAGCCGCAGGACGGGTGATTCGTTGATCATTTCGATGCTGTATTCCGAATGGTCGGAGGCCCGCACCAGTTCCAGGACGCTGATCTGCGGAATGGCGAACCGCTCCAGGGCGCATTCGACAATAAGCGCCGAAACAATGGCCAGGGTCAGCGGAATCTTGATGGTAAAGGTGGTACCCTTGCCCTCAATGGAGATCAGCTCAATGGTGCCGCCGATCTTTTCAATGTTGGTGCGCACCACATCCATGCCAACACCGCGGCCCGACACGCTGGTGACTTTTTCGGCGGTCGAGAAGCCGGCAGCGAAGATAAACTGCTGGATCTGCTGATCGCTCATATCTTCCATTTCGCTTTCCGTCGCGACACCGTTTTCAACCACCTTGCCGCGGATACGGTCCATGGAGAGGCCTTTGCCGTCATCGCGAATCTCGATGATGATGTGGCCGCCTTCATGGTAGGCGTTGAGAACAATGGAGCCCTTCTCCGGCTTGTCGACCGCGGCCCGCTCATCGGGCATTTCAAGACCATGGTCGGCGGAGTTGCGGACCATATGGGTGAGCGGATCCTTGATCAGGTCCAGGACCTGGCGATCCAATTCCGTCTCCGCGCCCAACATGGTCAGTTCGATCAGCTTGCCCGATTCCACGGACAGATCACGGACAATCCGGGGCAGCTTCGCCCAGGCGTTGCCGATGGGTTGCATGCGGGTTTTCATCACGCCTTCCTGCAAATCCGACGTGATGTGGCTGAGCCGTTGCAGGGGCACGGTAAACTCGCTGTCGTCCAGACCGCGCACCATTTGCAACAACTGGTTTCGGGTCAACACCAGTTCGCTGACCAGGGTCATCAGATCTTCCAGGACATCGACGTGAACGCGAATGCTGGATTGGGCAACGGAGGATTCCTTCGCCTTGCCTTCGTCTTTCTTTGCCGGCACGGGTTTCTTATCGGCTTTTGCTGGAACTTTGGCTTCCGGTTCCGCCACAGGCGCCGCTTCGGCCGGGGCCGGCGGCGCCGCCACCTCTTGCTCGGCGGTGCGTTCGGCGTCCATTTCCGCGGTCATTTGTTGTTCGTTTGCGGCGACGACACCGGAGGCCTCGGCGGCTTCGACCTCGGCCAATAATTCGGCCGCGACGGGGGCGCCGAACTGGTTGGCGGACGGCGCATCGGCCGGTCCACCTTCATCAGCGCCATCTGACGCAGCTTCGGCCTGAATTTGCGCGTCGCTGGCAGCTTCAACGCCGCCGGCGGCCGCGGCCTCCACTTCGGCCAGCAGTTCTGCCGCAACCGGGGCGCCGAAATTGTTGGTCGGCACGTCTTCGTCATCGGCGGCCGGGGCGGCCGGGGCGGCCGGGGCGGCAGCGGCCGGCGCGGCGGCGGCCGGCGCCGCGGTCTTGCCGTCGGCCATGGCGTTCAATTCGGCAATCAGGGCGGTGTCTTCGCCTTCCGGTTCTTCACCGGTGGCTTCAAGATCGCCCAGCAGATCGCGGATGCAGTCGATACATTTGAGGATCAAGGTCACGGCTTCCGGCGTCACCGGCAAAACACCGTCGCGGAACTTGCCGAGGATATTCTCACCGGCATGAGCAACGGATTCCAACCTGGGCAGACCAAGGAAGCCGCAGGTGCCTTTAATGGTATGGACCAACCTGAATATATTTCCGAGGATCGCCTCGTCCTGGGGATCTTGTTCGAACTTCACCAATTCGACGTCGATGACCGCCAGGCTTTCCGTGGTTTCGGTCAGAAATTCGCTAAGTAGGTCGTCCATAATGCTCTCTCCATTCGACACAACCGGCTCCGGGGCGCGGCTGCGGTTCTTCGGCAAAGGCCGTCATGCCAATTCATGACGTGCCAATACTAGTTCATCAATCGCCGTTTGAACGTTTCAGAATGTTTCCCTTTGCGACCCAAATATTAACCTGGTCGGGACGGGAATAGAGCGGCCAGTTCAACCGCGTCGGAGGCCGCGGCCGCCTCAATCCGGGCGCCCAGATGGGCCGCCAGGCAGGCGCCGAAATGGGCGGCAATGCTTCGTGCCGTCAGTGAGCCGGCGGGGCAATTCGGCGCCAACGCATCGACGACACCTTCCGGCAACTTGGCACCCGTGCCGCGCGCCGAGATCGCCATCCCCAACCCCTGGGGCAACTTCGATACGTCAACGGAAACCTCACCGCCGCGGGGCAGGCACTCTTCCGCCAGCACGGTCATGATCAGCAGGACTTTGATAGCGATAGGGTCGACATCACCGGCGGCCATGAGGGCGTCGGCGCCGGGCCAGGCCAAGGCCGGCTTGGCATCGGCGTACCATCCGGCCGCCAGGACGGTGGCGTCGCCCAAGGACAATTCGCCTTGTTTTCCGCCGCCCAGTCCGAAGGCGGCGCGGAATAAATCCAACCGCCGTGTCAATCGGTCGGCGCTTTGCCGGGTCAGGTCCATGGCATCGCCGGCATTCGCCGCATCGTCCATGAACTCCAATCCCGTATTGATGGCGCTGACGGCGCCGACAAGGTCGTGAAACAACCGCGAGTTCAGAAGCTGGGCGGTTCTTAGGTCGATCTGCAAAGGGTATACCCCTATCTAAATTTCCGAACGCAATGTCGCATGCGCCGCCGAACTTTTACATTATAATCATCCGGGATCAATGGACCGCGGCGCCACCTCGGCACCGGAAAATCCATAGTTAAAGTGTTTGTTTGAGCCGCTCGTAATCTCTGGTATACATTATTCCAAAATGTCTTTGAGTATGGTTATTGCGGCTCGAAAACGCTAGATATCCGGTATAAACCGGCGCCAGGGAGAAAAGCCGAATGTCCACCACGACGACTTTGGAGGGACCGCGCCGCGGTAACCGCTCGCCTTTTCTGCCGAAGGGCCGTCAGACCGACAATCTGGCGGCTGACGAAGTTCGCGCCTTGCTCGGGGACCGGCCCCGGCGCCGCGACCTCTTGATCGAATACCTGCACCTGATCCAGGATACCTACAAACATCTCTCCGCCGCTCACTTGGCGGCGCTTGCCGACGAAATGAAGCTGGCCATGACCGAGGTGTATGAGGTTGCCACCTTCTACCACCATTTCGACATCGTGAAGGAAGGCGAAACGGCCCCGGCTGGGCTGACGGTCCGGGTCTGCGACGGCATTACCTGCGAAATGAAAGGCGCCGAAAACCTGCTTTCCGAACTGGCCACCCGGTATGGCGGCAGTTCGGAGGTGCGGGTCGTGCACGCGCCGTGCGTCGGTGCCTGCGATCGTGCGCCCGTGGCCGTGGTCGGGCGCCGGCAAGTTCATGACGCCACACCAGAGAGCGTTGCCAAGGCCGCAGATGCCGGAAACGCGACGGCGGATCTTCCCGACTATACGGATTTCGACGCCTACGTGGCGGATGGCGGGTACGCCGTATGGAAAGAATGCCTGGACGGTCAGCGTCAGCGCGACGAGGTAACGGCAGCGGTTGACGGATCGGGCCTTCGTGGCCTTGGCGGCGCCGGTTTTCCGACCGCCCGCAAATGGGGTTTTCTGAAGGATACGCCGAAACCCCGCCTGGTGGCCATCAATGCCGACGAAGGCGAACCCGGCACCTTTAAGGACCGGCATTGCTTCGAGACCGACCCGCACCGGGTCTTGGAAGGCACCCTGATTGCGGCCTGGGCGGTGGAAGCGGAGGCCGCGTATATTTATCTGCGCGATGAATACGCCGAGGTCCGCGCGCTTCTTTTGACGGAGATCGCCCGCCTTGAGGCCGAAAAAATGACCGGCGGGATTGAGCTGCATCTGCGGCGCGGTGCCGGGGCCTATATCTGCGGTGAAGAATCGGCGATGCTGGAAAGCATCGAAGGCAAACGCGGCCTGCCCCGCAACCGCCCGCCGTTCCCGGCCCAGGAAGGATTGTTCAAACGCCCGACCCTGATCAACAATGTGGAAACCATGTTCTGGCTGCGCGACATCGTCGAGGGCGGTCCCGATTGGTACCAAGAACAAGGCCGGCCGCACTTCTATTCCGTATCCGGGAGGGTCAGGGAGCCCGGCGTCAAGCTGGCGCCGGCCGGCGTCACCGTTCGGCAATTGATCGATGACCATTGCGGCGGCATGGAGGACGGCCACGGCTTCAAGGCCTACCTGCCCGGCGGCGCCTCCGGCGGCCTGCTGCCCGCCGACAAAGGCGATCTGCCGCTTGATTTCGGCACCTTGGACGACGTCGGCTGTTTCATCGGATCGTCGGCCGTGGTGATCTTTTCCGACGCCGATGACGTGCGCGCCATTTGCCGCAATCTGGTCCATTTTTTTGAATATGAAAGCTGTGGTCAATGCACGCCGTGCCGGGTCGGCTGCGAGAAAATGCTGATGCTCATTGACGCCCCCACCTGGGACGCGGATTTGATCCGCGACTTGAGCGCCGCCATGCGCGACGCTTCCATTTGCGGTCTCGGCCAGGCGGCGCCCAATCCAGTCGAAAGCGCCTTGCGCTTCTTTGCGGAGGACGTGACATGAGCGACGCCATCACCTTTAACTTGGACGGCCAGGACGTCGAGGCCGCGGCCGGCGAAACCATTTGGGAAGTCGCCAAACGCCTGGGCAACACAATCCCGCACCTTTGTCACCGCGACAAACCGGCCTATCGCCCGGACGCCAATTGCCGGGCCTGCATGGTGGAGATTGAGGGTGAGCGGGTATTGGCGCCGTCATGCCGCCGCACACCGGCACCGGGCATGCAGGTGACGACCAACAACGAGCGTGCGGTCAAGGCGCGTAAGATGGTCCTGGAACTGCTGTTGGCCGACCAACCCGACAAAGTGAAGGCGCACGATCCAGACTCGCTGCTCTGGCATTGGGTCGATGATGCCGGGCTGGGCGGCAGCCGCTTTCCGGCCCGCAACGAAACACCGCCACCCGATATTTCCCACCCTGCCATGGCTGTCAATCTTGATGCCTGCATTCACTGCAACCTCTGCGTCCGAGCCTGCCGTGAGGTCCAGGTCAACGACGTCATCGGCATGGCGCATCGCGGCACCGAAGCGCGCATTGTCTTCGACATGGGCGATCCCATGGGCGAAAGCACCTGCGTGGCTTGTGGCGAATGCGTCCAGGCCTGCCCGACCGGCGCGCTGATGGCGAGAACCCTGGTTGATGAAAACCAGGTCTACAAAGGCCGCGCCGACAGTGCCACCGACAGCCTTTGTCCCTATTGCGGGGTCGGTTGCCAGTTGACCTTCCACGTCAAGAACGACGAAATCCTCTATGTCGAAGGCCGCGACGGTCCGGCAAACCAGAACAGGCTGTGCGTCAAAGGCCGCTTCGGCTTTGACTACGCCCGCCATCCGCACCGTCTGACCGTGCCGCTGGTCCGCAAGGACGGCGTCGCCAAGGACGGCCACGACACGGTCGATGCGGCCAACCCCTTCACCCACTTCCGCGAAGCCACCTGGGAAGAAGCCCTGGACCTGGCCGCCGGTGGATTGAAAACCGTTCGCGACCGGGATGGTTCACAGGCATTGGCCGGCTTCGGTTCCGCCAAGGGTTCCAATGAAGAAGCCTACATGGTGCAAAAATTGGTGCGTCAGGGTTTCGGCACCAACAACGTCGATCATTGCACCCGGCTTTGTCATGCGTCCAGCGTTGCCGCGCTGATGGAAGGCGTCAGTTCCGGCGCCGTCACCGCGCCCTTCACGGCGGCCAATGATTCCGATTGCATTATCGTCATCGGTGCCAGGCCGACCCAGAACCATCCCGTCGCCGCCACCTACCTGAAGGCTGCGGCGAAGCGTGGCGCGACGCTGATCGTCATGGACCCGCGTGGCCAGGGCCTGACCCGGTACGCCGACCGCATGTTGCAGTTCAAGCCGGGCACCGACGTGGCCTTGCTGGGGGCGCTGATCCACACGATCATCGAAGAGGGCCTGGTCGACGAACAATACGTGCAGGCGATGACCGAAGGTTTCGATGACATCAAGGAGAACGCGAAGAAATTCGCGCCGGAAAAAATGGCCGATGTCTGCGGCATCGATGCGGAAACCATCCGTACCGTGGCCCGCACCTACGCCACCGCCGAACGGTCCATCATTTTCTGGGGCATGGGCATTTCCCAGCACGTGCACGGCACCGATAACGCGCGGTGTTTGATCGCGCTTTCCATGATCACCGGCCAAATCGGCCGGCCCGGCACCGGGCTGCACCCCCTGCGCGGCCAGAACAATGTGCAGGGGGCGTCGGATGTCGGCCTGATCCCGATGTTCTATCCCGACTACAAATCCGTCGAGGCCGACGACATCCGCGATATCTACACCAGTGAATGGGGCGTCGATCTGGACACCAAACGGGGCCTCACGGTGGTCGAGATCATGGATGCCGTCCACGACGGCGAGATCAAGGGCATCTATATCATGGGTGAAAACCCGGCCATGTCGGACCCGGACGTGCAGCACGCCCGCGACGGCCTGGCCAAGCTGGAACACCTGGTGGTCCAGGATATCTTCATGACCGAGACCTGTTTCCACGCCGACGTCATCTTGCCGGCGTCGGCCTTCCCCGAAAAGACCGGCACCTTTTCCAACACCAACCGTCAGGTCCAACTGGCACGGCCGGCCATCAACATGCCCGGCGAGGCCCGCCAGGATTGGTGGATCATCCAGGAAATCGCCAACCGCATCGGCCTGGATTGGACCTACACAGGCCCCGCCGATGTCTTCAACGAGATGAAGCGCACCATGCGGTCGCTGGATAACATCACCTGGGAACGCCTGGAGCGCGAGGACGCCGTCACCTATCCCTGCGACGCCGAAGACCAGCCCGGCCACGACATCATCTTCGGTGATGGGTTCCCGACCGACACGGGCCGCGCCAAGCTGGTTGCCGCGCAACTGACGCCGCCTGATGAATTACCCGATGACGACTACCCGCTTGTCCTGACCACCGGGCGTGTGCTTGAGCATTGGCACACGGGCGCCATGACGCGCCGCGCCGAAACCCTGAGCCTTCTGGAGCCCGTGCCGACGGTCAGCATCAATCCCCACCAGATGGGCGAAATGGGCATTGGTCCCGGCGATACGGTGCGCGTCGAAAGCCGCCGCGGCGGCGTTGATATTCAGGTCCGCGCCGATAAGGACGTGCCCGACGGCATGGTCTTCATCCCATTCTGTTTCCACGAAGCGGCGGCCAATATCCTGACCAATCCGCAGCTTGATCCGGTCGGCAAAATTCCGGAGTTCAAATTTTGTGCCGTCAGGGTGGAAGCCGTGGAAGCGGCGGCGGCGGCCGAATAGACGCCGTCATTCGACACAACCGGCCGCTTCCGAAAAGTTTATGCGGCGATTAGGTCGAAGGCGATGCTGATCCGCGTGCCGTCCGCATGAAACGGGATCGTGCGGTGATGGAAATAAGATGGAAACAACACCATCAGGCCCGGATCCGGCCTGATCGCCCGGGTTTGGGGCTCGGTTTCATTATGAAAATGATCGGGCAGTCGTCCAAATTCGATCCAGCCGGCCTTGTCCGGCGTGCCTTCAGCGACGATACCCGGAACCTTCGCGTAGTAAACGCCGCTCAGCCAGGCCGCCGGATGGATATGGGGAATCTGATGGCCCGCCGCCTCCATGACGACGCCCCAGACTGACAACATCATGCCCTCGGGCAGTGCCCGAAGAAATGGATGGGCCAGGTCTTTGCCGATGGCAGTCTTGTAGCTTTCGACGGCGGCCAAAATGACTTTCTCCAGGTCGGCAAACGGTCCTTTCGGTTCCACCAGCAGCTCACCTGAATGCCGGCCCTGACGAGTCGCATGGCTTCTGGGCTCAAACGTGAGCGACGGGTGGGTTTCAATATGTGCCGCCAGCGCGGCATTGAAGCCGGCGAGGTTCGCGTAGATGTCCGGCACTTCAATTTGATGGACGTGCAGAAATCGATCAAAGTCGATGAGACCCGCTGCCTGCGCCTGGCCCAGGTCTTCGAGGGCAACGGCCTTGAATGCCAGCAGGTTCGTGTTTCCCGGATGGCGGTCGAGATATCCGTCACAGACAGCCAGCGCTGCTGCGGGATCTCCCTGCTGCAGCCGCAGATCCGCGAGGTTTGCGTGAGCTTTGGAAAAATCGGGATCAATTGCGATGGCCCGCTCGAAGGCAAGGGACGCCGCATCAAGTTGCCCCAATTGTTGGCGGGCATAAGCGATATTCAATGCCGCCGCCGCATGTTGCGGTTGATCGGAAAGCACCTGTTCATAGGCCTCAATCGCGTCGCCGTGGTGGCCTAACTCCTGAAGGGCGAGCCCGAGATTATAACGTGCCTCGTGGAGATCCGGCTCCACCGTCAGCGCTTGGCGGCATTGCGCCGCGGCGCCTACATAATCCCCCAACTCATGCAGCACCGAAGCCAGATTGGTCCGCGCCATTGCCATCGCCGGGTCAAATTCAAGCCCGGTCTCAAACGCCGTTTTTGCGGCATCCAGGCGGCCCAGCGCATTCAGGGCGTTGCCGAGCCCCTGCCACGCCAAGCCATGATCCGAAACCTTTTCGAGGGTTTTTTCGTAAGCCTCAACCGCTTTCGCAGGCTGCCCTTCGGCCGCCATCAGAATACCGAAATTGAACAATGCATCCGCATATTCCGGGTCGGCCTCCATGGCCCGTTCGTAGGCCGCCACCGCATCGCCGACGCGGCCGAGATAGGCCAGGACATTGCCCAGGTTGGTTTGCGTCTCGGCGTCGCGTGGCGCCTGTGAAACCGCCGCATGCAGCAGCTCCAGGGCTTCTTCGGCAAGCCCCGCCTGAAAGGCGGCAACGCCGGCAAGGTTAAGCGCAACCGGATTATGGGGGTCCGCCGCCAGCGCCTCACGGCAAATGTCGAAAGCCCCGTGCGGATCGCCCCGCCGAAGTGCCGCCGCGGCGCCGGCCAAGTGATCTGATGATGATGCCAAGGGCACGGCGGCGCTGAATTGGGTCTGAGGGAACCCGTCCTCGGACAACCCGGGCCGTGGCATGGATAGCATTGGGGCTTTCGGCTGCGGTTTGGGCTTTGCGCGGCGCTTCGGTTTTGGGCTCCGATGTCTGCCTTTCTTGAGCTTTTTCATAGCCTTGTCATCTCGGCAAAACGGCCGCACCCGAAGGCGCAGCCGCTTTCCCTACTATTGTCCGCTGATCGCCTAAAGGCGGGTGTTCGACGTCGAGAACTTCTCACCTGCCGTCATATTGGCGCTGCTCATGACCATGCCGGCAACAACGGCGACCAAAACCGCCGCCACGGTCCCCATCCAAAACGATTTCCACTTTTCTCCGGTCATTTTCCGGTCCTCCCGAACGTCGAGTTGTCGCCACAAATGCGTTGTCGAAGACATTACCGTCTGGACGGTAATTTCCTGGCTTGCTATTCCGCCGGTTGCTGCTCAGCCGCCGCCGGTGCCTCGTTTTCGATTTCCTCAACCCACATGCCATGGTGTTCCTTGGCCCAATTGCGGTCGACGTGGCCGTCGCCCACCGCGTCAATGGCGCCTTCCATGCCCAGCGAACCGATGTAGATATGACCGATGATAATGGCGATCATGACCAGCGCCACGACACCGTGCCACATCAAGGCATACTGGGTTTCCTGCAAGGGAGAAAGAACCGTCGGGAAATCGGTCCCGAAGGCATTGAGTATCTTAAAGCTGTCCGCGAATATCTGAACCTCGAACGGGAACAGCAGCGCGATTCCCGAAGCGGACAACGAGGCACCACCCAACACCACGGACCAGAATATAAACTTCTGACCCGCGTTAAAACGCTTTGCCGGCGGGTGCAGGCCTTCCTTGAACAGCCCGCCGCCAACGGCCAGCCACTGAATATCGGTTTTCCCGGGGATATTGTCCTTCACCCACAGAACAAACATCATGATGACGCCGATGATGAAGGCCCAGGCGATGTAATTGTGGGCCATCTTGCCCCACAGGGTCAGCGTGGCGAAGCCGCTTTTGCCGATCAGCGCCGGCAAAAACAGCTTGCCGTAAAGTACGTTCAGGCCGGTCAACGCCAAAACCACGAATGAGGATGCGGTCAGCCAATGGGTGAAGCGCTCCAGGGCATTAAACCGCTCGATGGTGCGGCCCGCCGCGTCGGGGCCGGCCTCGATGCGGATGCGGCCGCGGAACATGTAAAACACGATCAGAATGATCACCACGATCACCAACAGGTCGCCGCCGCGGCTCGACATCTTGCCGTTGCGGAAGGCGCGAAATTCATCGCCTTCCATCTGCACAAGCTGTCCGGCTTTCTTGTCCGGAATGCTGACGGTTCCTTTGACGCCCTTCTTGATGGCTCGCCAGAACTCCGCGTCACTGGTATTGCCGGACCAGTTGCCGGGAACCTGTCCGCCGCTTTGCGCAGCCGCCGGAGCAACACCGAGGGTCGGTGATTGCGTAAACCCGACGAGGCCTGCGTAGACGGCCAAAAGGAAAATCCCCAATCCTGCCAACAGACGGCGCCGTTTCATGCCGGTCATGGCTTATTCCTTTTCTCCTGCATGGTGCTGTTAATCACATTATCGACGACGTCAGCCGCCTTCTTTGTCGAACGGCTTCACATCGCTTCGTGCCGCCATTGCCTGGCGGCCATGCACCCCAACAACGGTAACGGACAGCGGCGGCGCCCGTCAACCGGACACCGCCGCCGCCATCATCGTTAGCTATCGGGAATTACGACCCCGCCTTCAACTGATAGGCGGTGCCCCATCCCCAAGCGCCGGAACCGAAACCACGGCTGACGATCCGCTCGCGGTAGATGTTGCTGAGCATGTCGCCGTCGCCGCCCAAGAGAGCCTTGGTCGAACACATTTCGGCGCACAGCGGCAGCTTGCCTTCCGCCAGGCGGTTCCTGCCGTACTTCTGGTATTCGGCGGCGGAGTTGTCGGACTCCGGGCCGCCGGCGCAGAAGGTGCACTTGTCCATTTTGCCACGTGAGCCGTAGTTGCCCGCTTGCGGGTACTGCGGCGCACCGAAAGGACAAGCGAAGAAGCAATAGCCGCACCCGATGCAAAGATCTTTCGAGTGCAGAACCACGCCTTCTTCGGACTGGTAGATGCAGTCCACCGGGCAGACCGCGATGCACGGCGCGTCGGAGCAGTGCATGCAGGCCACCGAAATGGACCTCTCACCGGGCTTGCCATCATTGATGGTGACCACCCGGCGACGGTTGACGCCCCACGGCACCTCGTGCTCGTTCTTGCACGCGGTGACGCACGCGTTGCATTCAATGCAGCGCTCGGCATCGCAAAGAAACTTCATTCTTGCCATGATTTTTCCTCCTTATCCTTACGCTGCTTTGATGTTGCAAAGGGTGACTTTGGTTTCCTGCATCTGGGTCACCGAGTCATACCCGTAGGTGCCGCACATGTTGGACGCTTCGCCCAACACGTAAGGGTCGGCCCCAGGCGGATACTTCGCCCTCAGGTCCTTGCCCTGCCAGTGACCACCGAAGTGGAACGGCATGAAGACCACACCCACCGCAACGCGTTCGGTCACCAGTGCCTTGACCAGCACCTTGCCGCCTTCCGGTGAGTTAACCCACATGTCGGCCCCGTCTCTGATGCCGGCGTTGTTGGCATCGACCGGATTCACCTCGCAGAACATGTCCTGCTGCAGTTCAGCCAGCCACTTGTTGGACCGGCTCTCATCGCCGCCACCCTCGTACTCTACCAGACGGCCCTGCGTGAGGATCGTCGGGAAGTCCTTCGAGAAGTCCTTCTTCTGGATGGACTCGTACATGGTCGGCAGGCGGTAAGCCTGCTTGTCCTTGTACGTCTTGTACTTGGGCAGAAGATCGCGCCTGGGCGTGTACAGCGGTTCACGGTGCAGGGGCACCGGATCGGGGAACGTCCAGACCACGGTCCGCGCCTTGGCATTGCCGAAGGGTGCACAACCGTGCTTGATGGCGACCCGCTGGATACCGCCGGAAAGGTCGGTCTTCCAGTTGGTCTTGTCACCGGCGACCTTATCGATGGCAGCGCGCTCGTCGGCGGTCAGGTCCTTATCCCAGCCAAGCTTCTTAAGCAAAGCCATGGAGAATTCAGGGTGACCGTCCTTGAGTTCGTTACCCACCGGATAGGAGCCTTCAGCCAACAGGTTCTCGCCCTTCCGCTCAACGCCGAAGCGTGCCCGGAAGTTGAGACCGCCTTCAGCCACCGGCTTCGACGGATCATAAAGAACCGGCGTTCCCGGGTGCTTCATGGCCGCAGTGCCCCAGCAAGGCCACGGCAAACCGTAATAGTCACCCGAGACCGGACCGCCCTTGGCCAGCAAGGAGGTCTTGTCGAAGGTGGTCTGGTTGGCCATGTGCGCCTTCAGACGTTCTGGTGATTGGCCCGTGTAACCGATCGTCCACATTCCCCCGTTGAATTCACGGGTCATGTCTTCAACCAAGGGCTCGTCGTTGTTGACCTTGATGTTCTTGAACATCTCCTTGGCGAACCCGAGCTTCTTCGCGAACTTATACATGATCGTATGATCGGGAAGAGACTCATAAAGCGGCTCGACGATTTTGTCGCGCCATTGCAATGACCGGTTCGAGGCGGTTACGGAACCGTAGGTCTCGTACTGAAGCGCTGCCGGCAACACGTAGACACCGTCCTTGCGGTCGGGAATGACCGCGGCGAAGGTCGGCACCGGATCAATGATGACCATCAAATCCAGCTTTTCCATCGCCTTCTTCATTTCCGGCAAACGGGTCTGCGAGTTCACCGCATGGCCCCAAAGGACCATGGCCCGGACGTTGTCGGGCTGATCGATGTTCTTCTTGTCTTCAAGAATACCGTCGATCCAGCGGCTTACCGGGATGCCCTTCGATTCCATCAGTTTCTTCGAGGCGAAGCGCCCCTTGATGTAATCGTAATCGACATCCCAAACCCGCGCCCAGTGCTTCCACGAACCGGTCTTCAGACCGTAGTAGCCCGGCAACGAATGCGACAGGATGCAGAAGTCGGTGGCACCCTGAACGTTGTCGTGACCGCGGAAGATGTTGGCGCCGCCACCTTGACGGCCGACGTTACCCAAAGCCAATTGCAAGATGCAATAGGCCCGGGTGTTGTTGTTGCCGTTGGTGTGCTGGGTGCCGCCCATGCACCACACGATCGTGCCGGGACGGTTGTTGGCCAGCGTCCGCGCAACGCGCTTCAACTGCGAACCGGGCACGCCGGTGACACTCTCGGTTTCTTCCGGCGTCCACTTCTTCACCTCGGCCTTGATCTGCTCAATGCCCCAAACGCGCTGTTTGATGTAGGTCTTGTCTTCCCAGCCGTTTGCGAAGATGTGGTGCAGAATGCCCCAGATGAGGGCGACGTCGGTGCCCGGACGGAACTGCACGAATTCGTCGGCATGAGCCGCCGTACGCGTGAACCGGGGGTCACAAACAATGAGCGCAGCGTTATTCTGCTCCTTGGCCTTCAAGATATGCTGTACCGCCACCGGATGCGCTTCGGCGGCATTCGAGCCGACCATGAAGATGGCGCGAGAGTTGTGCATATCATTGAAAGAGTTCGTCATCGCACCATAGCCCCAGGTGTTGGCAACACCGGCAACCGTGGTCGAGTGACAAATCCGCGCCTGGTGGTCACCATTATTGGAGCCCCAGAAAGCGTAGAACTTACGGAACAGATAGGACTGCTCGTTGCTGAACTTGGCCGATCCGAGCCAATAGACGGAATCGGGACCGGACGTCTTGCGAATGTCCAGCATCTTGTCGCCGATTTCGTTGATGGCCGCATCCCAGCTGAGCTTCTTCCAACTGCCGCCTTCCAGCTTCATTGGATAGCGCAGGCGCCGTTCCGAGTGAGCGTGCTCGCGTACGCTCGCACCCTTGGCACAATGGGCACCCAGGTTGATAGGACTGTCGAAGCCCGGTTCCTGGCCGACCCAAACACCATTCGCAACTTCGGCGATCACCGTGCAGCCAACCGCACAGTGCGTACAAACCGATTTGACGCTCTTGATCTTGTTGGTCGCGGATTGGGCTTTCGCCTGTTTCGCCATGCCCAAAGGCGTGGCGGCCGCAAGCGCGGCCCCTCCAGCGGTGAGTCCTGAGCGTTTCAGGAACGTGCGGCGGTCCATGGCGCCGCCGATCACACCTGCCAGGGCCTTCTTCAGACGGGGGCCGTTCGCCACCCCGTTGCTCTTTTTCGTGAGCATAGAAAATAACTCCCTATGGCTTGTGGTTAAAACGTGCCCCTAGAACCGGGCCAACTCGTAATATGTCATCACGTGCTCGGTTTCCTGATAGCCGGTCTGTTTGCCGGCCTCAGGGGCCGCCGCCTCGGCATCATTCCCGGAAAGCACGACCGCTGCACCAGCAGCGGCACCGGTCACACCGGCGGCCTTCAGGAATTCGCGTCGCGGCAGGGTTTTGACGTCGTTGTCTGCCATCGGTCTCTCCCTCCAGTTACTCCCAAATTCACTTCTGTCTTTTCCAACAGCCCCATCAAAGCGGCCAATGGAGTTTCTTCACGGCCCGGCACGATTTGATCGTGTCAGGCCGCCATCTCGAATGCCTCGGCTTCCACCGCCATGAACAGTTTGCCGACGGTGCCCAGCGGCATGTAGAGGACCGCCGCTTCGGCGCCCTCCAAATCCTCAAATACCCGCGCCGCCCAAGGGGCCAGGTGTCTTTGGAAAAATGATTTTTGCTTCGCCAGCCCCGCGCCACCGGAATTTTCGGCGCCGTAGATGCCGGTAATCAGCCCGTGCATGGCCTCACAGACGAACGCGATATGGTCTTCCGGTTCGCGGTTCAGGCCCGATACGGTGATGCCCAATTCGGTCAAGTCCTGGCGCAGGTTGGCCAGCGGCTTCTCATTGACGAAACCGGTCAAATAGAACGATGCGGTCGGCGTGATCTCTCCGCCGGCGCCGAAGCCGTAAAACAGGCGGGTGAATTCGTCTTCCGCCTGGGTCCGCGGCGTGCGCGCCGCCAGGGTACCCAAGTTGGCCAGCGCTTTGCCGATTTCCGTACCGTCGTCGGCATCCGCCAGGCCGCGGGCAATTTCCAGGGTTTCGTCGGAGGGCGGTGACGTCAACATGCGCGCCACCAATCCATACAAATTCGCCCGCAGCATATCCTCATCGGATACGGCGGCGGCTTGTTCGCTGATGATGCTATCCGGCAGCTCACGCCCCGCAGGAACGTCGCTTGCCGAAACGGTATCCGCCTCCACCTGGGTTTCCTTATTCATTGTTGCCGCACACAAGCGCGGAGTCCTCCCAAAACACGGCCTGCTCCCCAGCAAGCCTTGCTTCAATAATAAGTATCGCGCCAATGGCGCGCCCAAGTCAACGGAAATTCAGGTCGATTTGAGTAGAATCAAGAGGCAAATAGATCAATAATTTCAAACAGTTAAAAAACTGTTTTTAAGAAATCTTAATATTGCAGTGCGAGACGATCGTTCAATCGAAATCGCCAAAAATGCCTCATGTTGCGAGAATGAAAATCATTCTTAATATATAAAAATATTATGTGTTTTATAATTCAAAGCGTTACTTGAATGTCCACCTGATCAACGCATCGCCAAGGACGCAACAACTGTAACTTTGCACTGCAACATTAAATCGCACCGGCTTGCCGCCAAATCCGTATCTTCATCGCGAACTTTTCCACGATGCGGAATGGTCGCGAAATGTCGGGATGGCGCGCCCTTCAGGTGACGTCCTCGGGAGGTGTCGGATCGTCCGCTGCCGTTGAACCCGTGGCGCCTGAATTGGGCTCTGGGTCCGGTACGTCCGGTTGGCCGGCAGACGGCGCCATATCATTTTCGCTGTCGGTGCCGGTGTCGGTGTCGGTGCCGGTGTCGGTGCCGGTGCCGGTGTCGGTGCCGGCGATGGCGGTATCTTCCGTATCGGTAATTTCATCGTCATCGAGATCCGTCATTTCGTCTTCTTCCATCACAGCGTAACCGCGTCCGGGCCGATAACTGGAATCCGTCGCCGCCGTGATCAACTTATCGATGACCCGATAATTCTCGGCATAATCGTCGAGGCCATCTTGGAAGCCGAAGAAGGGATCGCTGCGCCACAGCACCTTGAGCGCCTGATTGCGGATAAACTCGGGGATGCCGTCGGCCATGAACGGCGTGAAATCAGACTCCTTGGTCAGGCTATCGATGGGCGGCAGATCGCGCACCGCCTCGGCTTCTTCCGGCGTCAATTCGCGCTCTTCGACATCCAAAGCCAGAAGATCGGCGGGCAATCCATCACCATCGCCGTCGTGGGCAACGTCGCCTTGCAACATGGCCAGGGCTTCCGGCGGCGGCGCTTCGTAGGCCGTTTCATCCGCCGACGTTTCGTCCAGGGTTGCCAAGGGCGGCATGGGCGGGACGAAATTCCGGTTCTGGATGCCGCCGGGCAGACTTCCCGGATCGGGCAGGCCCGAAGGATCGTCGGTTTCCGTTGGTGAGTGATCCGAGGGCCATTCCTCGACGGAAACAGCCGCGGCGTTTTCGGCATCGCTGGCGCCGCCCTTGCCCTTCAGGCGTGACCAGCGCGCCAAGCGGCCTTCGCCGTCCTTCGCACCGCTTTCAGCCACCATCACCTCCATTGCCGCCGCCGCGGGCCCGGGGCGGTCGGCGCGAGAACCCGCCCTTGCGCGGATCATAGGGCTTGTTTTTGCGCTTTTTGAAGGGCTCGTCGACGTGATGGGAATCGATGAATTGCTGGACCCAGGCGCCGATCTCGTCGGGCATCGGCACGCCTTCGACGATTTCCTCATCACCTTCCGTGTAACTCTCGGCCTCGTACGGGCAGACAGTCGCCAGGAACGGCATGATTTCCGGCTCGTCGGCTTCCGTGCCGCGGGTCAGGACAACGTAAACATGGGGCGGCGTATTGGACAGATTGGCCCGGTATCCCTCCGTTTCACGCCGGAACAGTTCGATCTCCAAGGTGCCAATCAAGAAGTGCTGCCAGCCGTCGCCCTGACGCAGCGGCGTCCATTCGCTGGCATCTTCAAGGGGGGCGGCGCCGGGGATCACGGCGACCGGCTCCCAGGTGTAGTCGACCCAGCGGCTATCGATATCGCGGCGTTCAACAATGATTCCCACCCGCATGGTCTCAAGCGCGCTCATGCGGCGCCCCTGGCGTTCAGCAGCGCCGCGGCCTCGTCAAGATTTTCCGGCCGGTTAACGTTGAAGAAGGGATCGACACCATCGGTGCCGACTTCGAAATCCACATGAGCGATGTTGTAGCGCG
>CAZQPC010000052.1:0-18840 GCA_964595005.1 uncultured Magnetovibrio sp.
GCTTCTCGTCCGGAACGGCCGGCGGGAACCGTGCGTCGCGCCGCACTTCCCAGGCGTCGCGCACGGCACCCGAATTCAGGGTCTCGCCGGAGGCCTTGCGGCCGAACACCAGTATTTCCCCGGCAATGGCTTGCGCGTCCGCCGCCACATTGAGGCGCGTCCGGCGGTTCAATCGGGCGCCGTCGAAGATGATGGTTTCGTGGGGCAGCCATTCCAGCCGCGATGCCTCGGCGGCGTTGAAGGTCACGTTGATGCGGGTTTCCGGGCCGGCCGACCGATAGACCTTTTCGGCGGCCTGGGTCATCACCAAGCCGCTGGCGCCGGGACCTGAGGAAATCTCGATATCCAATCGATCGCCACCCACCAGGCCACCCGACGTCGTCACCAATACCGCGGTCTGCGGTTGCCCGGCTTCGGTCCTCGGGAACAGAAACCGCAAGGGGTCGGAATGGTAGTGATGGCCCAACCGCGTCGCGCCCCGCGCCGCCACCCAGGTCAGTTCGGCCCGGCCCTCGACGCCCCCGCGGCCAGAACCCAGATGGGACGGCTCAGACCGTAAGGTGTCGTCGAACATCGGCTTCCACCATATCGTCACCCCGCCCGGCGGCGACGATCTCGCCGCGGTCCATGACGGCGTAGTCGTCGGCCAGATCACGGGCGAATTCGAAGTATTGTTCGACCAGGACAATGGCCATGTCACCGCGCCCGGCAAGCACCCGGATGACATTCTCAATATCCTTGATGATTGACGGCTGGATGCCTTCCGTCGGCTCATCAAGCACCAACAGGCGCGGCCGCGTGACCAGCGCGCGGGCGATGGCCAGTTGCTGCTGCTGACCGCCGGAAAGGTCGCCGCCGCGCCGGCCCAGCATGTCCTTGAGAACCGGGAACAGTTCGAAGATTTCGTCGGAAATTGTGCGCTGGCGGCGCGGCAGGCAAGCGAAGCCGGTGCGCAGGTTTTCATCAACACTGAGCAACGGAAAAATCTCGCGCCCCTGGGGCACGAAGGCGATGCCGCGCGCCGCGCGCTCGTAGGCCGGCAGCCCGGTAATGTCATCGTCTTCCCAGAGGATACGTCCGCTCGACGCCGGCTGCTGGCCGCAGATGGAACGCATGAGGCTGGTCTTGCCGACGCCGTTGCGGCCCATGACGCAGGTGACGCGTCCCTTTTCGGCCCTCAGGCTGACCCGGCGCAGCGCCTGGCTGGCGCCGTAGAAAAGATCAAGGTCCTGAACCTGCAGCATGCCCTAGCGCCCCAGGTAGACTTCAATGACACGTTCGTCGTTCTGCACATTGTCCAGCGACCCTTCGGCCAGCACCGAGCCTTCGTGAAGCACGGTAACGCGGGTATCCAGGGCGCGGACGAATTCCATGTCGTGTTCGACAACCACAACGGAGTGGTCCTTGGCGATCTCCTTCAACAAGATCGCCGTCTGTTCCGTTTCCGCATCGGTCATGCCGGCTGCCGGCTCATCGACCAAAAGCAGCTCAGGGCTCTGCATCAACAGCATGCCGATCTCCAGCCATTGCTTCTGGCCGTGCGACAGTTCGCCGGCTGGGCGATCGCGCTGTTCGGTCAGGGAGATGATCTCCAAGACCTCGTCGATGCGGTCCAGTTCCTCACCACGCGGCTTGAAGAACAGGGCGGAAAGCGGTTTGCGGTCGCCGGCCAAGGCCAGTTCCAGGTTGTGATAGGCCGTGTGACTTTCGAACACGGTGGGTTTCTGGAACTTGCGGCCGATGCCCAGATTGGCGATATGCGCCTCGTCCATGCGGGTCAGGTCGATGCTGTCCTTGTAGACGACGGCGCCCTCATCGGGCCGCGTCTTGCCGGTGACCACATCCATCATGGTCGTCTTGCCCGCCCCATTGGGGCCGATGATGGCACGCAGTTCGCCAGCTTTCGCATAGAACGACAGGCTGTTAAGCGCCTTGAAGCCGTCGAAGCTGACCGAGACGCCGTCCAGATAAAGGATCGTGTCGCCGTCCCTAAAATCCTGTTTGCCGACCAGCATGGCTATTCTCCCGGCACCGGATGGGCCGCCAGCGGCTGGGCGGGTTTGCGTTTCGGGCGCCACTTGAGGACATCCGGCACCGTGCCGACGATGCCCTTCGGCATGAACAGCGTGACGGCGATAAACATGCCGCCCAGGATGAAAAGCCAGGCTTCCGGCAGGGCCCCGGTAAAATAGGTCTTGGTGTAGTTGACGGCAAAGGCGCCGAGGATGGCGCCATGCAGATAGCCGCGTCCGCCGACGGCGACCCAGATGACGATCTCGATGGAGTTGGCGGGCGAAAACTCACCGGGATTGATGATCCCCACTTGCGGCACGAACAGGGCGCCGGCGATGCCGGCCAGCATGGCGGAAACAACGAACACCACCAGCTTGTACATCTCAACCCGGTAGCCGAGAAACCGGGTCCGGCTTTCGGCATCGCGGATGGCGACAAGGACCCGGCCGAATTTCGACGCGACAATGAACCGGCACAGCAAATAACCGCCAAGCAAGGCCATCGCCGATGCCGCCACCAACCCCGCCCGGGTGCCATCCGACTGCAAGTTATAGCCCAGCAGTTCCTTGAAGTCGGTCAGCCCGTTGTTGCCGCCAAAGCCCATGTCATTGCGGAAGAACGCCAACAACATCGCGAAGGTCATGGCCTGGCTGATGATCGACAGATAAACGCCGGTGACGCGTGAGCGGAACGTCAACCAGCCGAACAGAAACGCCAACAAGCCGGGGACAGCGGCGACCATCAACATGGCGAAACCGAAGTTGTCGAAACCGTACCAGTACCAGGGCAATTCCTTCCAATCGAGGAACACCATGAAGTCGGGAAGGTTGGCGTTGCCGTAGACGCCGCGCTCGCCGATCTGGCGCATCAAATGCATGCCCATGGCGTAACCGCCCAAGGCGAAGAAGGCGCCGTGGCCAAGGCTGAGGATGCCGCAAAACCCCCAGATCAGATCAACACTGAGCGCCAGCAGGGCATAGCAGAGATACTTGCCGACCAGCCCCATGGTATAGGCCGACGCATAGAACGGCGACGACGCCGGCAACAAGGCGTGGGTCAACGGCACCATCAGGGCCAAGGCCAACAGGCCGAAGACGGTGAGTTTCGATCCCGTCGATGACAGCAACCGCATCGACATGGGTCCCTGGGCGTTGCCGTGGGCGTTTACCGGCATGGCTTAGCTCTCCACGGCGCGGCCACGCAGCGCAAACAGGCCGCGCGGACGTTTCTGGATGAACAGGATGATGGCGACAAGCACCAGGATTTTCGCCAGCACGGCGCCGGCCATGGGTTCCAGGAACTTGTTGACGACGCCCAAGCTCATGGCGCCAACCAGGGTTCCCCACAAATTGCCGACGCCGCCGAAGACAACCACCATGAAACTGTCGATGATGTAGGCTTGGCCCAGGTTCGGGCTGACGTTGTCGATCTGGCTCAAGGCGACACCGGCCATGCCGGCAATTCCCGATCCCAGTCCAAAGGTAAGGGCATCGACGCGCCCCGTGCGGATGCCCATGGATGCCGCCATTTCGCGGTTTTGGGTGACGGCGCGCATTTGCAGGCCGAAATCGGTCTTGCGCAGCAACGCCATGATCAGCCCCAACACCAGCAAAGCGAAGACGATGATCCAGATCCGGTTGTAGGTCAGCGTCAGGCCGCCGGTGACTTCCAGCGCGCCGCTCATCCACGACGGATTGGCAACCTCGCGGTTGGTCGGCCCGAAGATCGTGCGCACCAGCTGCTGGAGCACCAGGCTTAAACCCCAGGTCGCCAGCAAGGTCTCCAAGGGGCGTCCATAGAGATAGCGGATGATGCCGCGCTCAATGACAATGCCGACGCCGCCGGCAACCAAAAAGGCGGCGGGAATGGCGACCAGGATGGAGAGATCGAAGGCGCCGGGAAAATACGTTTTGAACAAGTCCTGCACGACGTAAGTCGTGTAGGCGCCCAGCATGACCATTTCGCCATGCGCCATGTTGATGACGCCCATGACGCCAAAGGTAATGGCCAGCCCGATGGCGGCCAGCAGCAGCACGGAGCCCAGGCTGATGCCCTGGAAGATGCTGGCGGCGAAGCCCCAAAGCTGCAAGCTGTCTTCGATGTCGCCGAGGGCGGCGCGCGCCGCCTTGCGCACATCGGCATCGGCCTCGCGGGGTTTGCCGTCGGCGCCGACGCTCAACAGCCCGGCAATGAGCGCCCGGACATCCTGAACCGGATAAGCGGCCAAGGCCTTCAACGCCGCGATGCGCTGTTCCTTATCCTTGAGGCGCGTCGCCTGGATGGCGCTCAATGTCCGGTGCATGGCGCTTTTGATTTTCGCCACGGTTTCCTGGCCGTGCGCCTTGTTCAGCAAATCAAGCATTCCGGCCGGGCGGCTTTTGAACAATGCGTTGGCGGCCTTCAGGCGTTGCGCCTCATCCGAGCTCAACAGGGTCAAGCCGCCGAGGGCCGATTTCACCACCTTGCGCAGCCGGTTGTTAATTCGGATTTTCTTCAGAAGTTTCTTTGCCACCACGGCCGTGTCGGTACCACGGACCGCGTCTTTGATCAGATACCCGCCTTTTGCCTTGGTGCCGATGACAAGGCGTTTGTCTGGCTTGTGGGTAAACAGTTGGCCATTCAGAAAGGCTTCGAGGACGGCAACGGTTTGGGCGTGGCCGCCTGCCGCCAGCTTTGAGACGGCGGCGATCTTGGCTTTCGAGCCCTTCGCCGCCAGGGCCCGGACATCCGACTGGAAATCCGCCTTTGCCGTGTGCAGGGGCATCATCGCAAGGATAAAGCCGAACGCCAGGGCCAGGCCGGATGGGATCAATGATCGGAGTATCTGCATAGAGGTAATTTAAGTCCAGCCGGGGAAAGGATGGCCGGGACCCGGTGGGGAGGGTCCCGGCCAGAGAGGGTCGTGCGTCTTATTTCATCATGCTCATGTGCATGGGCTTCTCGCAGTTGCCGCAGACCCAGGGGTAGGTCCAATCGGCGGTCAGTTTCTTGCTTTCCGGGATGAAGTCGGACCAGGCATCGCCGACAACCACACCGTCGGTGGCCGACACGGTCTCGATCTGGCCATCGTCCTGGATTTCACCGATCAACACGGGCTTCGAGAGGTGGTGATTGGTGTTCATCACCGCGACGCCGCCGGTCAGGTTGTTGACCTTCTGGCCGTACATGGCTTGGCGCACGGCATCGATCTGCGTGGTGCCGGCCTGCTTGACGGCCTGGGTCCACATCTTGAAGCCGATGTAGGTGGCTTCCATGGGATCATTGGTGACCCGTTTCTCATCCTTGATGAAGGCGTGCCACTTCTTGATGAAGGCCGCGTTTTCCGGGCTGTCGACACTCATGAAGTAGTTCCAGGCGGCCAAGTGACCGACCAACGGCTTGGTGTCGAGACCGGCCAGTTCTTCCTCACCGACGGAGAAGGCAACGACGGGGATGTCTTCGGCCTTGATGCCCTGGTTGCCCAGTTCCTTATAGAACGGCACGTTGGCGTCACCGTTGATGGTCGAAACCACGGCGGTCTTCTTGCCCGCCGAAGCGAACTTCTTCACGTCGGCGACAATGGTCTGCCAATCGGAATGTCCAAAGGGCGTGTAGTTCTCCATGATGTCGGCATCGGAGACACCCTTCGAATGCAGGAAGGCGCGGAGGATCTTGTTGGTGGTGCGGGGATAGACATAGTCGGTGCCCAACAGCACCCAGCGCTTGGCTTCACCGCCGTCTTCGCCCATCAGGTATTCAACGGCCGGGATGGCCTGCTGGTTCGGTGCCGCGCCGGTGTAAAAGACGTTGCGTGAACTTTCCTCGCCTTCGTACTGGACCGGGTAAAACAGCATGGAGTTCAGCTCCTCGAACACCGGCAGCACGGACTTCCGCGACACCGAGGTCCAACAGCCGAAGATCACATCGACCTTTTCCTTCTCGATCAGCTCACGGGCCTTTTCGGCAAACAAGGGCCAATTGGACGCCGGGTCGACGACCACGGCCTCGACCTTCTTGCCCAGCAAACCGCCCTTCTTGTTGAGGTCATCGACCATCATCAGGACCGTATCCTTGAGGGTCGTCTCACTGATGGCCATGGTCCCGGACAAGGAATGCAGCACGCCCACCTTGATGGTTTCGGCGGCCTGGGTGGTGGCACCGTAGAATGCCGTCACGGCGATGGCGCCGGCCCCTGCCAGGGCTTTGAACGTCTTTTTCATAAGAACTCTCCGCTAGAGGTTGTTGTTGCACTGGCTTGTTGCACCGCAATAAGCGGGCCAATCTGACCGCGGCTCGTCTGGGAGGTGAAATTTGCACCGAACCCATTGTTTTTACGGGGTTTCTAGAGATGACGTTTGCCCGCGCGACAGCGAATGATCGCACCGACAATTGGCATTTTATGCGTAAAAATTAATCAATAAAATTTTATGATTAAATAATAGACATATTTCTCGAATATTGCCGATTGCCTCGGCGAACGGCTGGGCGCAAGCTGAAAACGCGAGGAATTCCGATTCCTCCGCTTCGGGGTTGTTGTTGCACACATAGGCCCCGGGTCCCCCGCGTGCTCCGGTACGCGGGGGATTTCCATCTCCCCACGGCGCGCGAAACGTATGATGCCGGACCTGTGAGACCAGCCGCCCCGGTCAACGGGCCAGCTGTGGCAGGTACAGACACATGGCCGGGAATGCAATCAGCAGCGAGATTCTGACGATGTCGGCCAGCAGGAACGGTACCGTGCCGGCCCAGATTCGTTTCAGGGGAATGTCCGGCAAGACGCCCTGAATGACGAACAGGTTCATGCCGACGGGCGGTGATATCAGGCCGAATTCAACGACCAGCACGGCGAACACGCCGAACCAAATGGGGTCGATACCGGCGGCGACGATGACCGGAAAGAACACGGGGATCGTCAGGAACAGCATGGCCAGGGAATCCATGAGGCTGCCCAGGACCAGATAGATGGTGACGATGACCAAGATGACGCCCAGTGGTGACAAGGCCAGCGAATCGATGAAGGCGACGACCGTAAACGGCAGTTGGGTGATGGTGATGAGAAAATTGAAGACGCTGGCGCCGACGACAATCATATAAAGCGAACCGACGGTCTTCGCCGTGGTCCACAGCACATTCTTCAGCATCTCCCAGGAAAACTGCCCCTTGATGATGATCAGGCCCAGCACCAGCACGACACCCACCGCGGCGCATTCCGTTGCCGTGAAGAACCCCAGATAAAGCCCGAACATGATCACCATGAAGATGAAAATGACGGGAAAGACTTTCCAGATGGCGGCGAACCGCTCGCGAAGCGCCAGCTTGTCACCCTGGGCGCCGGCGTCCGGGTAAATGATCAGATAGACACGAATGGCGACCATATAAAGGACGACGGCAATGGCGCCCGGGATCAGGGCGGCCAGGAACAAATCCTGGATCGCCTGTTCCGTGAGGTAGGCGTAGACGACAAGAATGACGCTCGGCGGGATGATGATGCCAAGCGTGCCGCCGGCCGCGATGGACCCGGCCGTCAGTGCCGGCGAATACCCGTGCCGCTTCATTTCCGGTCCGGCCATTTGTGCCATGGTCGCCGCCGTGGCGATCGATGAACCGCAGATCATGCCGAAACCGGCACAGGCGCCGACGGTGGACATGGCCAGGCCGCCCTTCAGGTGGCCAACAACGGAGTAAGCCGCGTCATAGAGGTCCCGCGACAAGCGCGCGCTATTGGCCAGGTTTCCCATCAGAACGAACAGGGGCATGACCGAAAGGGTGTAATGGGAGACCGCCTCGAAGGGCGTCGTCCCCAGCACCACCATGGCCGGGTCAAAGCCGGAAATCATGGCGAAACCAATAAACCCGACGACCAGCATGGAAACGCCGATGGGGACGTTCAAGGCCATCAGCGCAAGCACGGCGGCGAAGGAAAGGCCGCCGTTGATCAGGGCATCAATATCCATGAGTGGTGTCCCGCGATACGGTGCGGATCAGCCAAACCAAGGCGGCACCGGCACTAAACCACATGCCGATGGCGATAATCGACCAGAACGGATAGAACGGAAGCTCAAGTTCGATGGTGAAGCGGGTTTCGCCCATCAGTTCAATGGCTTTCACGGTCGTCGCGTATGCCATCAAGCCGACGATTCCGACCATGATCAATCCGCGCAGCCAGGTTATGCCCGTCATGAACAAGCCCGGCGGCACGCGCTCCAAAAACTGTGCCGAGACATGGGAATTGGTCAGAAACGCCCGCGGCATGGCGAAGAACGCCGCTGCCGCCATGCCCAATTCGACAATCTCGATGGTCCCCATAATGGGCGAATCCAAAAACCGCCGGCCGACCACGTCGCAAAAGGTCAGCCCCGCCAGGCAGAACAGGATTCCGGCTGCCAAGTAGGCGAGAAAATCAGCGGTGCGGTTGATGGCTGCGTTCATCGGTTCCTCGCTGGCATCGGGGCGCGGGCGTCAGACTTCGGCGGCCGTCGGGCCGTCGATTTTCTTGCCGTCCATATCGACATAGGCGCCATCCGCCTCAATGGTCGCCATATCGCAGAACATCTCGACCCGGTGGCCGTCGGGATCGAAAATGTAAAAAGATTCGTTCTCACCCCAGGAACCCTCGCCACGCGGATGCCAGGGAGAGTGCACGACCGGCCCGCGAACGATCTCGATGCCCAGGCCTTTGACCTTTTCCAATTGCGCAAGCCAGGCCGCGCGGCTTTCCATCTGAAAGGCGAAATGGTGAAATCCGGGCAGGCCTTCGTTGTCGTCTTCCGGCCCGCGCTGGCGGTATTTCTTCGCCGGATTGTGGGCAAGGACCAAATCGTGATGTTCATCGCCGCTGCGCAAAAAGGCCAACGCCACCGGAATTTGCGGCACTTCGCTGGCCTCGTGGCGCTCCGTCAGGCGCAGGTCCAACAGCTCGCGGTAAAACGCGATGGAGCGATCCAAATCCGTTACTTCGATGGCGATATGATGAAACCCGCCGTTTTTTCTGTTCTCACTCATCGTGTGTCTCCCTTACCTCACACAAAGGTTTCCATTTCGACAGTGCCAACCACAAGGCTTTTATCGCCAAGCACGGCGGTCATTGATTTCGGTGCGTAGCCTTCGCCCGACAGGCGCAATTCATACGGTCCGCTGTTGGCCTCAAGGCCGTCGATTTTGAACTCACCGAAAGCGTCGCTTTCCGCCGCCCCGACAGGCGCGCCGTCCTTGACCAACTCGATGCGGGCGCCGGCCAGGCAATCGATGATGCCGTTTCTGGACGCCACCAAGGCACCGCCGACAAACAAGCGGTTGTAGCGGTGCAGATTCTTGTAATGAACGCGGGGCTTGGTGTCATGTTCGGGGGCCAGGGGGTGCAGGTCTTCCGTATGGGCGATCTCGGTCATTCTGGTATCGCTGACCTTAACCGACCGCAGGGCGCCCGTCGGACATCCCTGCACGCAACGCGGTTCCGTCCAACCCCGGTCCAGCAGATGCGCGTCGAAGGTCCAGGCCTGCGGCACCTCCAGTTCTTCGTTCCACCAGATGGCGCCGTAGGGACACGACGCAAGGATGTCCTTGCGGCCTTTGGCCTTTTCGGGGTCGATGATGACGATGCCGTCGTCGCGTTTGCTGACGGCACCGTCGCCGGCCTTGATGCACGGTGCATCATCGCAGTGATTGCACATGGTCGGCACGAAGACCGTGTCGACCATGGGAATTTCGCCGCGTTCGCGGGTCAGGATGTTGATCCATTTGTGGCCGTGCAGGGGCTGCGGTGCCGAATACCCGGGATAATCGTTACCAACGTATTCGTCCTTGCAGCCGAGGAAGCAGTTGTTGCAGTTGTGGCATTTTTCAACGTCGACGATGAGGTTCCATTTTCTCATGCGGCGGCCTCCTGCCAGCGTTCGACCTCGATCAGGCAGGAATTGGGCGCCGATGCCGATGTCTTCTCGGTCATGTGGCGTTTCGGGGTCAGCACGTTGACACAGCCGCCCCGGTCCGGCGACTTGCCGGGCTCGCCGATGGGCTCATAAACGGCCGACGATTCGTAGGCATGCACGACCCCGGGGATCAGGCGTTCGGTAATCACGGCGGCGCAGATGACGGTGCCGCGGTCATTGAACAGCTTGACCAGGTCATGATGACCAATGCCCCGCCTTTCCGCATCATCCGGGTGCATGCGCGCGATCCAATAGAAATGCCCATCGATGAAAACGCGGTGATCAATGATGTCATTGACCGTGCTGTCCTTGCCGTCGCCTTTGGTGTGGAAGCTGTAGCGCGGATGCGGCGAAATCAGCTGGAGGGGAAAGCGCGCGTACAACTCGGTCGTTTGCCGGCCTTCCCACGACGGAATGTACTTGTTGACCGGTGGCCGTTCCGGGTCCTGACCGAATCGTCTCAGGCTGGAGCAGTCAAACTCGAATTTACCCGATTGGGTCTGCAATCCGTCCAGATAGGTTTCGCCGTATTCGCACGGCAGCGGGGTTGGTTCGGGCACGTCCTTCTTGCGGCCGTCCACGTACCAACGAAACGCCGTCGGCGATTTTTTCTCCGGCGCCTCATGGGGGACTATGTAATAGCCCTTCTTCAGGAACTTGCGCCACGACAGAACGCCGGCCATGTCGGAACTCAGGTATTGATCGCGAACCCAATCCAGTTCCGTCTTGCCTTCCCCGTAATAGGCGCTCAGCCCAAGTTCCTTCGACAGCTCAAGAAATATCTGGTAGTCGGATTTCGATTCACCCAAAGGCTCGATGCATTTGTGCTGGATGGTGATCATGCGGTGGTTCAATTGGTTCTGGTTGTGGTGCGCATAGCCGCCGGCGGCGGCCCATTCACCGATATCCGTGCGTTCAAAATTGGTGCACGCCGGCAAGATCACGTCGGCGAACTGCACTTCGCCCTCGTTCCAGATCGACTGGTTGACGATGAACTCCAGTTCGTCGGAGCGAAGCGCCGTCGCCAATCGGTTCGAATCCATGGTCGTGCCGAAGTGGGAACCGCCGTATTTGTACAGCATCTTGAATTTCGAATGGCCGGCGGCCGGGTAGGAAAAGCGTGCGAACTGGCCTTCCTGGGACCGGGCATCGGTGGCGTAGCCGCTGGCCTCGCCGTCCAGGATGGCTTCCGGGATGCGCAGCCGGGAAACCTTCTGGGTTGTCGTGTTCATGCTCATCAGGTGCGGCATGCGTTGATAGTTCTGGACGGCATCGGCGGTGCCTTCGATATCACCGGAGATGCCGCCGTCGGCATAGCCGGGGAAATAAAACTCCAGATCGACCGGCGTGCCCGTTTGCAGATTGCCGAAGTTGATTCCCGGTTTGCCCAGCCCCTGCATGGCCATCAGACAGACCATGGCCCGGGCCCATTGGGCGCCGGTGGCCGAGCGGTTGGCGCCGCCCCAGGTGAGCCCCTTGCCGCCGCATGAGAGATAGGTTTTCTTGGTCCCCCACTCGCGCGCCAGGGCGCGCAGGACATGGGCCTCGACGCCGGTTTCGGGGGCCTGCCATTCCGGGGTCTTCGGGGTTCCGTCATCGTCGCCTAACACGTAGGCTTTATAGGCATCGAACCCGGTGGTCCGATCGGCGACATAGTCCTTGTCGTAGAGCCCTTCGGTGATCCAGACGTAGGCGATGGCATGGGCCATGGCCGGCCCGGTGCCCGGAATACATGGAATCCATTTGCCGCCCAGCCACGACGCCGTGTAGTTCCGATAGGGGTCGATGTGAACCATCTTGATGCCCAGTTGCTGGGCCCATTGGCGGCGCACGGTGCCTTCGAAGCCGGCGTAGGAACCGCAATTGGCCTCCGGGTCCGACGACCAGAAGACGATCATCTCGGCGTGTTCAAGACAGTCTTCCAACTGGCCGTAGGGTTCCATGGCGCCCATCCGCATGGTGTTGCCGATGTGATGCATGGCGCCCCAGTACCAGCCTTCCCAGCTGTCCGGGTTGAGGACCATCTTGGTATGACCGATGGCGTTCATGAACCGATAATTGGCGCTCAGGTAGTAACCGATATTGCCCCAAGTGTGATGTGAGCTGTGGCTCGACAACACGGCGCCCTTGCCGTGCTGGCGCCGCACACGTTTGATTTCGTTGCCGGTAATCTTCAAGGCTTCCGCCCAGGAGATGCGTTCATATCCGGAAACGCCGCGGTTCTGCGGATTGCGTTCGCCGTGGGGGTCAAAGTCGACGCGCTTCAGCGGGTACAGCAACCGGTCCTTGGAATAGACCATGGACTTCGACGCCAAGGCATGCGGGCTGACCGTGGCCCGGCGCGGCGGCGTGAAGGTCTTGCCGCGGGCCGTGATCGACCATGTCGGTGCATCGTCATCGTCGAGATCAATGGGCGTGATCCGGACGATCTTGCCGTCTTTGACATAAACAAAGACGGGACCGCCGTTGGTATGATTGACGTAACGGATTTCATCGCCGGCGACCGGCGTGCCCTGTGTCCACCGGATCGTTTGCATGAGGCTGACCGTATCGGTGAAGAACAGGGTCAAATCGTCCGGCCCGGTCATCTCGAGTGTGAAATTCTTCATCGCGTTGATGAAATCGATGTGGCGTATGGGCAGCATCAACAGCTTTGCCCCCAAGGCGGCCGTCTTGAAGGTGATGCACATGTCCGGGTTGTCGTGAATGCCCGCCTTGGAGCGCACCCGGCCGTCGCCAAAGGTGTAGTGACGCCCGATCGGAGAGCCTTTGACCCGGACTTGCGCGACGAAGGATTTTTCGCGCAATCGCGCACGAAACCGCGGATATTGGCGCGCCGTGGCATTGATGGCGAACGAAACGCCCAGCAGCAGAACTTGCAGACGCATCGCGATCAGGCCCCTTGTTCCAACGCCGCGATCAGATGCGTCGCCGTCAACATGATGTGTTCTTCCATCAACGCCGTCGCCTTTTTGGCGTCGCGGTCGAGCGCCGCCTGCATGAGCTTCTTGTGTTCCAACAGCTTGTCGCGCTTCGAGGTCCGGCGGGCGGCGGACAGGAACCGGTATCGTTCCGATTGTTCGAACAAGCTGGAGCGGATCTGCAACAGTTTGGCCGACGGGCAAGCGGCAACCAGGGTGTCATGAAAATGCTTGTGCCAATGGGCCCAAGTGTCGTCCGGGATGTTGGGGTCGGACCCGACGCCCTCCTCGATCTTCGACAAACGGTGGAAAGAGGCCAGCACATCGGCCTCCCAGGCGTCATCGCCATCTTCAATGGATTCGCGGAAGGCCATCGGCTCCAACATGCAGCGGAGACGCGTGATGTCCTTCAGTTCGTCCAGGGAAATGGCGGCGACGGTGAACCCGCGTTGCTGGATCGACGTCACCAATCCGTCCGCCGTGAGACGCGTCAGGGCTTCCCTGAGCGGACTGGCACTGAACCCCAATTCCGTCTGCAGCGCGTCGAATTTTAACTTACGTCCAGGCGGCAGCGTGCCTCTCAGAATGTCGGCACGTAGCCGCCCATAGGCCTCATCCGCGCGTGTCGCCGGCCGCTCCGTTGGCAATCGTTTCGATCTCGCTAGATCATCGGCTTGCATGGACCGGGCTCCCTGGGCGTCTGGCCGTGATGTCTGGCCGTCGATATTGGCTATTCGCCAGCTGTTCTAAATTTGTATAGCACATAAAAATATCGAAGAAAGAAAAAATTTCGAAATTATGTTGAAAAAATATATTCACTCTGGCAGTATGCCCACGCATTCAATCAAAAAGACCGCCACGGGAGGGCGCATGAAGTTCGTATCATTCACCAAACAAGACCGAGACGGTTTCGGCGTCATTACCGATGACGGCATCGTTGACCTGACCGGCAAGGTCGGTGCGGCCCAATCGCTGCGAGAGCTGATCGAAAACGGAGACTTGGATGCGGCCCGCGCCGCCGCGGATGGCGCGGGCGCCGATGTCGCCATCGACGACGTGACGTTCCTGCCGGTCATTCCCGATCCGGAAAAGATCATCTGCGTTGGCTTGAATTATCACGACCATGTCAACGAAACCGGCCGCACCATCGAAGAAAACCCCTGCATCTTCCATCGTTATCCGGACAGCCAGGTGGGTCACCGACAACCCCTGATGCGGCCGATCGTGTCGGACAACTTCGACTTCGAAGCCGAAATGGCCATCGTCATGAGCGGCGGCGGCCGGCACGTCGATCCCGCCGACGCCCTCAATCATATCGCCGGTTATGCCTGTTACAACGAAGGCACGATCCGTGATTGGCAGCGCCATACGCGGCAGTTCGGCATGGGCAAGAACTTCTTCAACACGGGATCCTTTGGGCCCTGGATGGTGACGACGGATGAAATTCCGGACCACACCCAGTTGGAATTGGTCATGCGCCTGAACGGCCAAGAGATGCAGCGGGCACCATTGAAGGACCTGATATTCGACGTGCCGACATTGATTTCCTACGTCTCCAAGGCCCTGCCTTGGAAGCCGGGCGACGTTCTTGTGACCGGCACCCCGGGCGGCGTTGGCTTCAAGCGCAATCCCCCCGTCTTCATGAAACCCGGCGATGTCGCCGAGGTGGAAATTTCCATGATCGGAACCTTGGTCAATCCGATCGCCGACGAACAACCTCAAACCACTCACTAAATAGGGAGCAACGACGATGTTTAAGAAAACGACTATTCTCGGGCTGGCGGCAGCGATTGCCGTCGGTTTCGGCGCACAGGCGAAAGCCGCCGATGCCATTGAGCTGAAATTAGCGACGTTCGAGCCGCCGCACGCCTTCGCCGCCTCGAAGATTCTCAAGGCCTGGGCGGAGAAAGTCACCAAGGATTCGGGCGGGCGTTTAAAGGTGAAGGTGTTCGCCGGCGGTGTGCTGGGCAAGCCGCCGCAGCAGTACGACATCGTCAAAGGCGGTGTCGCCGATATCGCCTGGACCGTGCTCGGTTACATCGGCGGCCAGTTTCCGCTGAGTTCCGTCGTCGAACTGCCGTTCATGACCACGTCGGCAATGGGCGGCACACGCGCCCTCAACACCCTGTTCGCCGAAGGTTACCTGGACAAGGAATTCAAGGACGTCAAGAACATCGGATTGCACACCATGCATTCCTTCCAGTTCCACTTTAAGGAAAAGAACATCACCAAGGCCTCGCAATTCAAGGGCTTGAAGATGCGGGTGCCAAGCAAGACTCTTGGTAAAATTCTTGCGAAATTGGGGGCCACACCGGTTCGCGTTCCGGCGCCCGGGTCCTACGAAGCCCTGCAGCGCGGCGTCCTCGACGGCACACCGTTCCCCTATGCCGCCGTCGGCTCGTTCCGCCTTGGCGACGTCACCAAGTACCATGCGGAAATCAACGTCTCCAACGCGTCCTTCGGCCTGCTCATGAACAAGAAGAAATATGAGAGCCTTCCGGCGGACTTGAAGAAGGTTATCGATGCCAACAGTGGCCATGCCTTCGGCGATTGGGCCGCCAAGCTGATCGACGCCAACGATGCCGTGCAAAAGAAGAATATCATGGCCATGAAAGGCCATTCGATCTCGGTGGTATCGGGCGCCGATCTGGCCGAATACAAGTCGATCTTGACGCCGATCACGGCGGAATGGCTGGCAGAAATGAATGGCAAGAAGCTGGCCGCCGACAAGGTTTTGGCGCGGACCATGGAGGTCATCGCCAAACATAACTGATCATCACCTCGGATCAGCGATGGGCGGCCCCACTAAATCTGGGGCCGCCCTTTTTCGCGAATTCGCCTTTCCCGGAGGGGAGGTTTCCATGCTGGAACTCTATTACTACGAAAATTCCGTCTGCTCCGAACGGGTCTTGATGACCCTGGCGGAAAAGGGAATCGCAGACTGGGAGCGCCACCATATCGACCTGTTCAAGGGAGAGCAGGCAAATCCCGAATACGTCAAACTGAACCCCAAGGCCCAGGTGCCGACCCTGGTACACGATGGCCGGGTGATCCGCGAATCCTCCATTATCTGCGACTATCTGGACGACGCCTTCCCTCACCCACCGCTGAAACCGGCCGCGCCGGCGGATCGTGCACGGCTTCGCGAATGGGTTAAGGAGGCCGATGAAGCCGGATTTCAAGGCGTCGCGTCCCTCAGTTTCACGGCCGTTTTCCGCGAAAGGCTTTTGAATATGGACCCCGCAGAACGCGACCGTCTTTGGGCCGAACAAACGGATCCCGCACGGACGTTCCGTCAGAAATCGTGTGTCTTTGAGGGATTGGATTCACCACACGCCATTATCGCGTTGACGGCGTGGGAGCGCATATTCACGGATCTGGAGCTAACTTTGTCGGATAATCGCCACTGGATCATGGGCACCGATTTCACCTTGGCGGATCTGAACTTGGCCCCCTTTGTGGCCCGCCTGGAGGGTATGGCCTTCCTCGATATCTGGTGCGATGGCCGGCCGGCGTCGGCCGCCTGGTGGCAACGCATGAAAGCCCGGCCGAGTTACGGCAAAGCAAAGGTCGGCCCCGGCCTCGGCGATGAACAGGCAACCTTTGCCCGCGAAGGCGCAAAAATCGCCGGCGAAGCCCGCCAACGCCTGCACGAACTTTCGATGCCTTGAGAAATCGTCACCAAGAGGCATCGATGAAAATTGCCATCATGGGAACGGGCGGGGTCGGCGGATATTTCGGGGCGATGCTGGCCCGCGGCGGCCATGACGTCAGCTTCATTGCCCGCGGCGCCCATGGGGATGCCATTCGGCAACATGGGCTTCGGATCGACAGCCCGCTGGGAGATTTTCGCATCGAGCCGGCCCGGGTAACGGATGACCCGGCGACCATTGGCCCCGTTGATATTGTCATGATGACGGTCAAATTGTGGGATATCGAGGCCGCCGCAACGGCATGTTTGGCGTTGCTCCACAGCAACACCCTCATCCTTCCATTTCAAAACGGCATTACGGCATCGGAAACCATCGCCGCAATCACCGGCGCCGGCCATGTGGGCACGGGAATCGCGAAAGTTCAGGCGGTCATCGCCAAGCCCGGTGTCATTGGTCATCTCGGCACTTTTGCCGCATTGGAGTTCGGCGAGACGGACAACCGCCGGACGGAACGTATCAATGGATTCCTTTCCGCCTGCGTCGAAAGCGGCATCAAAGCGGCGATCCCCGCCGACGTCACCGTCGCCTCATGGCAGAAATTCATTTTCCTGGTTTCCATGAGCGGCTTCACCGCCGCCGCCCGCAGTCCCATCGGCGAGATTTTCGATACAGTCGAGGGCACCCGGGCCTTCCGCGCCTGCGCGGATGAAGTTGCCGCCGTGGGCCGGGCCCGCGGCATCAATCTGGCACCGGACATTGCTGAAGAAATAACGGCATTTGCCAAGACCCATGACCGGTCGACAAAGACATCTCAACTTGCCGATCTGGAACATGGCAGCCGGCTTGAACTTCCGTGGCTCTCGGCAACCGTCTGCCGGCTGGGAAGGGATATGGGGATCCGAACCCCCGTCAATGACACACTGACGGCCTTGCTGTCTCCATTTGCCATGGGCGCCAAGTAGATACAGAGGATCAATCATTGGCCGCCCACCCGGAGAACCATATTTCAATGGCGAGACGAAGAAGTTGCGATGGGCAGCCCTGAGGGGATTGGGTCAACAATAATACCGATTTGCAACCGACATGAATGACTTCGAAGATTTCGTTTCGGCGGCAGGCTTCATCATTGTTCTGGCCGTCGCGGTGCTGGTCTTACGCACCCTGATCGGCATCATTTTCGGCAAGCACTGTCTGACGTCAGCACCCTTGGGACATATTGAGGTGTTTTCATAAGGGAGGATTTCTGGCTCATCGTAGTGACCGAAGGGAACGAAGATGAGGCAGAAATCTATGCGCAGGAAAGACCCGGCTGAGAAGGCGGTTCGGGATATTCGCCGCAAGACGCGGCGGCGGTATTCGGCGGAAGAGAAGATACGTATCGTGCTTGAAGGCCTGCGGGGCGAGGAAAGCATTGCCGTTCTGTGCCGACACGAGGGCATCGCCGAGAGCCTGTATTACAGTTGGTCGAAGGAATTCCTGGAAGCCGGCAAGAAGCGTCTGGCGGGCGACGCGGCCCCTTGGACGACGCCTCTGGGTCGAGCGATGTTGACCAAGTACGCGACAGATCAGGCGCTCCGGCACCTTCAACTGACCACGAACTTGATCAATACAGGCTCGACGACGCGCGGGGCTTAGTAGTTTCCCCTTGCGGCCTCAGACAAAATCAATTTCTCCAGGGTCAAATCGGAAACAGCTCTACGCAGACGCTCATTCTCTTTCTGAAGACGTTTGAGTTCTTTCACCTGGTCCGTACCCATACCGCCATACTGCTTGCGCCAGCGGTAAAAGGTCTGCTCAACAATGCCAATCTCCCGGATGGCATCAATCCGCTTCATGCCTTGTCCAACAAGAACCTCAATTTGACGCAACTTGCTGACAATCTCCTCCGGCTTTCGATGTTTCCTCGACATATCTGATCCTCCGTTTCCTAACTATAACGGTGGACCACTTTTTCTAGGGAGGACCACGACGATGTCGCCATGCTCGCCTACGGCTGCGCGTGGCTCAAATCCATTCCGCGTGAGTGCGTGCTGCCCTGGGAAGCCAGTTGCGCATTCACCCCCGCTCTCGGCGAGTGCCAGAGTCGCATGCGCGACCCATGTCAATTCTAGGAAGACACAATGGAACCCATCGTCATCACTCACGAAAAAAATCAGACCATATCGCATAGGCCGCAGAAATCAGGGCTTTTCGGCGCCTTCTCAAGGCATCTGAAGTCGCGCCGCATGCTTACCTATTGCTTACCTGAAAGAAAAATGGCCCAGAGATTCCTCTCTAAGCCATTGATTTAATTGGTAGCGGAGGAGGGACTCGAACCCCCGACACGCGGATTATGATTCCGCTGCT
>CAZQPC010000053.1:0-18736 GCA_964595005.1 uncultured Magnetovibrio sp.
CGGTCGGCAATTACCTCCGGCAACCGGTCCCGCGGGGACGATCAGTCGTCGGCGGCCTTTTTTTCGGCGTCGCCGGCGTAGGCGGCCGGCTTGACATCAATACCGACGGGACCGTCCGGATCGGCCGGGGTCGGCACGTATTGCGCCAGTTGTGATTGGTCGGCAGCCCGTCGGACCAACGCCTGCAACGGGGTTTCCAAATTTCCGGCTTCCGCCAGGGCGGCTTTGCGGTCGACGGGTTGCGGCCGCAGATCGTTCGGGACCGGCATCATGTGGGCTTGATAGTAGGCCATTTTCTGCTTGGCCGGATCGATCTTGTGATCGAGGTCCAGTTCGCGCCGATTGACGCCTTTCAAGGGCTCGACGCAGACACCGTCGACCACTTCAAAGTCAAACCACCACTTTTTGGCGGCATTGCGCCGGCCTTTGCCAAGCAGGTCATCGAGGCGCACGGCGATGGGCACCAGAAGGGGTTTCAAGAAACGCGCATTGATGCCGCACCAACTGGCAAGCCGTTCCAAAAGCGGGCCATCGGCGGTAACCACCTTGTTCAAGGGGCAGGTCTTCATGCAGCGGCCACAGGCCGATCCTTTCGGATTGGTCAACCGGTAGCGCGCGCAACGTTCCGCATCGGGCTTCCACATCTCATAGCCGTTGAACATGACCTTGTCGCCCCAGGAGATCGCATCGCACGGACATTCGCGGGCGCACTTCCAGCAGTTGGAGCAAAAATACTGGAGACCGAAATCGATCGGCTTGTCGACCTCAAGGGGCATGTCGGTGGTTAGCACCACGGTCTTCAGGCGCGGGCCGACAAACGGATTCAGGACCAACTCACCAATCCGTGACAGTTCGCCGAGCCCGGCCAACAGCATCAGCGGCAGTTGCAGGACGTCGCCGTCGACATTGCTTTGTGAACGGGCCGGGAAACCAAGCTGACGGATCATATCACCCATGACGCCGGCAATTTCGGCGCCGCGCAAATAGGCGCGCATGGACTGTGAGCCCGAAACCCAATCGTCGCCCGAGGCGCCTTCCATGGTGTCGAATTCCTGATCGATCAGCATGACGACCGCATATTTGTGTTTGTAGGTCAGCGGATTTCCGTCGGAGCCGTGGGAATAGCGGGCGTAGCGGGGGATCTCGCAGATGCCGGTAATGTCGGCGCCCAACAGATACGACAGGGACTTGAGCGCGCGCGCGTTGGCCGCCGGATCCGCATACTGGGAGACGTCCGCTGTTTCGTCCACGGGTCCCGACTGGACGCCGACCATGGCCCGCATCAACGGCAGCATGCCCGCCGTATGGGGCTGCTTGAAGGCGAACCGGTGACGTTCGCGTTGGCTCTTGTCGCCCAGGTCGCCGCGCAGGGCACGTTCAAAAAAGGCGGCGCGCTTCGAGACCTGCGGCACTTCGTCATCAAGGATCAGGGTCGTTGGCCGGTCGACCCGCTTGACCGTTTCCATGGGGTAGGCGCCGAGATGCGTGGCGCGGCCATTGCGCCGGTTGCGTTCACGCCCCGACGTGGCGCCGCCCTGGCCAAACCAATAGGCCATTCCCCTGGCCCCCAGTGCGCTATTCGCCAGGGGTTGGTCGATATCCAACGCATAATCGGTGGTCACGACGGCCAATGAAAAATCGCGCTCGAAAAATGGATTGGCCAGCCGATCACCGTCGCGCACGGCCAGGCCGGCAAGCACGGCCAGGCGGTCCATATCCACCAACCCCGCACCCATGACGTGGGCCGTGGCCGGAAATCCCAATTGCTTGATATGTCCCGACAGGCAGATGGCGATGGCGCCGATGCGGCAGTCCGCGGCTTCGGGGACGGCCGGCTCGATCCAGTTGCGGGCCGGGTTGCCGGGCTCCGGCACGCGGCCGTGTTCCAGAGCCACAACCACGGCATATTGATGGTCGAGCGGTTCCGCGCCGTCTGCCCAGGCATTCGCCGGGAACCGGCAGATGCCGACCTGCCCGGCGTTCATGAAATAGCAATAGCCTTTGATGTCGACGACGCGCCGGTGCAGATCATCCGGCACGGGGGCTTGTTGCGGTGCCGGGCCGGCACCGCCGTTATCAACGAACATCGTCAGGTAGTCCCGCAGGGTCTTCGCCAAGGGGCCTTGCGGCGGCACGGAATAATCCGGCGCGGCGGTGCGGGGCCTAGCCGTTTCCACTTCGACAGTCGTGGCGTCCCGTGGCAGGGTCTCCAAAGGATAGGTGCCCAGCTCATAGGGACGGTCTGCGGCGCGGGTGCGAAACAACATATCTTTGATCTTACGGCAAAAGTCCTATCGGTGGCATCGATTTAATGACAGTGCCATTGAAATTGGTTTGAGGCGCACTTCCGATACCGCTGCGTACAGGGAAAGGTGTTGAAATTTGTGCTCCAAATGACGAAATTCACGACCACACGCCCTCATGTCAAAGGAATCTTGGGAAAATATCATGCGTAACGTCAACGAAGCCACCATCACCGACGCCGTTATTGCCAGTGTCGCCAAATCGGAAGACCCGCGTACTCAGGAAATCCTGACGTCGCTGATCAAGCACCTGCACGGCTTCGTGCGCGACGTCAATCTGACGTCACACGAATGGCGCGTGGCCATGGATTTGTTCTTGAAGGCCTCCGAAGTTACCGATGAGATTCGCAACGAGTTCATTATTTTCTCCGACACCTTGGGGGTCTCATCGCTGGTTGATCTGATCGACCCCAATGAGACGGGCGGCACGGAAGCCAGCCTGCTCGGCCCCTTCTATGTCGAAGGTGCGCCGGAGTTGGGTTTCGGTGCCGACATGCTGAAGGATAACGACGGAATCAGGACCATTGTTCAGGGCAAGGTCATGGACATGAAAGGCGTCCCGGTTGCCGGCGCCGTCATGGATTTGTGGCAAAACGCCGCGAACGGCCTCTATCAGGTTCAGGACCCGGGCCAGGACGACGAAAACCTGCGCTGCCGAACCGTCACCAACGATGCCGGCGAATACCTGTTCTCGACCATCAAGCCGGTGCCCTATCCGGTGCCGGAAAATGGCCCCGTGGGTGACATGCTGCGGGCTACCGGCCGCCATCCCTGGCGGACCGGTCACATTCATTTCAAAATCACCGCCGACGGATATAAGCCGCTGGTGACGGAACTGTTTCCCGATGATGATCCCTATCTGGATGAGGATGCCGTGTTCGGAGTGCGCGAATCGCTAATCTTGAATTTTGTCGAGGCCGACGGCGCCGAAACGCCGGCCATGCCGGGTGTTGAGCTTCCCTATTGCAACGTCAACTTCGACTTCCGCCTGAGCGCCGCGTAAAGCTCTCGGATATCTTCGGCGCCGTTGTTTACGCCTAGCCCGGGTTGGCGAAGCTGCCGACCCGCTGGTACCAGCGGGTTACCTGAATGTTTGCGAACAAACCGGCCTTGACGAACGGGTCACCGGCGACCAGCGCGTCGATGGCTTCGCGGCTTTCGGCTTCGACGATCAAAAGGCTGCCGATCATGGTTTCGCCGTCGTCGGCCACCAAGGGACCGGATGACAGCACGTTGGCGTCATCGGAATCCATGTAGGTCCGGTGTGCCTCGATCAAATTCTGGCGGATTGTGCCGCCCGGTTTGTCGAAGCCGTGAATGACGAAAATCATCGCCCTTAATCCAGCTTTCGCCCGCCGTCGGAGAAGGTGACGCGCAGGTTGAAGCCGCCTTCATTGACCAGCCACGGCCGCACCGTGAAATCGCGGGCACCGCTGGCGTGCATGGGGTCGGAGGCGGCAATCTCACGGGCGTGGGCCAGGTTGTCGGCGCGGATCACGACCATGCCTTCGCCTTCCCAGGTTTCTTCGTCATCGGCCCATAATGGACCGGCGGCGAACATGATGCCTTCCTGTTCGATCCTGACCTGAAACTCCAGGTGCGGGCCGATGTTTTCCATGATCGGGCCGAGGCCGTTGGTCGGCTTGGTGTGGACGATATAGAGCTGCTTTTGCAACATGTCCGGTGTCTTTTCCAAGATGTCATGTTTGGTAATTTTCAGATCGCTCATGATTGGGGTCCTCCCGAATATTTATTGGTCAAGCCGATGGTGTGACAAAGTCTGATGAGTGTTGAAATTTCCGGACCGGGAACGCCTCGCCGTTCGGGACCGGTCCGCTGGGATTGAGATTGTGCGTGTCGGAGCCGCGCGCCATGTAGGCCTCGAAAGTCGGCCAGACGTTCAGATCGCATTGTACGTTGGTCGGACAAAAGCGCATGGCCAGGCCGGCTCGCACACGGTCGGAGTTGTTGGCGCCGGAGCCGTGCAGCAGGCCGTCGTCGTGCAGCGAGATGTGCCCGGCTTTCAGGTCCAAGGTGACAATGTTTTTCCGATCGATATGGTCGGCATCGACTTCCTGGTTCAGCACAAGGTTCGGCGCGTCGTTGGTGTGATGACAAAGGTTGCCGGATTTGTGGCTGCCCCGGACGATCTGCATGGCGGCGTTGTCTTCATCCGTGTCGAAGACGGCCAGCCAGACGGTGACGGTGCGATGCGGTGTCAGGGGCCAATACTGAGCGTCCTGATGCCAGGGGACCTCGGAGCCATCGCCCGGATACTTGACGAAGAATTGTCCGCCCCATTGAAAGAAATCGGGACCGATCAAATCTTCGACGTAGTTGAGGATCGCCGGCGTGCGGCAGATGTTATGGAACCGGCGGCTTGCTTTGTGCCACATGTTGACTTTGTTGACGTCGACATCTTCCGGCAGGCGGGCCGCTAGGTCATCGAACAGGGCTTGTAATTCCGCAACGCCGTCGGGCGCGAACACGGGCAGATCCTTGACATAACCGTCGCGGGCGAACTGATCGATTTCCGCCGCCGTCAATCTCCGGGCATTTGGGTCGGCGGCCGGAGTTACGGTAATTCCGGCGGGGTTGGTTATGTCATTCATCATCGAGGCTCTTCTCAAAACGGCCTAGGCAGCGAAGGGTAAATGGAATCACGCAAAAAGCCAATTTGCGTCCGTGGCGGATTATGAAATGTCTGAGATTGCCCGATGGGAAATTCGCTCTTAGTTTATGTCGTCCACAGATTAGGAATTCGCCATGAAATGCCAGGCCGCCGTGCTCCGAACCTCCACCGCCCCCTTGCCCTATGCGGAAAGCGTCCCGCTGACCATTGAAGAGATCGAATTGGATCCGCCCGAAGCCGGTGAGGTGTTGGTGCGCATCGCCGGGGCCGGGTTGTGTCATTCCGACCTTTCCGTGATGAACGGCTCGCGGCCCAAGGAACTACCCATCGTGTTGGGACATGAAGGCTCGGGTGAGATCGTCGAGGTCGGTCCCGGCATTTCGGATTTGAAGGTTGGCGATCATATTGTCTTTCAATTCAGCCCGTCCTGCGGCCGCTGTCGCCGCTGTCTGGAAGGCCGGCCGCAAATCTGCGAAATCGCCGGGGCCGCGGGCGCCAAGGGTGAGTTGATGGGTGGCGGCAGCCGCATCCGCGACGCCGACGGCAACCGCGTCGGTCACCACACCGGCGTCTCCTGCATGGCAGAGTACGCCGTCGTTGACCGCGGCAGCATTGTCGTCATCGACCCGTCGCTTGATCTGGCTGATGCCGCCCTGTTCGGCTGTGCGGTGATGACCGGTGTTGGCGCGGTGACCAACACGGCGCGCATCCGGCCTGGCGATCCCGTCGCGGTGATCGGCCTGGGCGGGGTCGGTCTGAATGGTGTCATGGGCGCCAAGATGGCTGGTGCCAAGGAAATCATCGCCATCGACATTGATGAGCGCAAATTGGAATTGGCGCGGACCCTTGGGGCCACCCATGCCTTAAACGGCAAGGACAATGATCTGGTGGAGCAGGTCAAGGATCTGACCGGCGGCGGCGTTGATTACGCCGTTGAACTTGCAGGCGCCATCCCGGCCATGGAAACGGCCTATGCCATCACGGTGCGTGGCGGCGCCGTGGTCACTGCGGGCCTGTCGCCGGCGGGTGCCAAGTTCAGCTTTGAACACGCCGACATGGTCGGCAATGAGAAATCCATCCTGGGCAGCTATATGGGATCATGCGTGCCGGTGCGTGACGTGCCGCGATTTATCGCGTCGTATATGCGCGGCGAATTGCCCGTTGATAAGCTGATCGACGGCCACGTGGGATTTGATGAATTGAATGCCGGTTTCGACCGGCTGGCCAGCGGCGACGCGGTGCGTCAGATACTGGTGCCGCACGGCGACTGAGTTCGACGCTGCCGGGCACGACCGGGCCCAAGAAGTGAGCCGATGGAAAGGGGCGGTCATCGACCGCCCCTAACAAATCATTCGGCGATGGTGAGGTTCTCAGCAGCCATCTTTCCGTCCCGGCCGGCGACCAGGTCGAAGGTGACTTTCTGACCTTCGGTGAGATTGGACAGGCCCGAACGCTCGACGGCGCTGATATGCACGAAGGCATCCTTGGAGCCGTCTTCTTGTTCAATAAAACCGAAACCCTTCGCAGAGTTGAACCACTTGACTGTACCGTTAGCCATGATCATTTCCTTTCACGACAATTTTGAATTTACCGCCGCCCCATGCGGCGTTCCTCAATGAACGTTTACAATGTCGGGGAAGTAACCTGGCTATCCGTCAAAACGGGTAATCGAGAAATCAACAACGACTTGGTAACGCGCCGCGACAATAAAGGCCAAGTGTATGATTGCAAGAGAAAATTTTCGAAAAATCAGCTTTCCGCAAGGCCTGCAGCGGTCCTTTGAACGGCGGTTTTCCAGCTACGAAAAAATAGAATGTATCTATTATGTTCTATATTTGCGATGCCGATGAAATTGCGATTTGCGGCTAAAATACGAAGAAGTTGAGATAAGGCACGTAAACACCCCATCGGTGCCGAAAACGGCTAAAATCTGCGGTTTTTTGAGGTCACATTGTTTGCATTATGTCAACCGCAGGAAATTCAGTAACGTTTCAACGGTTGCGGATCGGCAATGAACCATAAGACCAAAATTCGATATTTCGTGGGCCCAGCGCAAGATTCCCCTCCCATCGTCAGGCCGGTTCCGGCAATCTGGGTGACGGCATTAAAAATCGGGCCCATTTGGGCGACCCACCACAAAAACCAGGAACCAAACAATGAGCGAACAACTTTACCACTTCATTGATGGCGAAAGCGTCCAAGGGACCGGAGGTCGCATGGGCGGCGTCAACAATCCGGCCACCGGCGAGGTTGCCAAGCAGGTCCCCTTGGCCAGTGCCGATGACGTGCGGACCGCCATTGCATCGGCCCGTGCGGCCTTGCCCGGCTGGGCGGCGACGCCGCCGGCGAAGCGCGCCCAAGTGATGTTCAGCTTCCGCGACCTGATCAAGAAGAACATGGACGAACTGGCGGTGCTGGTCTCCTCCGAACACGGCAAGACCATCGAGGACGCCAAGGGTTCGATCTCGCGCGGCCTGGAGGTGGTGGAATTCGTCTGCGGCATTCCGCAGCTCCTGAAAGGTGAGTATTCGGAAGGCGTCGCAGGCGGGGTCGACAGCTTCGGGGTGCGCCAGCCGGTCGGTGTCTGCGCCGGCATCACGCCGTTCAACTTTCCGGCCATGGTGCCCATGTGGATGTTCCCAGTCGCGCTTGCCTGCGGCAACACCTTCATCTTGAAACCGTCGGAGCGTGACCCGTCGTGCGGCATTCGACTGGCGGAACTGATGCTTGAAGCGGGATTACCGAAAGGCTGCATGAACGTCATTAACGGCGACAAGGAGGCGGTCGATACGCTGCTCACGGATCCCGGCGTGGACGCCATCAGTTTTGTCGGTTCAACGGCCATCGGGCGCTACATCTATGAGACGGCGGCGGCGGCCGGCAAGCGGGTGCAGGCGCTCTGCGGCGCCAAGAACCACATGCTGATCATGCCCGACGCCGACATGGACCAAGCCGTCGACGCGGTCATGGGCGCGGCCTATGGGTCGGCCGGCGAACGCTGCATGGCGGTGTCCGTGGCCGTGCCGGTGGGCGAGGAAACGGCCGACGCGTTCGTCCAGAAGCTGGCGCCCCGGGTGCAAAGTCTGAAGGTCGGCCCTTACACGGATACGGCGGCCGAGATGGGACCGGTAATCACGCGCGAATCGAAGGAACGCATTGAGCGTTACATCGACGAAGGTGTGGCGGCCGGGGCGGAACTGGTGGTCGATGGACGCGGTTTGTCCTTGCAGGGCTATGAGGACGGTTTCTTTGTCGGCGGCACGCTGATCGATCGGGTGACGCCGGACATGTCCGTTTACACCGATGAGATATTCGGTCCCGTGCTGTCCGTCGTCCGCGAGGACAGTTACGACGGCGCCAAACAATTGGTGCTGGATCACGAATACGGCAACGGCGCGGCCATCTTCACCCGCGACGGTGACACGGCCAGGGATTTCACCCAGTCCGTCAACATCGGCATGGTCGGTGTCAACGTCCCGATCCCGGTGCCGGTTGCCTATCATTCCTTCGGCGGATGGAAGTCGTCGCTGTTCGGTGACCATTCCGTTCATGGCATGGAAGGTGTGCGGTTCTATACCCGCCTGAAGACGGTGACGGCGCGCTGGCCGTCGGGGATCAAGGAGGGGGCGGTGTTCAACTTCCATTCCGGCTCCGACACGGCGCCGACCTGAGCGGCGGGGGCCGCCATGCGGGCGTTGTTGCAGCGGGTGACGGAGGCCTCGGTTCGGGCCGTCGACACCGACGAAATGCTAGGCGCTGTCGGACCCGGCTTGGTGGTTCTGGTCTGCACCATGGATGGCGACGGAGAGGCGGAGGCTGAATTGCTGGCCCGCAAAGTGGCGCGGCTCAGGATATTTGATGATGACGGCGGCAAGATGAACCTCTCCGTGCAAGACGTTCGTGGCTCGGTCCTGGCGATCAGTCAATTCACCCTGGCCGCCGACACCCGCAAGGGCAACCGGCCCGGTTTTTCCAGCGCCGCCGATTTTGAAACCGCCGAGCGCCTTTACGGGCATTTCGTGGCGGCCCTGCAAGGCGAGGCGGTGCCTGTGGAGACGGGCCGGTTCCGTACCCACATGCAAGTTTCCTTGATCAATGACGGCCCGGTGACAATTTGGGTTGATACGGCCGTGCGCACATAATATGCCGGAGCGGGGGAACTCATGAGTTTGAACGACATCAAAGCCCTGACCTTCGACACCGGCGGTACCATCCTCGATTGGCACACGGGTTTTCGCGAAGGCCTCGAGGGACTGGGGGCCAAGTATGGCGTCGACGCCGATTGGCCGGCCCTGGCCAATGACATTCGCCGCGGATCGCTGAAACGCATGTTGAACCTGGGCGAACACGAGCCGCCCGCCTACAACTTCGACGGTGCCCATCGGGCCGCCGTGGACGAGGTGCTGGAGGCCAATGGATTGGCGGCGGCGACGGATGAAGAACGTCACGCCCTGGCCTGGGAGCGGCCGCATAACTTCATCTGCTGGCCGGATTTTCCCGCCGTCCTGCCGAAGCTCCGCGAAAAATTCATCTGTGCGTCCTTCACCATCCTCAGTTTCCGGATCATCATCGACACGGCGAAACGCAACGGCCTGAGCTGGGATGCCGTCATTTCCTGTGAAGCCATTGGCAAATACAAGCTGTTGCCGGAAGCTTATGAGACGGCGGCCCGGTTCCTGCAGTTGGAAGTTGGCGAATGCTGCATGGTCGCCTGTCATAATTTCGATTTGGATGCGGCCAAGGCAGTTGGATTCAAGACGGCCTTCGTTCGGCGCCCCGACGAATGGGGCCCGGCCGGTCCGCCCGATCCGGAACCGAACCCGCACCATGACATCATCGTCGACAGCTTTCCGCAGTTGGCGGAACGACTGGGGGCGGCTTAGGGTTGTTTGATGCTGGCCGAGACAATCGCGCCGGCCGAAAACGCGGCGCCGCTGATCAGAAACATTGCCGCGTAGCTGCCGGTGGCGTCGAACACGGCGACCATAATGTAACCGGCAATGCCTTGTCCGACCCCGCCCGCCAGCGTCATGCGCCGCCAGACGCGGGGCATGCCCGCGCCACCGAACAACTGCTGGGTGCGTCCGGACAGTAGGGCCGAACACCCGGGCTGGGCGCCGACCACCAAAGACGAGATCACCAGCGCCCAACCGGCGGAATTGAACACCGGCAGAATCAATCCGGCGGCCAAACTGGTGAACACCAGGACCAGCCCGGCACGAAAGCCGATGCGGTCGGCCAGCCATCCCCAAAACGTCGTGCCGGTCAAGGCACCGAGGCCGAACAGGGCCCAGTGAAGACCGCCCATACCGATGTCGTGGCCGAGGCCGCGGACGATGAAATCGACCCAGAAAATGGTATGTGGGATCAGCCCGATGGAGAACATCGTCTGCGCCGCGGCGAGGCGATTGGCCGCCGAGGGGTTGATCGGCGGGGCGTCGTCAACCGTCACCGCAGGGCCGGTGCCGGCACCGGGAATGGACGCGGCAAATCCCCAAAGCCCAACGGCCGCCGCCACGGCGCCGATCGCGGCGAGGCCGCCCCAGGCGCCGGACAGGCCAATTTCCAGGAGACGCGGCACGCCGATCCCGGTCAGCAGGATCGCCGCGCCGACGCCGGTAAATACGATCCCCGAGGCGACGCCCAGTTTCTCCGGTGGCGCCGCGCGGGTCACGACGGCCAGGGCCTGCACCATGATCACGCCGACCGCCAGGCCGACCAAACCACGCCAGAAGGCCAGCCAGGGAAAGGCCCAGGGGGCGGGAAGGGCAACGATGCTGGCGGCCAGGCAGGTAAATGCCGTCAGCAGGCCGACATTCAAGGTGCGCCGTTCGCCCATCACCGAGCGCAAATATGGCTGTACCAGGGCCCCGACCAGAAAGCCGGCCAAGTTGCCGGCGCCGACGTATCCGGCCTCGGCGCCTGTCAGTTGGCCTTCTGCAATCAGCGCCGGAATCAGCGGCGAATAGGAAAAACGCCCGAGACCCATGCCGAGAAACAATGCCGCCCCGCCGCCGACGGCGAGGCGCAGCCAATTTCCGGCTGGTTCGGAGGGCGGTGTTGCCATGGCGCGCATCCACAAGTCGTGGGGTTAGCCTTGAACCCTACAAGGGCTGCGGTAAGAATGAAACTCAGGCAGGTGACATATGTCGGAAACATCGATCGCTGAATTTGATCGCACGGTGATCTCGCCGACGGCGGAAGACCTTAGCGGCATGCTGTCGGTTGTCTTCAGCCGCTGGAATGAAGTTCGCGGCGCGGATTGGGCACCGACATGGTTCGGCTTTTCCCTGGAGAATTTGCCGCCGAAGGTAATTCCTTGGTGTGTTGCCGTGAACGTCGAGCATGACCCGGAAGACTTCGTCTACCGGTTTTGGGGAACGGAGCGGGCGCGTCTGCAGGGACAGGAGCTTACCGGCCGGTCGGTTTCCGAGTTCGAGCCTGCGTCCATGTCGCGGACGCTGCGGCAGGAATACGCGCAGGTCGTTGAAACGCGTTCGGTTTTCCTTATTCGAAAACGCCACACGACCCTGTCGGGCCTGGCGCTTGGGTTCGAATCGCTTCGATTGCCGCTATCCGACGGCGATGCCGATACGGCCGTTATTCTTTCCATCGCCCGGTCGGAAACGTTGACCCGGGAAAACTACCGCTATTTCGGCACCGAACCGCCGCTCAGTCTGTCCGGTCGCGGCGGCAATTGAACTGGCCCAAAATTCCGGTCGTCATGCCTTCCATTGAAATGACTGCCCCTCTATTGAAATGACTGCCGCGTATTTAGCGACCCGCGCTGATGAAATGACAGGTGAAGAGATACCGATCAATAAGGTCGGGTCATGCACGAAATGAAATTAAATATTTACTCGTGAAAAAAGTTTATTTAATTTCACGACGTTTATATACTGTCCAGGCATCGTCGTTGAGGAGGCATCGTCATGGCAAGGCGGAGCGCGGACCGAGCCAAAAACAGCGCCGTCTCCGAATCCGACCGGCGGCAGCCCGCGCGGATTGGCGATCAAGTGCGGGAGTTGCGCAAAGCGCGCCGCATGACACTCAAGGTTCTCGCGGAAAAGATCGGCTGTTCGGTCGGCCATCTTTCGCAGGTTGAGCGCAATATTTCGTCGGTGGATATCCAAGTCCTGCATGAAATAGCCGGCGCCCTGGGGATCGGCATCAACTGGTTCTTCCAGGGCGACGGTGCCGGGCGTGACGATGAACGGGGCACCGTGGTCCGCAAGGCGCGGCGCCGCCGGCTGGATTTCACTGGTGCCGGCATTGCCGAGGAACTGCTGTCGCCGACACTGAATGGCGGTTTCGAAGTGATCATGGGCACCTTTGCGCCGGGCGCCGCAACGGGAGAAAAGAAATACAGCCGACCGGGCGAGGAGGCGGGAGTCGTGCTCAAGGGTGAGTTGGAAATCTGGATCGGCGACAATCATTATCACCTGCATCAAGGTGATTCGTTTCAATTTCCGCTCAGTGAGCCGCACCGAAGCAAGAACCCAGGTAATGCCGAAACCACTGTCTTATGGGTCATCGCGCCACCGACCTATTGAGACGGCAGCGAATAGCTTGTCGCTGCGCTCAACAATCGGGGCAGCACAACCGAGGGAGATTTGACCATGGCCAAGGAAATGCCGAACAAGGCCCGCGTCGTCATTGTCGGCGGCGGTGTCATTGGATGTTCCATCGCCTACCACCTGACCAAGATCGGATGGGATGATGTTGTTTTGCTGGAACGCAAACAATTGACGTCGGGCACGACATGGCATGCCGCCGGCCTGATCGGCCAACTGCGCGACAGCCAGAACATGACCAAATTGGCCAAGTATACGGCTGAGCTTTATCTCAGCCTTGAACAGGAAACCGGCCAGGCAACGGGCTACAAGATCAACGGCTCCCTATCCACCGCGACCCACGATGGCCGCATGGAGGACCTGGTCCGCCGGGCCGACATGGCGAAGGTCTTTGACCTGCAGGTCGATGTACTGGGCCCCGGCGGTTGCAAAGATCATTATCCGCTGCTCAACGTCGATGACATCGTCGGCGGCATTTTCATTCCTTCAGACGGCCAGGCGGACCCCGTCGGCATCACCCAGGCGCTGGCCAAAGGTGCCCGCATGGGCGGCGCGCAAATATTCGAACGCACCAAGGTTGACGAAGTTCTCGTCGATGATGGCAAGGCCGTCGGCGTGCGGACGGAAAAAGGTGACATCGCCGCCGACTTTGTTGTGCTGGCCTGTGGGATGTGGACCCGTGAGTTCGCCTCGGCGATCGGCGTCAATGTGCCGCTGCATGCCTGCGAACATTTTTATGTTCTGACCGAGCCCCACAAGGCGATCACGCCGGACCTGCCCGTCTATCGGGACTACGACGCCTGTGCCTACTACAAGGAAGACGCAGGCAAATTGCTGCTTGGTGCATTTGAGACCGTCGCCAAGCCGTGGGGCATGGATGGCATTCCCGATGATTTTGAGTTTGGCCAATTGCCCGACGATTTTGATCACTTTATGCCAATCCTTGAAGGCGCCATGCATCGCATGCCGATCTTCGAAGAGGCCGGTATTCAAACCTTCTTCTGTGGGCCGGAGAGCTTCACGCACGACGACCGTTACCATATGGGGCCGGCGCCGGAAGTCGATAATCTGTTCGTCGCGGCGGGGCTGAATTCAATCGGTATCCAATCGGCCGGCGGTATTGGCCAGGCTTTGGCGGAATGGATGCGCGATGGCCTGCCGCCGGTCGATCTGAACTCCGTTGATATCCGGCGCAATCTGCCGTTTCAAGGAAACCGCCGTTACTTGCGCGATCGGGTGAGCGAAACCTTGGGGCTGCTTTACGACGTCCATTGGCCCTTCCACCAGTACACCACATCGCGTGGGGTCCGGCGTACACCCCTGCATGACCGTCATGCCGCCAACGGCGCGTGTTTCGGTGAGACGGCCGGTTGGGAGCGGCCCAACTGGTTTGCGCCGGAAGGCGTCGAGCCGGTTTACGAATACTCCTTCAAGCGCCAGAACTGGTTCCAATTTTCCGCCGCCGAGCACCTGGCAGTGCGCGAGAACGTCGGCCTTATGGATATGTCGACGTTTGCGAAGTTCCGGGTGCAAGGCGCGGACGCGGAATCCGTCCTCAACCGCATTTCCGCCAATGACGTGTCTGTTGAGCCGGGCCGGACCGTTTATACCCAGTGGCTTAACGAACGGGGCGGGATCGAAACGGATCTGACCGTCACCCGTGTGGCAGCGGATGACTTTTTGGTCGTAACGTCGGCGGGCTCACAAGTTCGAGACATGCATTGGCTGAAAAAGAACACGCCCGAAGATTCTCGGTGCGTTTTTACGGACGTTACAAGTGGCTATGCCGTTCTGGCGGTGATGGGCCCGAATGCCCGAGACCTGTTGCAATCACTGACGCCGGACGATTTATCAAATGAGGCGTTTCCGTTCGGGACGAGCCGAGAAATTGAATTGGGCTACGCCCTGGTGCGCGCGTCGCGAATCACCTATGTCGGAGAATTGGGTTGGGAGCTCTACGTCAGCAGTGACATGGCGCCACATGTGTATGAGTTGATCAACGAAGCCGGACAAAACCATGATATGGCCCAAGTCGGTATGCATGCGGTGAACTCTTTACGCATGGAGAAAGCGTATCGCCATTGGGGACACGACATTTCCGATGAAGAAACACCTCTAGAGGCCGGCTTGGGGTTCGCCGTGGCCTGGGACAAGCCGGCCGAATTCATCGGCCGCGACGCTTTGTTGCGGCAGCGTGATAAAGGCATTTCGAAACGTCTCGTTCAATTTCGACTGAATGATCCCGAGCCGCTTCTTTATCACAATGAGCCGGTATACCGGGACGGCAGTATTTCAGGCTATATTACATCCGGGATGTATGGGCATTCGCTTGGCGGCGCCATTGGGCTGGGCTACGTGGAATGCGACGGTCTAATTTCGCCCGCGTTCATTGACGCGGGCGACTATGAAGTCGAAGTCGCTGGAACACGGGTGTCCGCGTCGGCGTCCCTGCGGCCACTTTATGATCCGAAAAGCGAAAGGATCAGGCGTTAACCCGTTGGCAGTATTAATTCGGTTATATTGGCACAGGGGAAAATAAGGGTGAATCGTGACCACTGAGATCCCAAAATATGACCTGCCGAAAGCGCCGGCCCTGCTGGACCGGCTGCAGAAGATGCCGGACACGCCTTCGGAGTTCAATTCCCTGCTGCTTGTCTCGTTGAGCATGCTGCCGATATCGACGGCAACAGAAAAGTTCTGGCTCGATTTCAATCGCAGTATTGTTGAATTCACGGAACGCTACGCCGGCAAGGTTTACGACCTCGCTGCGACGGAGCGCGGCGTCTTGATTAAAATGACCGACTACAACCAGTTCGGCATTAACTCGGACGTTAAAGTGGCGCTGTTACGCCTGATTCAGGAACATTTCCCCGATAACTTCGGCATGGTTGATCAGAGCCGATTGGTGCGGATTATCGATCTGCGGTTCAACAAGGCCACCGCCATGAAATTGATGGAACGGCTGGCCAGTTTCGACAAAAAGGAGGCGGCGCCTGAATTCCACAATATGCGCCGGCTTCAGGAAGACGATATTGAAATGGTCGTCACCGTCAGCAAGGAACTGGGGTCTGAGCAGTTTTCGAAAATGTTCATTCGAAATCAGAAGATCGCGATTATTCAGCCGGGTAAGCCGCCGCATCAGATCATGCAGGAATATTTCATCGGCATGGACATGCTGAAAAAACATGTTTTCAAGCAGGTCGAATTGCGTGGCAGCGGCAATCTGTTCAATCAACTGACCATTACCCTCGATCAGTTGGTGTTGAATTCATACAATGATGTCAATCCCGGCCAGGAAAAATGCTCCATCAACCTGAACGTCGAAAGCGTCTTCACGAAAGGTTTTCAGAACATCGTCGACGCGGGTGACGACAAGGTGTTCGCGAACGTTGTTTTTGAGTTTCGGCAGGCCAACATTCTTCAGCATTTCGATGAATATATGATTGCCAGCCAGCTGATCCAGTCGCGCGGCGGGACCGTTGCCGTGGATGCAATTTTTCCCGAAACGACCGGCGTCGTGAACCTATCCCGCTTGAATGCCAATATGGCAAAAATATTCTGGCGGCCGGGCGCCGAGGACGTATTGCCGAATTTCAAGGATGAGATTGCGCGAACTCAGGCGGGCGGCACACTCATCGTTCTGGCCCGGCTCGATGACGAACAGGGTCTGAACACCGGACATCAACTGGGCATCACCATGTTTCAGGGTTTTTTTGTTGATGACCTGTTAAAACCCGCCGCGGCCGCCGGTTAGACTTTAACCGCTCTAGGAAGCGGATTCATTTTCAGCCGGCTGAAACAGAATATCCAAGCGCGCCAATTCCATCATCCGGATGACCGCATCGCTGGCCCGTTCGACAATGATGTCGCCGCCGCGACTGCGGGCTTCCGCTAACAGACGGACCAGACTGGCCAATCCTGCGCTGTCGATCCAGGTCACCTCAGACATGTCGAGACGAAGCGGTTCATCCTTCGCCAGGTGCCCCATCAGATTTCGTTGCACCATCGGCGCGGTTTTAAAATCGATGCAGCCCTGCATGGGTATTGTGGTCATCAGAAAAATCCCCGTTGCCATACGTTCCATGCAAATCAGACTGATCGCCACGCGTGGCGGTATTTTGGGCGAAATCGGGCATTTTCATGGCACATGCCAGCGCCAATTTCACCCCGCTCATGGCGCTGTAACCAAGGGAGTAATGATTTCTTCCAATTCTCGAAAAGTCGCATGGCGCTTAACCGCGTCGACCTTGTGGATGAAGGAATAAACGGCTTGCCCTGCCTTATCGAAGATCAACACGGTCGGAATGCGATCGATGCCGCCGAATAGGCCGGACAGTGCGTCGTCGCTCAGGCCGCCAAGAACCGGAAATGTCGGCGCCGTCCGATTGAGAAACCGCTTCATGCGGTGCTTGCGATTTTTTTCGAAATGTCCTTCGAACATATTCAGCGAGATGATGGCCAGGTCTGCTTCACGGAACCGCGCGCGCAGCTGGTTGAGTTGTTGAAACTCATCGGTGCAGGGCGGGCACCAACTGGCGAAAAAGCTGATGACGACCGGCTTTCCGGTGATTGATGGCGGTGGATGCTTGGAAAGCGGCGTCATGGCGGCAATAGCCGTTGCGGTCGTTTCCGAAAGCGCAAGGGATGCGGCGCCTGCGGATGCGAATGTGATGACGCTAAGCGCCAGGGCGAAAATGATCGAAGCGTGTTTCATCTGCCTAACTTTGATAACTTCGGCAAGGATTGCCAATCAATCGTGCGACACGAATGCGTGAGAATGGAAGGCCATAGAATGACCGACAGACGGTGCTTTGTTCGCCACCTTGAGTGTTCGAGAACGAGCGCTGTTCATGATGGCGCGCCGCCTTACGGCGTCTCCGTGGCGAATGCGCCTTTGTTGGTGCGCTACGACCTGGACGGCGTGGCGGCGGCCGTTGATAAAAGCTCACTGGCCGCACGCCCGTGGAACCTGTGGCGCTATCGCGAGTTTCTGCCCTACGAAGATCCGGCTCATATCGTTTCGCTGGGCGAGCAGGTGACGCCCTTGGTCGGGTTGCCCGCGATGGCGGCCTACCTTGGTGGCGGTGTGTTGTCGGCGAAGGATGAAGGCCGATTGCCGACCGGCACGTTCAAGGCGCGCGGTATGGCCATTGCTATTACCATGCTGAAATCTTTCGGTGTCAGCGATGTCGCGGTGCCGACGGCGGGCAATGCGGGCTCTGCCATGGCCGCCTATGGCGCGCGGGCGGGGATGCGGTCGTCGGTATTCGTGCCGGCTGATGCCCCGGCGGAAACCATACGCGAGGCTGAACTGCATGGCGCGATTGTTCATGAAGTCGATGGGTTAATCGATGTCTGCGCCGAAGCCATGGTGCAGATCATGCCGGCGGATGGCTGGTTTGACCTCTCAACCCTGAAGGAGCCCTATCGCATTGAAGGCAAGAAGACCATGGGGCTTGAACTGGCGGAGCAGGGCAAATGGACGTTGCCTGACGTCATCTTCTATCCGACCGGCGGCGGCACGGGGTTGATCGGCATGTGGAAAGCCTTTCAGGAACTCCGTCAACTGGGATGGCTTGCGGGGCCCTTGCCGCGCATGGTGGCCGTACAATCGACGGGCTGCGGACCTATCGTCGAGGCTTTCGACAAAGGTTTTGAGGAAGTCAAACATCCTTGGCAGGACGTCGATACCCAGGTTCACGGTGTGCGGGTCCGCAAGGCGTTTGGGGACCGACTTATTCTCAGCGCCCTTTACCAAAGCGAAGGGTTTGCGGTTGCCGTTTCGGACCGGCAGGTGGCCGAAATGAGAACTGAGGCCGGCCGCCGTGATGGCGTGCATTTATGCCCGGAAGGCGCGGCCTGTCTTGCCGCTTACAGCCAGTCATTGACGGACGGCCGAGTTTCGAAGACGGACAAGGTTGTTATTTTCAATTCGGCAAGTGGATTGAAATCGCCCCTGCCGCCTGCCTGATTTATACATCTTCCGAAATATATAGAAATATTTAAATACATCATAAGTCTATATCTGTGATGTAATATGTACCGTCGGACACTGCGCGCGGGCGCGGTGGTTCTATGTGTAATTCCGGTTTTTTTTGAAACCACGATGGCCCGCGCGAAAGGGAAACCTGTGCCGAAAGACTCACCAGCTTCTTGGCCGAAGACGAAAGACGGAACCACCGATTGGGAAGCTGTCTTCGAAGACGAACAGACCGGCCTCGTCAACG
>CAZQPC010000054.1:0-18707 GCA_964595005.1 uncultured Magnetovibrio sp.
TCAAAGACAACGGCGCGGGCATCGGCCATGCCCTTCTTGATGTCGAAATGAATGACACCGCAGACAATCTTCTTGTCGTCCTGGCTGTCGAAGACATTCAAAAGATCGGTAGAAATCAGATTCAATGCACCGCTCTCAAGCTGGCCATCCTTGGTGACGATGCGGGTCTTACCGTTCAATCCGGCCATGATCTGCCGAACGGAGCCGCCGGCCCCGGTGACATTGACGTCCACGTCGACCTTACCCTTGGCGATGTCCGTCAGGCCGCGTTCCGTCAGGACCTTGCCATAGTCGACCTGTTTGACGCCGATGATGGCTTTCAGGCTTGGTGTGCTTCGCGATGCATCGACGACCACGTCGCCGCTGATCTTGCCGCCACCAAAGCCGGCGTTCAGGGGTTTCACGGCGATACGCCCGCCTTTCAGGTTTACACCGAGGTCGAGATTGCTGACCTGCATACCCTGGACAATGATCTTCTTGGCCGTAAACTTGACCTTCGCGTCGGCGGCTTTGAGGCCGTCCAGGGGCAAGGGGTCATTGGGGAAGACACGGCCATCGTCGGATTTCTTTGCCGGCACGGCCTTGCCATCGCCCTTTGGCAACAGTTCGTCCAAGTTCAAGGTGTCGGTGGCCAAGGCGACGTCAACCGCCGGGCGTTTGCCGGACAGATCGGCCGCCAAACGGCCCTTGAAGGCCAACTTGCCGAGACCGAGATCAAGATTTTCCAAGGCCACCTTGGTCGGACCGTTGAGCTTGGCCTGCGCGTTGACATGATAGGCGCCGCCGACGGGCAGCTTGACGTCCTTGGCGGCCGGTGCCAGGGCCGCGGCGGCAGCCAAGGTGTCTTCCAGCTTGGCGCCCTTCAAGGCCAATTTCAGATCGGCCTTCGGCTTGCCGTCCTCGACACCGGCCTTGCCGTCCAGACCGATCGTCGCGGCCAAGGCAGCGATGTCCAATTTGACCGGGAACATGCCACCGCCGGCCAAGGCCTGGATTGAGCCCAGCGTGCCGCCAACGGAGAAGGCCTGGCCATTGAGGCTGCCCTTGACCTGCAGGTTGAGCGGCGCAGACGTGCTGTCGGCGTTCAGGGTCACGGCATCAAGGGCGACCGCATATTCAGCGCCGGCCTTCGTATCCTTGTAGGTCACCTTGACGTCCTTGATGGCGACGCTGCGGACCACCGGCAGGGCGAAATCATCACCGTCGGACGTATCTTCTTTCTTGGCCTCTTTCTTTTTGGCGTGGCCGAACTCCCAGTTGCCGTGACCGCCGGAATCCTTCTCGGCGATCAGGTCAACGCCTTCCAAAATCACCTGTTTGACGTCGATCTGCTTCGACAACAGCGGCATCAGGGCCATCTCGGCGGCAAATTTCTTGATTGTCACCATCTGCGGCTTGGAGCCCCATTTGGCGTTGGCGAAGCTGACGCCTTCCACTGAGACCCTTGGGCTCAGGGAAATGGACAATTCCAGGTCACCGTCGATTTTCAGTTCGCGCCCGGTGGCTTCCTTGGCTTTCTCGGCAATCAGACCCTTGTATTGGTTCAGATCCAGGTTCATCAGATAGACGACGCCGGCGACAACGACGGCGACCAGCAGGACGCCAATGCCCAGCACGACTTTGATCCAACGTGACATTACTCAATCCTCCGATAAGTTTTTTAGTATGCCGGGAAGCTCGCCGAAGTCCCCAATTACCCGTACAGCACCGGCCCGTTCAAGTTCGTCGGTTTCATGGTACCCCCAAGCAACGCCGATGGCCACGACTCCCGCACCACAAGCCATCTCCATGTCGAAGGTAGTATCGCCGATCATCACCGTGTTTTCCGCTGCCGCGCCAGTCTCATCCATGGCCTTCAGAAGCATTTCCGGATGAGGTTTACCTTGCGCCCGGTCGGCCGTCTGTAACGTCGTGAAACGCCTCAGGACATCGTGGTTCTCCAAGGTCCCGACCAGGCCGCGATGGGATTTTCCCGTGGCCACCCCGAGGACCCAGCCGGCGGCCTGCAAATCACGCAGCACGTCAATGGTGCCCGGGTACAAGGGCTCATCCAGACCGCCGCTTTGGCGCATGGCCTGCCAAGCGATGCTGTAGCCCTCTTTCAACTGCCGCAAGTCAGGTTCCGACGTCCCCGGCGCCAGGCGCGCAATGGCGTCCAGCAATGGCAGCCCGACGACCCGCCGGATGGCGTTGTCATCGGCACGCGGGATCGACGCGGCGTCAAAGGCCCCGTGCATGGCACCAATAATTGAATGCTGGGAATCGACCAGCGTTCCATCGCAGTCGAAGACGGCCAGCCGGATCGGTTCAGACACGATTATTCCTCCCTGGCGGGCCGCAGCACCGGCCTCATCCGTTAATCACTGCCTCAAATCACTCAGGCGAGTCAATTTCGTTGAAACTGGGGAAACGGATATAGAACACGGCCCCGCCCTCCGGCGCATCGTTGACGCCGACGGTCGCCCCGTGAGCATCGGCGATACGCCGAACCACACCCAAGCCGCTACGCACGCTGCCGCGGCGGTCGGCCCGCAAATGATGGGTGAAAACGGTCTGCTTGTTTTCATCGGGAATCCCAGCGCCCCGGTCGATGACATAGATGGCCGGCGATTCCGTCACCTTGATGGTCACCGTGGTATCCATGTCGGAATGTTCGATGGCATTTTCGACCAGATTCCGGACCGCCTGCTCCAGAGCCTGGGTGCGGCCCCAAACGAGGGTTGGTTCATTGATGCCGGTAACCTCGATGAGACGGTTGCGGCGGATCGCCAATGGCGCCACGTTGGCGGCGACGGACTTGGCAATGGCCATCAGGTCGGCGCGCTCATCCATGACGATTTCCAAGTCGTCAACGCGCGATTCGGTGAGCAGCTCCTCGACCACGCGAGAAATATTGCTGACGTCGGTTTTCAACGATTCGATGGTGTCTGAGCGTTCCAGATTATCCAAATTGGCCCGCAACACGGCAAGCGGCGTCCGCAACTCATGTGCGACGTCGGAAGCAAACTCGTGTTGACGCTTGATGCTTTCCTGTAAAGCCCGCTCCATCTGTTTGCGTTCGCTGATATCGAGGGAGAAGGTTGCCGTGCTGCCGTCGGGCAGTCGTTCATCGTGAACCAGGAAATGATTGCCGTTTTCGCGCCTGATTTCGAACGGCCGACCGGGATTTCGATGCCGCTCAAGACGTTCCGCAATCCAGGCTTCTTCCCGCCCGATGGCTTCCGAAACGTCGCCCGAATGGGCCATTGCTGTGACAAAATTAGAAAATGGTGTGCCAGGATTGAGGTATTCCTCGCCGACATCATTGACAATGCGCGCTTCACGGTTGACGAAAACTAGCCGATCATCGTGATCGGTCAAAATGAAGACTTCCGACATCTCTTCCATGGCGGAACCAAGGCGTTCGAATTCACCTTCCGCCTGGGTCTTCTCCGTAATATCCCGGACAATGCCGCGGACGCCGGTGAATTGCCCGGTTTCGTAGGAAAAGACCGGCAAGGCGCTGACCAACAGATGATGCGCGAGCCCGTCGCGCGACGTCAGTTGAAAGGGTTTGTCGCGGAATGGTTTTTGATAGTTAGGCGGTTGGCCGTTGTCACCGTCACCGACGAACGTGCCCAGTTCATGCAAGGTCTTACCCAACGCATGATCCGGCGGAATGCCACAATTGTCGAAAATTCTCTCGGAGATGAAGTTCAGACGCAGGTCGGCATCCAAACTCCACACCCAATCGGACGTCAGACGGGTAATGTCATCCAACATCTCAACGGTCTCGGCCAATCGGGACGTGATGTCATTGGCCGACGAAAACCAGTGGCTTAATCGTTCTTCGTTCATCCCTAATGCTACCTGCCGCACGCCTTGGGCGAATTCGGCATTAAAACTACAATATCTATCTTAAGGGGGCCTGACATGATCCTAAGCCGTTGATCCCGCTTCATCTTCCGACAAAAGGTAGCCGACTCCGCGGAGTGTATGGATGGTCACATCCGCCCCCGATTCGGACAGACGCTTTCGCAATCTCGAGACGTGAACTTCGACGGAGTTCGACGAGACCTCCTCATCGAAACCATAAATCTTGTCCTCAATCACGTCTTTCGGCACCACATGCCCAAGGCGCCGCATAAGATGTTCCAACACGCCCATTTCGCGCCGCGAGATGGGAATGGTTGAGCCGGCAACCTGAACCTCGCGCGCGGTGGCATCGAAGGTGATGTTGCCGGCCGTCATGACGGTGCCCAGCGCACCGCCAGGCCGGCGCAGCAGCGCCCTGATTCTGGCAACACGCTCTCCCATGGCAAATGGCTTCACCAGATAATCATCACCACCAAGATTGAGCCCAAGCACCCGGTCATCGACACCATCGCGGGCAGTAATGATCAAAACCGGCGTCTCGTCTCCGCGGTCACGCCAACTTTTCAACAGGTCGAGACCATCGGCGTCCGGCAGGCCCAAATCCAATAAAATCGCATCGTAGCTAACCGTCGAAAAAGCGGCTTCCGCGTCTTCCGCGTTATGCACGGTGTCGATCGTGAAGCCTTCCTTTTCGATACTCAACCGAATGAATTCGGCAAAACGTTCATGATCTTCAACCAACAAAAGGCGCATTCACGGCCTCCAAGCCTCGCACGAATTGACCGACCCCATCACAGTTCCTCGTCCCGATCCAGAAATCCAGCCTCCGGGTCGCCGGGATCGAAGCCCAGAAAGCGCATGCTTTGTAGCATTTGATCCGGGGCCGGCGCTTCGATAAGTATGGGCTGACCGGACGGTCTTGCCAATCTGATCGCCCGGGCGTGCAATTGCATCCCTGAATTATCCGAAAGTCCATCGGGAAAAGCTTGCGGGCCACCATATTTTCCATCACCGATAATCGGAGTTTCGAGGGCGATTGCCGCATGAACCCGCAATTGATGGGTGCGGCCGGTCAACGGTTCCATGGTTAACCACGCGGCTTTCCGTCCGGCATAATCAACGACATTATAGATTGTTTCCGCGCGCTTTCCGAAATCAGATGCCACCATCTTTTCGCCACCCGGTCCGGATTTCTTTTCAAGGGCAAGATGGATCGTGCCGCGTTCCGGGACCGGCACGCCCGCCACCAAGGCCCAATACAGCTTTTGCGTCTCACGTTGCCGAAATTGCTGGGTCAGGCGGCGCGCCGCATCCTGTGTTCTTGCCAAGACAAGGACGCCACTTGTGTCCTTGTCCAGCCGGTGCACCAGCTTCGGCTTGGTATCGCTGCCGAACCGCAACCCATCGAGCAACCCGTCGATATGGACCTGCGTCTTTGAGCCGCCCTGAACGGCCAACCCAGCTGGTTTGTCGAGCGCCAGGATGTGTTCGTCGCGAAACAGAATGCGGCGTTTCATATCTTTCAACAGACCGGCCGGAACATCCATTGGCCGAGACTTCGGACCTTGCGGCGGCGGCGCAGGATTTATTGAGATTGGAGGAACGCGGACTTCCTGGCCCATCGTCAATCGATCACCCGCCTTGACCCGCTTACCGTCCAGGCGAACCTGCCCGGTCCTCAGTAATTTTTGCAAATGCCCATGGCCAACCGCCGGAAAGTGCCGCTTGAACCATCGATCCAGACGAACGCCGTCGTCATCGGCATCGACGGTCCTTAACTGGACGCCGCTCATCCGCGAATTCTCACGCCAAGATTGCCCGGAACATGGCCATGCCCGAAATGAAGGCGGCAATGCTCAGGATCACTGACACGGATACGTAGAGGCCGGCAGAAACCAGCTCTCCACGTGTCCAAAGTGCCATCGTATCCATGGAGAACGTTGAAAATGTCGTAAAGGCGCCAAGACATCCGACCACCAGAAAGGCCCGCAATTCCTCCGGTGGAGACCACACCAAGGCGGAAATTTCGAGCAGCGCGCCCAATGCGAAGGATCCAACAATATTGACGATCAAGGTGGCATAGGGAAATCCGTGTCCCAGCCAGTGTCCTGCCCCGGACATGACGAGAAACCGGCCGACGGCGCCGCAGGCGCCCCCTGCCGCAACCGCTAAAATCATTTGCACGGACATGGTTGTTGGTTCCCAGCCTTTACGATTCGGATTTCGATTTCCTGAGTTTATCCCAATATTCCAGCCGCTTGGCAATTTCGCGCTCAAAACCTTTGCTGGCTGGGGTATAAAAGCGCGTCCGGGCCATGTCGTCGGGAAAATAGTTTTGCCCGGAAAAGCCATCTTCCGCGTCATGGTCATAGGCATAACCGGCGCCGTAACCCATATCCTTCATCATCCCCGTCGGGGCATTAAGGATATGTTTCGGGGGCATCAACGAACCGGTTTCCCGCGCTACGCGCCGCGATGACTTTTCCGCCTTGTAAGCGGCATTGGATTTCGGCGCCGTGCCGAGATAGATGACGCATTGGACGATGGCCAATTCCCCTTCCGGTGAACCTAGGCGTTCATAAGCTTCCCAGGCGGTAATGGCCTGAGGCAACGCGTTCGGGTCGGCGAGGCCAATATCCTCAACGGCAAATCGGGCCAGGCGGCGGGCAATGAAACGCGGATCCTCCCCACCTTCAAGCATCCGCGCCAGCCAATACAAGGCCGCATCGGTATCGGAGCCGCGCAAGGATTTGTGCAGCGCGCTGATCAGATTGTAATGCGCCTAATCGGATTTGTCGTAGAGCGGCATGCGGCGTTGAACTGTCTTCGACAAGGCCGCCGTGTCCAATTTGGGCTCTCCCGGCAGCGTCAAAAGCTCTTCCGCCATGTTCAGCAAATAACGACCATCACCATCGGCGAGGGCGCGCAAGGCCGCACGGGCATCAACGTCGAGCGGCAAGTCGCGTCCGGATTCGCTTTCCGCACGTATTAAAAGCTCATCAAGGGCGGCATCATCCAGCCTATTGAGAACCAGCACCTGGGCCCGCGACAGCAGTGCTGCATTCAATTCAAACGACGGGTTCTCCGTGGTCGCACCGACCAAGATCACGGTGCCGTCTTCAACGAAGGGCAAGAAGCCATCCTGCTGGGATTTGTTGAACCGATGTATTTCATCAATGAACAATAACGTCCCGCGCCCCACTTGGCGCAGCCGCTTGGCCTCTTCAAAAGCCTTGCGCAGATCAGCCACCCCGGAAAACACCGCCGACAAGGGAACGAATGACAGGTCCGAATCAGCCGCGAGTAACCGCGCGATCGTCGTCTTTCCCGTACCGGGCGGCCCCCAAAGAACCATCGAGGTCAACCGGTCGGCGGCGATCATTCTACCAATGGGAGCATCCGCCGCCAAAAGATGGTTCTGGCCGACGACGGCGGCAAGGCTGTTCGGGCGCAGCCTATCGGCGAGCGGCCGTGGGGCTTGGCTTTCGAATAACGTACTCACGGCTTAGCGGTTAATCACGAGTTCGCGGGCCCGGCCGTTTCTCAGGATTCCAATACGCCACCGGTCGGCTGGTTTTCGCATCTCCGACTTCAAGCCCTCAACGCTGGAAATCTCGCGGTTATTGACCGAGCGAACAAAATCACCACCACGAAACCCGAGGCGATTGGCCGGGGATCCACGGCGGATGTCGAAGACGAAAACGCCGGTCACATAGGGATCGGCACCAATCTGTTCGGCCAGCGCCGGTGACATGTTGCCGACGACGGCACCGGCCAAGGGTTGTTCACCCGACAACAGCGTTTCATCCTTCGGCGGAGTTTTGGGCGCCGGTGACAATTGCAGGCGAATGGCCTGCGTGCCGCCCCCCCGCCATGTCCTGACGACCGCTGTGTCACCGACAGGTAGCGTTGCAATTCGGGCCCTGAGACCGGTTGCATCATTCACTTCGTGGCCGTTAACGGCCAGCACCACGTCGCCAACCTGAATACCGGCCCGTGCCGCGGCGCCCGATCGATGGACCGCATTGATGAGCACGCCGGCCGGACGCTCCAGCCCCAATGAATTGGCAATGTCTTGTGAGACACCCTGCCCCGTTGCCCCCAGCCACGGCCGAACCAAGCGTCCCGACGACGACAGGCCACGAACGACAGCACGCACCATATTGGATGGAACCGCAAACCCAATGCCGTTAGACCCGCCGCTTTTCGAATAAATGGCCGTATTAACGCCGACCAATTGGCCGTCGATGGAAACAAGGGCACCACCGGAGTTGCCCGGATTAATTGCCGCGTCGGTCTGAATATATGAATTGAGGTCAGAATTTCCGATCTGGGTCCGGGCCAGAGCCGACACGATGCCACTGGTCACCGTCTGGCCGACACCGAAGGGATTACCGATGGCAAGGACCAGATCACCGACTTCCAATTCGTCGGAATCGCGCATCTCGACATGCGGCAAAGATTGCTCCCCGGCATTAACCCGCAGAACCGCAAGATCCGTCTTGGCGTCGGAAATGATCACTTCGGCGACAAACTCGCGCCGGTCGGCCAAAATAACCCGGATCTCGTCCGCCCCTTGGATGACATGACGGTTGGTGACGACCGTCCCCTTGGGGTCGACGATGACACCAGACCCCAGAGAGTATTGACGCCGCCGGGCCGGCTGACCTTCGGGAATGCTGAACCCTTGGCCGAAAAATCGTTTGAAAAACGGATCATCAAATAGCGATGGCACGCCGCGCCGCGCCTGGACGGTTTTCTGGGTGTAGATATTGACGACGGCCGGAGCCGTCTTCTTGACCAGTGGCGCGAAGGAAAGCGAAATTTCAGCCTGGGAGGCAGGGATACGTTTCTCCGCAGCGTCAGCCGGGCTGCAACCGAACGCCATGGCCGCAACCAGAATAATAACGACCTGCATATTTCGCGCTGCGTCCATTATCCAATCACCCCGGCTGGCCAGGTAAATGTAACACTTGGCAAAAGAAAAAGGCAGCCATCAAGACTGCCTTTTCGGTGCGTCGGCACCAACTCGATCCCTGACGGCCTTAGACTTCGGCCAAGTCGTCTACCGCTTCCAGTTCGGCTTCATGGCGGGCCTTGTCTTCGGCGCCCTTGGCGTCCGGATCACGATCCACCAATTCAATGATGGCCAAAGGTGCGGCATCTCCGTAACGGAAACCGGCTTTCAACACCCGTGTATACCCGCCGGGGCGTTCCTGATAGCGCTCTGCGAGGGTCGAGAACAGCTTGATGACCGCGGCATCGTCGCGGAGATACGAGGCCGCCCGGCGCCGCGCGTGCAGCGTTCCCTTTTTGCCAAGTGTGATCATGCGATCGGCGATGCGGCGCATCTCCTTGGCTTTCGGCAACGTCGTCTTGATCTGTTCGTGGGTCAGCAGGGATACCGCCATGTTGGCGAACATGGCTTTGCGATGGGATGCGGTTCGATTTAACCGCCGGTAACCGTGACGATGTCTCATAATGTGGCTCCTTCTTTACTTTCCGGGCGTAGCACTTAACCCCCGGCAGAATTTATTTATTATTTTATTATTGGCAGGTCAGCCCCGCATTCGATGGTGTTGGCGCTCAGAAGGGGTCTTCCAGGCGCTTCGCCAAATCTTCGATATTTTCCGGCGGCCAATTGGGAATTTCCATCCCCAGGTGCAGTCCCATCTGTCCAAGTACTTCCTTGATCTCGTTCAGGGATTTACGGCCGAAATTCGGCGTCCGCAACATATCGGCTTCGCTCTTTTGCACCAGATCGCCAATATAGATGATATTGTCGTTCTTCAAGCAATTGGCTGATCTCACCGATAGTTCCAGTTCGTCGACCTTGCGCAACAGATTCTTGTTGAACGGCAAGTCATCGTGAAACTCCTCGACCACATGGACCTGTGGCTCTTCGAAGTTGATGAACAACTGCAACTGATCTTGAAGAATTCGTGCCGCCAGGGCGACCGAATCTTCGGGCGTGACCGCACCGTTGGTCGTTAGACTGACGGAGAGCTTATCGTGGTCGGTGACCTGACCAACGCGGGTGTTATCCACTTTGTAGGAAACCTTGCGGACCGGGGAGAACACCGCATCCACCGGAATTAGGCCGATGGGGCTGTCCTCGGGGCGGTTTTGAGCCGCGGCAACGTAGCCTTTGCCCGATTCCACGGTCAACTCCATGGACAGTTTCGCGCCCTTGTCCAGGTGACAGAGCACCAGTCCCGGGTTCATGATCTCAATATCGGCGCCGGCTTCGATATCGCCGGCTTTCACCTCGCCCGGTCCGGAAACCTTCAAGGTCATCCGTTTCGGACCTTCGGCGTGCATCCGCAGGCCAATCGACTTGATATTGAGAACAATATCCGTGACATCTTCACGGACGCCGGGGACCGACGAAAACTCGTGAAGAACACCGTCAATTTGAACGGCTGTCACGGCGGCGCCGTGCAGCGACGACAGAAGCACCCGACGGAGCGCGTTGCCCAACGTCAGGCCAAATCCCCGCTCAAGGGGCTCCGCCACAATGGTTGCCGTCCGTTCGGGGTCGGAACCCGGAACAATATCCAACTTGGTGGGTTTAATCAGTTGCTGCCAATTTTTCTGAATCACTGAGGTGACCTCGCGTTCGCCACATGAACCAAAAGCCTGTGGAACAGGCTCATTCGAAAAGACGGCGCCGGCGCGAAGCTTGCCGGCCCGTCAGTAAAATTTTCCGCCGTTTAGACCCGACGCCGCTTGCGCGGCCGACAGCCATTGTGCGGAATGGGTGTCACGTCCTGGATCGACGTAATCGTGAAACCAACAGCCTGCAGGGCACGCAGCGCGGATTCACGTCCGGAACCAGGCCCTTTGACCTGAACTTCCAGAGTTTTCATGCCATGCTCCATCGCTTTCTTGCCGGCGTCCTCACCGGCAATCTGGGCGGCATAGGGAGTGGATTTCCGGGACCCTTTGAACCCTTGGGAACCGGCCGACGACCAGGCAATCGTGTTGCCTTGAGCGTCGGTGATGGTGATCATCGTATTGTTGAACGTCGCATTGACGTGCGCCACGCCGGACGTAATGTTCTTGCGCTCGCGGCGGCGCACTCGGGTACTCGCCTTTGCCATAACCGTTCCTTACTTCACTGCTTTTTTCTTGCCGGCGATCGCCTTCGCCGGGCCTTTGCGGGTCCGTGCATTGGTATGCGTACGCTGACCGCGAACCGGCAGTCCGCGGCGATGCCGCAGCCCCCGGTAACACCCCAAATCCATAAGGCGCTTCACGTTCATCGCGTGTTCGCGCCTCAGGTCGCCTTCAACCTGATAGTCCTTGTCGATGGAATCGCGAATACGCGACAACTCATCGTCGGTCAGATCGAAAACACGGCGTTCCGGTGGAATTCCCACCTGTTCGCAAATTTTAGTAGCGGTCGTCCGCCCGATCCCGTGGATGTAGGTCAAAGCGATTTCGACCCTTTTCCCCGTCGGGATATTAACACCAGCAATACGCGCCAAAGCTCGTTCTCCTTAGACTTTGGTTCTTAAAAGAATTCCGCCCGATGGGATGGCAGGGAGGCGCGATTATAGGGCTTGTTTTGCGCAAGTCAACACGCGCGAAACGTCAATTTGCCCCTAAATTCCAGCCACTTGCCGTCATCCGACGATTGTTTCCAACTGCTCCGTCACTTTGTCAATCTCGCCCATTCCATCAATGCTCACCAGCATGCCCAGATCATTGTAATAATCGATGATCGGCGCGGTTTCTCGGTGATATGCCTCAAGACGCGATCGAACTGTTTCCTCATTGTCATCGGCACGGCGCGTAAACTCGCGCCCGCCACATTGATCACAAACGCCTTCCACGGAAGGTTTCTCAAATTCGTCGTGATATCCGCGATGGCAATTTGAACAGGCATAGCGACCGACGACACGGCTCACCAATGCCTCCTCGTCGACCTGAAATTCAATTACTTTATCGACGGATATTTCTTTATCTTTCAAAAGTCCCTCTAATGCCTGCGCTTGCGGAACCGTGCGCGGAAACCCATCGAGGATGAACCCCAATTCACAGTCCGGTTCTTGTATCCGGTTTTCGATCATACCGATGATCAGGTCATCGGGCACCAATCGACCGGCAACAATTAGGTCGTTTGCCTTCTGGCCCACCTCGCTACCCGAAGCGACTTCCGCGCGGAGCATTTCGCCCGTTGAAAGCTGGACCATTCCGTGGCGATCTTGCAATCGCTTGGCCTGAGTGCCCTTGCCGCATCCCGGAGGCCCCAGGAGAACGATATTCATCCCCGACGTCCCCTCAGGCGCGATTTCTTGATCAGGCCTTCATATTGATGCGCCAACAAGTGCGACTGAATCTGAGAGACCGTATCCATGGTGACGGTACATACGATCAGCAGGCTTGTTCCACCAAAATAGAACGGCACCGAATAATTGGAAATCAACAGTTCCGGCAGCAGGCAGATGAGGGCCAGGTAACTGGCGCCGACGACCGTCAATCGGGTGAGAACCTTATCGAGATATTCGGCCGTATTCTTACCGGGCCGGATTCCGGGCACGAATCCACCGTATTTTTTTAGATTGTCGGCGGTTTCCTCGGGATTGAAGACCACGGCGGTGTAGAAAAACGCGAAAAACACCACCAGGGAAATATAAATCAACAGATACACCGGTTGGCCACGGCCCAAATAGGCGGCCACGGTCGTCATCCATTCGGGCCCCTGCCCAGCCGAGAAACTCATTACCGTGATCGGCATAAGCAAAATCGAACTGGCAAAAATCGGCGGAATGACACCGGCCGTATTGATCTTCAACGGCAGGTGAGAGCTCTCACCGCCCATCATCTTGTTGCCACGCTGGCGCTTCGGATATTGGATAATGATCCGCCGCTGAGCACGTTCGACAAAAACGATGAAGTAGATCGTCACCACCGACATGATCATCAGGAAAATAATAAATCCTGTCGACAGAGCGCCCGTGCGGCCCAGTTCCAGGGTGCCGGCCAGGGCGCTTGGTAGATTGGCGACGATGCCGGCCAGGATGATCAGTGAAATCCCGTTGCCGATGCCGCGGGCCGTAATCTGTTCACCAAGCCACATCAAAAACAGCGTGCCGCCGACAAGGGTGATAATCACGGACATCCGGAAAAACATGCCTGGATTGGCGACGGCGGCACCCTGGCTCGAAGACATCCCTTCGATGCCGACGGAAATGCCATAGGCTTGCAGGGCACAAATGGCCACGGTTAGATAGCGAGTATACTGATTGATACGTTTGCGGCCGCTTTCGCCTTCCTTTTTCAAAGCTTCCATCTGAGGCGATACGGCGGTCATCAATTGCATGATGATGGACGCTGAGATGTAGGGCATGATGTTGAGTGCGAAAATCGACATGCGGCCCAAGGCACCGCCAGCAAACATGTCGAACATACCGAGGATACCACCCTGGTTCTGACGGAAAATATCCGCCAGCACGGCCGGATCGATACCCGGCAACGGAATGAACGTACCCAGCCGGTAAACAATTAGCGCGGCAAGGGTAAACCAAATTCGTTGCTTAAGCTCCGTGGCCTTGGCAAAGGCACCGAAGTTCATGTTGGCAGCCAGTTGTTCCGCAGCAGAAGCCATGCTGTACCCTAAATTCCGTCAAACAGCGAAAAGTTTCGGCAATCAACCCATGACAGGTACCCCGTGAGGGGCTGATCGCGGTTACTCGCCCTTGTTTTCCTCTGCCGCGGCAGCAGCTCTCGCCGCGTGGCGTTCCTTCATTATCCGGTGGCGGGCCTTACCCTTGCCTTCGGGCTTGGGTTTCGGCTCCGGCAGCGTCACGCTGCCGCCGGCCTTCTCGATAGCGGCAATGGCTGCTTTCGACGCCGCCGCCACTTCAATACCTAATTTAGCCGAGATTTCTCCCTTCGCAAGGAGACGGACCCCGTCACGGCTACGTTTGATCAGACCGGCGGCCAAAAGCGTGTCGCCAGTTACAGTCTGGCTCGGATCGATGCTACCCTTGTCGACGGCCTTTTGAATAGCGCCGACGTTGATGATCGCGAAATTTTTACTGAACGGATTGTTGAAGCCGCGTTTCGGCAGGCGTCGATAGAGCGGCATCTGGCCACCTTCGAAACCGACAGGGACATTTCCGCCACTACGCGATTTCTGGCCCTTTTGACCGCGCCCCGACGTCTTGCCGGTGCCCGACCCAATGCCGCGGCCGACGCGCTTTCGCGACTTTTGGGCTTTGGCATTGTCACTAAGTTCGTTCAATCTCATGATCTGAATTCCCAAGCGGTTTCTTGGTTCAGCCGGCGTCTTCGACACGCACCAAGTGGCTGATCTTATTAATCATTCCACGCACCGAAGGGGTGTCTTCCAACTCCCGCGTACGATGCATTTTGTTAAGCCCCAAGCCGATCAATGTCGCGCGCTGATCTCCGCGGCGGCCGATGGGGCTGCCGACTTGAGTAACTTTGATGGTTGCCTTTTGCTCTGCCATGACGCCCTCGCGACCTTAAGATCCGGCCGGCTGATCGCCGCGACGTGCGACAATTTCGCCGATCTTTTTGCCCCGGCGCGCCGCAACGCCGCGCGGTGAGACGCAGTTTTGCAAGGCTTGGAACGTGGCTTTTATCATATTGTGCGGATTGGCCGTACCGATGGATTTCGCCACCACGTCCTGCACCCCCATGGTTTCGAAAACCGCGCGCATGGGACCACCGGCGATAATACCGGTGCCCGGAGGGGCCGCGCGCAGGAAAACCTTGCCGGCACCGAAGCGGCCACGGATATCGTGGTGCAAAGTGCGGCCTTCACGCAGCGGAATGCGAACCATATTGCGTTTCGCCTTTTCCGTAGCCTTGCGGATTGCTTCCGGCACTTCGCGGGCCTTGCCCATGCCATAGCCGACCCGTCCGCGGCCATCACCGACAACCACCAAAGCGCCGAAGGAAAACCGCCGGCCGCCCTTGATCACCTTGGCCACACGGTTGATGTGAACAAGTTTGTCGATCAGTTCATCATCTTCATCGCGGTCGCGCCCGCCGCGGTCACGGCCACCACGCTGTCCGCCGCGGCCTCTGCCTGGGCCCGACTGATTGCGTCCGGGTCCAGATTGATTACGGCCCGGGCCGCGTGGGGTTTGGGTATCCGCCATCTATTCCACTCCTAGAATGCCAGCCCGCCCTCGCGGGCGGCTTCGGCCAGGGCTTTGACACGGCCGTGGTAACGGTAACCACCCCGGTCGAAAACCACTTCTTTAACACCTTGCGCAACGGCACGTTCAGCAACCAACTTGCCAATCTCACCTGCCGCATCCGTGGTGCTTCCATTCTTAAGCTTTCCGCGCATGTCTTTTTCAATAGATGACGCACAGGCCAAGGTTTTGCCGGCACCATCGTCGATCACCTGCGCATAGATGTGTTTGCCTGACCGAAATACCGACAATCGCGGCCTGTCGCCAGCGCGTTTGCGGATGCGAAGGCGCGTACGCCGCGATCGCCGGTCTGAAAGATTTTTTGAGTTCGACATGACTACTTCTTCTTACCTTCCTTACGCAGGATATACTCGTCGTCGTACTTAATTCCTTTACCCTTGTAGGGTTCCGGCGGCCGATAAGCGCGAATTTCCGCGGCAACCTGACCAACCTTCTGTTTGTCGGCGCCGAATACCTCAATATGGGTTTGGTCCGCGCACTTGATCTCGATGCCATCAGGAATTGCAAAGTCGACGTCGTGGCTGAAACCCAATTGCATATTCAAGGTTTTGCCCTGAACCTGGGCACGATAGCCGACGCCGTTGATCTCCAGCTTCCGCGTGAACCCTTCCGTGACGCCGATGACAAGATTGTCGATGACGCTCTTTGATGTGCCCCACATTTTACGGGCACTTTTCGAATCGGAGGCAGGCTTAACCCATACAAGGTTATCTTCTTTGGAAATAACAACGTCATCAGTCAGCCGGGCACTCAATTCCCCCAGCTTACCTTTCGCGGTGACCACAACCCCTGCGACATCGACTGTGACGCCGTCGGGAACATTGACCGGGTTTTTACCAATACGCGACATATCGTCTTCCTATCCTCTACAGCCGAGAAGGCCTAGAACACCTGGCACAGAACTTCGCCGCCGACATTCATGTCGCGTGCTTCCGAATCGGACAGCACGCCACGCGGCGTGGAAAGTATGGCAATACCAAGACCGTTATAGACCCGCTGCAGGTCCTTGATCTTCGAATACACGCGGCGGCCTGGTGTCGATACGCGGCTAATCTCGCGAATGACCGGCTCGCCTTCGTGATACTTCAGCTGGATTTCAACCTCGGCAATGCCGGGGCGGACTTCGTGCTGGGCATAATCGCGTATATAGCCTTCCCGCTTCAGCACATCGAGAACATTACTGCGCAAGCGCGATGCCGGCGTCAAAATGGAATCTTTGTGGGCCCTTTGTCCGTTACGGATACGCGTCAGCATATCACCCAAGGGATCAGTCATGGACATTCAGGTTCTCCCCTACCAACTCGACTTGACCATGCCGGGGACCTGCCCGGACGATGCCAAGTCGCGCAATGCAATGCGGCTCAATTTGAATTTGCGATAATTACCGCGCGGCCGACCGGAAAGGCCGCAGCGCAGGCGAACTCGGCTCGGTGACGAATTGCGCGGAAGTTCCGCCAACTTGAGGCGGGCGTTGAAGCGTTCTTCCGGTGACAAGGATTCGTCCTTGGCCATCGCCTTGAGAAGAGCACGCTTCGACGCGTACTTCTTAGCGAGGCGCTCACGTTTTTGGTTCTTTTGAATGGCGCTTTTCTTAGCCATAGTCGATCTCCATCTACCGCTCAGTTATTGAACGGCATGTTGAAATGCTTGAGCAGGGCTTTCGCTTCCGCGTCGTTCGTCGCTGATGTGCAAATCACGATGTCCATGCCACGGATTTGATCAACCTGATCGTAGTCGATCTCGGGAAAAACAATCTGCTCTTTGAGGCCAAGGGCATAGTTGCCATTGCCGTCAAAGCTTTTCGCCGAAACACCACGGAAATCTCGAACCCGCGGCAGGGCGATATTAATCAGACGTTCCAGAAACTCGTAAGCACGCTCACGGCGAAGCGTCACCTTGCATCCGACGATCATGCCCTCGCGCAATTTGTAGGTCGCGATGGATTTTTTGGCCCGGGTAATCACCGGCTTCTGACCGGAAAGCTTGGTCAGGTCTTCCAAAGCGCCGCCAATTTTCTTCTTGTCCTGGGACGCCTCGCCGACGCCCATGTTGATCACCACCTTATCGAGCTTCGGCACCTGCATAACGGAGCCGTATGAGAACTCCTCCATAAGGGCGGGCTTGATGCGGTTCTGATAGTCTTCTTGAAGCTGTGCCATCTGTCCGGTCCTCAGCTATCGATGACTTCGCCGGAACGCTTTGCGTAGCGAACCTTGCGGCCGTCTTCGAGAAATTTGTATCCAACACGGGTCGCAATATTGTCCTTGGGGTCAACGTGGGCCAGGTTGGAAGCGTGAATGGTCCCTTCCTTTTCGACAATTCCACCCGCCGTGGTGTTCGTCGGGCGGGTATGACGCTTCACCTTGTTGACACCTTGGACGATCACCCGTTGGCGTTTAGGAAACACCTTCAGGACATCGCCAGTTTTGCCCTTGTCGCGACCGGTCGTCACCATGACCCGGTCACCTTTTTTTATTTTCGATTGAGCCGCCATCACAGCACCTCCGGTGCCAAAGATATGATTTTCATGTAGCGCTTGGCGCGAAGTTCGCGGGTCACGGGGCCGAAAATCCGGGTGCCGATAGGCTCCCCTTGCTTGTTGATCAACACAGCCGCATTGCTATCGAAACGGATCGCGGAACCGTCCTGGCGGTGGATATCCTTCGCCGTACGCACGACGACGGCCTGCAAGACCTCGCCTTTTTTCACACGGCCGCGCGGGATTGCCTCTTTGACCGTGACGACGATCACGTCGCCGACGGAAGCATATTTCCGCTTGGAGCCGCCCAGCACCTTGATGCACTGGATACGCCGCGCTCCGGAATTATCGGCAACCTCTAGATTGGTTTCTGCCTGGATCATCGTTTCGTCCTTTTTCGACCGATCATGCCCTCGGGCGTGTCCTTAGGCGCTTTCGCCCACTACTTCCCAGCGCTTACGCTTCGAAAGCGGGCGGCACTCACGGATACTGACGACATCGCCGATTTTGCAATCGTTGGCTTCATCGTGGGCAGCGTACTTCTTCGAACGCCGGATAACCTTCTTGTACAACGGATGGGTGAACCGCCGCTCAACACGGACCGTGACGGTCTTGTCTTCCTTGTCGCTTACAACGACGCCTTGCATCACGCGCTTGGGCATCAAATCAACTCCTTCATTTCCCGGGCGGCACTTACGTGGCGGCCGGCGCCGGGCTGCGTTCACCGAGTATCGTCTTAATCCGCGCGATATCGCGCCGGACGACTTTCACCCGGGATGTGTTTTCCAATTGCCCGCTCGCTGCCTGGAACCGCAGGTTGAAGGCCTCCTTGCGCAAACCGAGAAGCTCTTCCTTCAGCTCATCGTCGCTTTTTACACGTACATCCGCCGCTTTCATGGCGCTAATCTCCTTCGCCCAAGCGGGTCACGAAACGCGTCCGCAGGGGTAATTTGGCCGCCGCTAATTCCATGGCGCGCTTCGCCACATGAACCGGCACACCGTCCATCTCAAACATGATCCGACCCGGCTTCACCCGACAGACCCAGAATTCCGGTGTGCCCTTGCCCTTGCCCTGACGGACTTCGGCAGGCTTCTGCGAAACGGGAACATCGGGAAATATTCTGATCCAAACGCGGCCGGCACGCTTCATGTGCCGGGTCATGGCACGCCGCGCG
>CAZQPC010000055.1:0-18543 GCA_964595005.1 uncultured Magnetovibrio sp.
GGTCGGGGCGGATGGGAATATGCGGATCGGCACGACCCTCGGCGGCGCGGCGGCCTTCTTCGTTCATCAGTTCCTTGATGATGGCGATCATGTCGATGTCGCTGGACAGGTGCTCGGCTTCGTGAAAGCTCAGGGGGTTGGCTTCGCGCCGGGTGCCGCGCAAATGGGCGAAATGGATGCGCCCGCCGAACTCCCGCGCCATTGCCGGCAGGTCGTTGTCGGCCCGCACCCCGAAGGTGCCGACGCAGAGCGTCAATCCGTTGGCCGGGCTGTCGACCCGGTCAAAGAGCTGGCGCACGTCATCGGCGGTTTTGACCACCCGCGGCAGCCCCAGAAGCCGCCGGGGCGGGTCGTCGGGATGGATCGCCAGCTTGACGCCGCTTGCTTCGGCGACGGGCACGATCTCTTCCAGAAAGGTGATCAGGTTGGCCCTGAGCGTTTCGTCATCGATGTCCTCATAGCGCTGAAGCGCGGCACGGAAATCTTCCAGACCGAAAGCGTCGGTGGTCGCACCGGGCAGGCCGGCGATGATGTTGGCGACCAGTTGATCGCGTTCATCTTGTGCCATGGCCTGATAAACGCCCTCGGCCCGTGCAATTTCGTCGTCCGCGTAATCTTCCGCGGCCCGGGCGCGTTCCAGCATGAACAGATCGAAGGCCGCGAAGCGGTCCGCGTCGAAGCGCAGCGCCCGCGCACCTGACGGCAGTTGGTAGGCCAGATCCGTGCGGGTCCAATCGATCAGCGGCATGAAATTGTAACAGACCCGATCAATGCCGTTGGCGCCGAGATTTCGGATCGATTGTTTGTAGGTCTCAATGTAGCTCGCAAATGCCCCTTGGCGCACTTTGATGTCGTCGTGAACGGGAATACTCTCGACCACCGACCAGCGCAGCTTTGCCGCACCTTCCGGCGCGGTATCGATGATCGACTTGCGTTCGGCGATTACCCTTTCGGGCCAGACCTCGCCGGTGGGAATTTCATGCAGGGACGTGACGATCCCGGTGGCGCCGGCCTGACGGATATCGTCCAGGCTGACCGGGTCGTCGGGGCCGAACCAGCGCCAGGTCTGTTCCATCAGGTCTGCTCCATCTAGATCGACCAGCCGCCGTCGATGGCGAAGCCCTGACCGGATGTGTAGGCCGCCTCATCACTGGCCAGATAGACCACCAGGGCGGCAATTTCCTCGGCCGTGCCGAGGCGCCCCATGGGTTGGCGGGCGACGAAATCGGCGCGCGCCTTTTCATAGTCGCCCTGGGCATGCAGGCGGTCTTCCAGCGAAGGTGATGCGACCGTTCCCGGGCAGATGGCGTTGCAGCGGATGCCCTCGGTCACATAGTCCGCGGCGACCGACTTGGTGATCCCCAGCACGGCGGCTTTCGAGGCCGTGTAGATGAAGCGCGACGGCACCCCCTTCATGGAGGATGCCAGCGATGACATGTTGATGATCGAGCCGCCGCCGGCCGCCAACATGGCCGGCAGGAAGGCTTTGATCATGTGGTATTGGGCCTTGGCATTCAGGTTGAAGGCAAACTCCCATTCTTCATCGGTGCTGTCCAGGATGGTGCCGTCATGGACGAACCCGGTGCAGTTGAACAGGGCATCGATGGCGCCGACATCGGCGGCCAGGGCGATGATGGCCTGATTGTCCATGGCATCCAATTGCCGGCATTCCAAGGACGGCGCCTCGGCCGCCAAGGCGGCCAAGGCTTCGGCGTTGATATCCGTGGCGATGACGTCGGCGCCCTCGGCGGCCATGGCCAGGGCCGACGCCTTGCCGATGCCCTGTCCCGCCGCCGTCAGCAGGGTCCGTTTGCCGGCTAGTCTTTCGGCCATCTGGGTCTCCTTGCAGATCGGGCGGGCGTTTACGACAGGATCCAGCCGCCGTCGACTTCGATGGTTGTGCCGGTGACGAAGTCGTTTTCGGCCATGAACACGATACCCTTGGCCACTTCATCGGCGGTGCCCGGCCGGGGGATCAGGTGCTTGGCCGTGGTTTTGGCGTAAAACGCCGTGCGTTCGTCACCTTCCATGGACACCATGGGCGTGTCGATGGTGCCGGGTGAGACCACGTTCAGGCGTTTCGGTGCAATTTCCGGCGCAACGGCCCGGACCAGGGCTTCGACAGCCCCGCCGACGCATGACAGGGAAACCTGGCCCGGTTTGCATTTTTTCGCCGGCGCGCCGCTGACCAGGGTGATGGAGCCGTTATCGGCGACGTGTTCGGCGCCGAAGCGGACCACGTTGGCATAGCCCCAAAGCTTGTCGAATGAGGCCTGATAGCCGTCCATATCCATCTCCAGGAACGGCCCAATGGCGCGGCCGCCGCCGGTCGCCGCGCTGATCAGAATATCGATCGGCGCGCATTCCTTGCACAGTGCCGCAACGGCATCACGATCAAGCACGTCGCATTTCTTCAACGTAATCCCATCCGGCACGTCGCCGGCTTTATCCGGGCTGCGGCTGACCGCGACCACATCGGCGCCCAAGGCCACCAGTTGTTTGGCGGCGGCCAGGCCAATGCCGGAGGTTCCGCCGAAGATGACCGCTTTTTTTCCTGCTACATCCATAATGATCACGCCTTTTCAATTCGTTATACGTTGTTCGGGGTCGGTTGGAGCGGGACCGCCCAGCATGTCGGCGCGCCCGGTCCCCCTTGTCATACTGACGCGGCTTGTGTGAGGCAATGCCGTTTTTCGGTGAGTTCTCAACGATTTCCGGTGCTTCATCAATGAATGCATTATTGCGTTAATTACAGCGGGTGACTAGTATTTTACGCGCAATAATATGCCTGCCATATGTCATCGATTGTGAGTGTCCGCGGGTAAAATTTGAGGGGCAAATGCCGGTGCCTGATCAATTAGCAGAAAGCAAAGTGCCGTATTCGGAAGTTGCTTACCAGCAATTGCGCGGCCGCATCCTGGACAACGAAATGGCGGCCGGGTTTCAAGCCACCGAACAAGAGGTCGCCGCGATCCTGGGCATGAGCCGCACGCCGACCCGCGAAGCCATGCTGCGCCTTGAAAGCGAAGGGTTGATCGAACTGCGGCCCCGCCATGGCATGCGGGTGCGGGCCGTGTCCGCAGACGACATGCGCGAGATTTATGAGATTTTGACCGGTTTGGAAGCCATTGCGGCGGCGACGGTCGCGGCGCGAGGCCTTGTCGACGGCCAGCTTGGTGCGCTTGAACGCGCGGTGAGCGACATGGACCAGGCCTTGGATGATGACGATTTGGATTCCTGGATGGAGGCCGACGGACGTTTTCACGGCCTGCTGGTCGAATATTCCGGTAACCGGCGTTTGCAAACGGTGGTCGATACCTTCCTCATGCAGGCCCACCGGGTCCGCAAAATGACCGCCAAGTTGCGGCCCAAACCAACGGGCTCGAATATTGCGCATGCGGCTGTTGTTGATGCCATCAAACGCCGCGATTCGGAAGCCGCCTGGCGCGTTCATATGGAACACCGCGGCGAAAGCGGGCAGTTGCTGATCGGAATCCTCGAAGATCTGGGACTGCCGAACTTCTAAGCACTATCCGCAATTCCCTTAACAAGTCCGCGGACTTGCCAGCCATGGCGAAGGCTGAGTGGCGCTTGTCACCGAAAGGTATTAATGTATACATTGTTGAATGGATTAAAGCGCGTGCGGATGGAACGGACCTGACGAAGGGCCATGTCATGAAGACCAACATGCAGGAATTACACATCGGCGTGGTGCCGGGCGACGGCATCGGTATCGAGATCATGGCCGCCTGCCTCAGCGTGCTGAACGCGATTGAGCGCCGCCACGGCGGCTTCCATCTGCATCTGGATAACATCGAGGCCGGCGCCGGCTACTTCGCCCGCACGGGCATCGACATTGCCGACGAGGATTTTGAACGCCTGGGCGAGGTGGATGCGGTCCTGTTGGGCGCCATCGGGCTACCCCATATCCGTCATGAAGATGGCACCGAGATCGCGCCCCATCTGCACATGCGCACGGCCATGGGTTTGATTGCCGGCCTCAGGCCCGTCCGGGCTTTTCCGAACCTGCCCACGCCCTTGGGTGATCCCAGGGCCGGCGACATCGATATCATGATCATCCGGGAATCCACGGAAGGCCTGTTTGCCTCGGTGGGCAAGGGCACGGTGGAAAACGACTCCATCGCGCGGGAAACCTTGGAGATCACCCGCGCGGTCTGTGAGCCCCTGTTCGACGAGACCTTCGCCATCGCCCGGCGCCGCAAGGCCAAGGGCCGGCCGGGCCGCGTTACCTGCGTCGACAAGGCCAACGTGTTCGCCGCCATGGCCTTCTTCCGCAAGATATTCGACGAGCGTGCCGCCAAATTCGACGGTATCGACACCGACTACCGCTACGTCGACGCCGCAGCGCTCGATCTGGTCCGCAAGCCCTGGGAATTCGATGTCATGGTGATGGAGAACATGTTCGGCGATATCCTCTCGGACCTGGGCGCCGGCATTGTCGGCGGCATGGGCTTTGCGCCCTGCGCGGAATTGGGCACCGAACATGGATTGTTCCAGCCGGCCCATGGCAGCGCGCCGGACATCGCCGGTCAGGGCCTGGCCAACCCGACCGCCATGTTCCTGTCCGCCGCAATGATGCTCGATTGGCTGGGCGAACGCCACGGCGTGCAGGCCTGCCAAGACGCCGCCGATGATCTGGACAGCACCATTTATTCGCTGTTCGACGATGGCGAACTGCACACCTGTGATCTCGGTGGCCCCGACGGCACCAAGGAATACACCAACAAGGTCCTCGACCGGTTGACCTAGGGCGCACCGCGGACGGCGTTGCCGCGGACCGTCACTGTCAACGGGCGACTAAGGAATAAGGCCAAAATTAATCATAGGATTCGGCCCTCGGTCTGATTTAAGATTGCCGAGACCATTCCTTAATTCCAAAACAGCCGCACCCGGCGGATCGTTGGCTGGATGCGGCGAAGGAGGCTCTCATGCGCATCGCATTTCGCCTGCCCGGAATAATTGCTCTAGCGCTCGGTTTGGCTTGGCCCGGTTCGTCCTATTCGGCGCCGCAAATCCTCGGACTTGTGGCAACAGCCAAACCCCTGCCGCTTCATTGTGTCGGCGACACCTGCAGCGTTGAGGTCAGCTCATTCTGCCTGCAGCGCAAACGGAAGGCCCCGAAGGCTGGGCGGGCCTACCACCCGTCGGCGCAAACGGTCATCAGCCTGATCTATCAGGGCGCAGAACAAGATGCCGTGACGGCGATCCCCGTTACCCGTCACGTCCGGATTTTCAGCAACCGCAGTTTTAGATCGGTCAAGCTGCAAATTCCGGCAGGTCTGGTGAAGTCATCCGGAAGGTCCGTTCCGACAATATCAATCGGCGCTCAATCAGCCGCCGTGCCGATTCCCCGGGAAGGTGATCGAAATCCGCAAAGCGACAAGGAAATCGCCAAATTTACCGGCTCTTATCGTGCCGCGGCGGATCTCATCGTCGGGGAATGGAATTATAGGACGGTTGCCGCAGATGCCTTGAACCGGCTGATCAACGGATTGCCGGATAACAAACCAGCCGACCCGGGTCAGGAAGACAGGCTATGGAAAATGGCCATCGGCGCAACACCAGGCCCTGATGCGCCATCGGGACAGCGGTTTGCGGCGAAGGAGTTGAAGTTCTGTGCCGAGACATCAAGGGAATCGGCCGTTGCCGGTATCATGGGCTTTGGTGTTCGCGGTTGCCTCGAGACCAGCCATGACGATTTGATGATCGAACAAAACAGCAGAATCTGGGAAACATTGGATTTTGGCAGTTAGTTTCCGGCCTCACCGATGAAGACGGCCTGCAAATTTTCCAAAACCCGGGCCGGCACCCTGGCCCATGCCTAATAGGTCGCCCGCCCGCCCGAGATATCAAACACCCCGCCGGTCGTAAACGAGTTCTCTTTTGAGACCATGAAGGTGATCATGGCGGCGATTTCGTCCACCGTGACAAACCGGCCACGCGGGATTTTCGACAGCATGTAGTCGATGTGCTCCTGGGTGATCTGATCGAAAATCGCGGTCTTCGCCGCCGCCGGGGTCAGGCAATTGACGCCGATATCGTATTCGGCCAGTTCCTTGCCGAGCGACTTGGTCAGCGCGATGACGCCGGCCTTGGAGACCGAATAGGCCGAGGCCAGCGGGTTGCCTTCCTTGCCGGCGATCGAGGCGATATTGACGATGCGGCCATAGCCCTTTTCGATCATCGTCGGAATGACGGCCCGGCAGCAATGGAACGGACCGTTCAGGTTGATGTCCATGACCTTGCCCCATTCGGCGTCCGTGTAGTCCCAGGTCGGCATGTTGGCGCCGGCGACGCCGGCGTTGTTGACCAGGATGTCGATGGCGCCGAAGTCGGCAACCACCCGGGCGGCGCCGTCGGCGACAATTTTCGGGCTGGTCACATCGACGGCGTAGGCTTTGATGGTGCCCTTGGCGGATAGATCCTGAACGGTCTTCTCGGCCAGCGCCGTGTCCGGGTCCCAGATGGCGACCTGGGCGCCGCTGTCGAGGAAGCGTTCGGCGGCGGCCCGGCCGATGCCCTGGGCGCCGCCGGTGATGATTCCGATCTGTCCGTTGAGGTCGAATTTGGTCGCCATGGTCACGCTTCCCCTCTGGTTTTCCAGCTGAAATTATCCTCGCCCCTCGGTAGCTTACCCGGCCCCGGAGGTCCACGGAAAAATACCGCCGTGAAATGAAGAATTACGGGCCAGATGGCCGAAAAAACCTTTGCCAAGCGCCGCCCTTGCCGACACTATCCGGGGACCGAAGGGCGGTGTTCAAACCGCTGAAATTCCAATTTTCTGACCGGGTGAGGGTACGAAATGGCCGACGATACAAAACGCAAATTGCGCAGCCAGTGGTGGTTCGACGACCCGCACGACATGGGCATGACGGCCATGTACCTGGAGCGCTATATGAACTTCGGCATCACCCGCGAGGAGCTGCGTTCCGGCCGGCCGATCATCGGCATCGCCCAGACCGGCTCAGAGTTGTCGCCGTGCAATTACATCCACATGCAGAACGCCGAACGCATCCGCGACGGAATCCGCGACGGCGGCGGCATCCCGCTGGTCTTCCCCGTGCACCCGATCCAGGAAACCGGCAAACGGCCGACGGCGGCCCTGGACCGCAACCTGGCCTACATGGGCCTGGTCGAAATCCTGCACGGCTATCCGTTTGACGGCGTTGTCCTGACCACCGGTTGCGACAAGACCACGCCGGCCTGCCTGATGGCGGCGGCGACCATGGATATCCCGGCCATCGTGCTGTCGGGCGGCCCCATGCTGGACAGTTACTGGCAACAGAAACTGGCCGGTTCCGGAACCACGCATTGGCAGGCCCGGAAAGATTACGCCATGGGTGATTTGGACGACGACGGCTATATCGACATGGCCGTCTCCCAGGTGCCCAGCACCGGTCACTGCAATTCCATGGGCACGGCGACGACCATGAACTCCCTGGCCGAAAGCCTGGGCATGTCCCTGCCCGGATCGGCAACCATTCCCGCACCCTACCGGGAACGCGCGGCGAACGCCTATCACACGGGCAAGCGCGCCGTGCAGTTGGTGCTGGACGATATCCGCCCGTCCAACATCATGACCCGCCAGGCCTTCGAAAATGTCATCGCCATGAACACGGCCTTGGGCGGGTCCACCAACGCGCCCATCCACATCAACGCCATTGCGCGGCACGTCGGTGTCGATCTGACGGTCGAGGACTGGGAAAGCGTCGGCTACGACCTGCCGTTGCTGGTCAACATGCAGCCCGCCGGAGAATGGTTGGGCGAGGCCTTCCACCGGGCCGGCGGCGTGCCCGCCGTCATGCACGAACTGGTGCAGGCCGGCAAACTGCATGGCGACGTGATGACCGTTGCTGGCACCACGGTCGCCGAAAACGCGCGCGAAACCAACGACCGCCGGGTGATCAAGGCTTATGGCGAGCCGATGAAGGAGAAGGCCGGTTTCCTGAACATGAGCGGCAATCTGTTCGATTCCGCGATCATGAAAACATCGGTCATCGACGACGATTTCCGGGCCCGGTTCCTTTCCAACCCGGATGATCTTAATGCCTTCGAAGGCAAGGCCTGTGTGTTCGAAGGTTCCGAAGACTACCACGCGCGGGTCAACGACCCGGAAATGGGCATGGACGAGACTTCGATCCTGGTGGTCCGCTACGCCGGGCCGGTGGGTTGGCCGGGTTCCGCCGAAGTGGTCAATATGCAGCCCTCCGACGCGCTGTTGAAAAAAGGCATCAATTCGCTGCCGACCATGGGCGACGGCCGCCAGAGCGGTACGGCGGGCAGCCCGTCGATCCTCAACGCATCGCCGGAAGCGGCGGAAGGTCAAGGTCTGGCGCTCCTCAAGACGGGTGATACGATTCGCGTCGATCTCAACAAGAAGACCGTCGATATGCTGGTCTCCGATGCGGAACTGGCCCAGCGCAAAGCGGACCTGAAGGCGGAGATTCCACCGAACCAGACGCCTTGGCAGGAGATTTACCGCAATTCGGTGGGTCCCCTGGCGACAGGCGGCTGCATGGAACTGGCGACGGCCTACCAGAAGGTCTACCAGGCAAAACCCCGCAACAACCACTGACGGTCTGTCAGAGATCATGCCGAGCGAGCTGTCTGAAAAGCCATCTGTCGCGTTGATCGGCGAATGCATGATCGAACTGCGCGAAATGTTCGATGGCCAACTGACCCGGGGTTATGGCGGCGATGTTCTGAACACAGCCGTCTACATGAGCCGGTTGCTGGGCGAAGCCGCCGACGTCCGCTTCACCACGGTCTTGGGTGATGACCCCTTCAGCGAGGAGATGATCGCCGCGTGGCGCCATGAGGGCGTTGTTTGCGATACGGTGGGGCGCAAGCCGGGCAGCAACGCGGGCCTCTATTTCGTCAAGACCGATCAAACGGGAGAGCGAACGTTCTATTATTGGCGACATCATGCGCCGGCCCGCGATCTGATGGATGCCCAGTGGACTGAGTTGAGGGATTTGGCATTTCGGTCGTCGTGGATCTATTTGACCGGTATCTCCCTGGCCATACTGGATGACGCGGGACGCACGGCGTTGTCGGCGGCGCTTGCGGAGGCCAAGGAACGCGGCGCCAAGATCGTTTTTGATGGCAACTACCGGCCGAGCTTATGGTCTGATCCGCAGGCGGCAAAATACTGGTATGAACGCTTTTGGCCGCTCTGCAGCCTGGCCCTTGCGGGCGCCGAAGACGAGGTCGCGGTGTTTGCTGACGCGTCTCCCGAGGCCAGCATCGAACGGCTGCACGGCTATGGCATTGATGAGGTCGTGGTGAAACGCGGGTCGGACGCGGTTCTGGTCAGCCACGGCGGCGACGTGGAGGCCATCGAAGCTCAGGCGGTCGCCGACATTCTGGATACCACGGCGGCCGGTGATTCGTTTAATGCCGCCTATCTGGATGGCCGTATCCGGGGCCGTGATCCGGGCGCCGCGGCGGCGGCCGGCGCGGCGCTTGCCGCCGTCGTCATCCAACACCCCGGTGCCATCATCCCGGCGTCGGCCATGCCGGTACCGGATATCCCTGATCATTCCTTGCGAGGCTCGACGTGAAAAATATCCGTGACATTCTTTCCGCCAACAGCGTGATTCCCGTCGTTGTTCTTGAACGCGTCGAGGACACGGCGCCGCTTTGCGAAGCGTTGCTTGAGGGCGGTATCAGGGCCATCGAGATCACCTTGCGCACGGCGGCGGCGGCGGCATGTATCGGCGAGGCGGCCAGGTCATTTCCGGACATGACGGTCGGCGCCGGCACCGTGATGACGGCGGACCAGGTCGCCATGGTCAAGGACCTGGGGGCCGATTTCGGCGTCAGTCCGGGCGCCACGGCGGCGCTGCTCGAGGCTGTCGATGATCACGGCTTGGCGTTTTTGCCGGGCGGCGCGACGGTGTCGGAATTCATGACCAACGCGGCGGCGGGGTATTCGGTGCAGAAGTTCTTCCCCGCCGAGCCCTCCGGCGGCAGCGCGTTTTTGAAAAGCATTGCCTCACCATTGGCGGACCTGTCTTTTTGCCCCACCGGCGGCGTCAACCGGGGCAATGCGGAAACCTATCTGTCGCTGCCCAACGTGCTCGCCGTTGGCGGGTCGTGGTTCGTCAGCGCCGAGCGTATTGAACGCGGCGCCTGGGCGGACATCTCCGCCGACGCCCGCGATCTTGTCGCCCAATTGGGCGCGGGCGGCGGCGCATGAGAATTTCGCTCTGCAATGAGGTCATCGATGACCGCCCCTTCACCGAACAGTGCGTGCTGGCCGCGTCGCTGGGATACGACGGCTTGGAAATTGCGCCGTTTACCCTGTGCCAAGACCCGCGTGATCTGACGGACCGTGACATTGCCGAGGTCAGCCAGGCGCTGTCGGATGCCGGCATTGCCGCCACCGGTTTGCACTGGCTTTTGGTCAGCCCCAAGGGTCTGTCGATCACTTCGCCCGATGCGGCGGTGCGCAGCGACACCCTGGAGGTGATGACCGCCAACATCGAACTGTGCGCCGCACTTGGCGGCGACGTTCTGGTGCACGGGTCACCTTTGCAACGTATGCTTGGCGATGGCGCCGAAGCCATTGATGGCCGGGCCCGGGCGGTTGACATTTTTGCGGCTGCCGCCGAGGCCGCAGAACGGCACGGCGTCATCTATTGTCTGGAGGCCCTGTCGGTCGATGAAACGAACTTCATCAACCGCATCGATGAGGCGATGGCAATTGTCGACGAAATCGGCTCCCCGGCGTTCAAAGCCATGCTGGATACGGGTGCGGCGGCCCGTTCGGAGGACCGCACCGTCGCCGACAGCCTGCGCCATTGGATGCCCACGGGTCATATCCGCCATATCCAGTTCAACGATCGAAACCGGCGCGCCGCGGGGCAGGGCGATGACGACTTTGTGCCGGTGCTGCGGGCCCTGAAGGAGACCGGATATGAAGGGACCGTCGCCATGGAACCCTTCATCTATGAACCGGACCGCGCCTCCTGTGCGGCGTATACGCTGGGATATGTGAAGGGGATTTGGGAGGCCCTGGCGTGAGCGTGCCCAAGGTGCGGATTGTTGAGGTTCTGCGCCGCGAACGGATGGTCAAGCTGCGGCTGCCGTTCCGTTACGGCGCCGTCACCCTGCGCGAGGCGCCGCAGGCGTTTATCCGGGTGCGCATTCATTTGCACGATGGGCGCGAAACCTGGGGCCAGGCGGCGGAACTGATGGCGCCCAAATGGTTCGACAAATCGCCCGAGCTGTCGAACGCGCAAAATTTCGATCAATTGCGGGCTGCCCTCGGCCGCTACGCGGAGGCCCTCATGGCCAATGGCGAGGCGACCGCGTTCGGCCATTTTGCCCAGCTCTATCAGCCGCACATCGATGCCTGCGGCGAGGCCGGCCTCAATCCCTTGGTCGCCGGATACGGGCCCGCCTTGATCGACCGTGCCGTGCTGGATGCGCTGGCCCGGGCCCACGGGCTGAGCATGGCGGAGGCACTTCGCCGCAATCTGGCGGGTCTGCGGCCACAGCAGCTTATTTCCGGGTTTGAGGATTTCGATTTCGACGCCTTTCTCGCCTCCTTGCGGCCGTTGGAGACCCTGCACGCGCGCCACACGGTTGGCATGGTCGACCCGCTAACCTCGGCCGATCAATCCGCCGACGAGCAGGTCGGTGACGGGTTGCCCGAAACCCTTGAGGAGGTGATTGGCCGCTACGGGCATACCTACTTCAAGATCAAGGTCGGCGGCGACCGGGCCGCCGATGTGGACCGCCTGATCGCCATTGCCCGGGTGTTGGATTCGATGGCGGCGCCCTACCATGTATCCCTGGATGGAAATGAGCAATACGACGACGTCGACGGCGTCGTTGCGCTGCTGTCCGCCATGCGTGAACACGCGGCCCTTGATCGATTTTGCCGGTCGATCATTTTCGTCGAACAACCGATCCAGCGGGCCACGGCGCTGGACAGAGATGTTCGTCGGTTGGCCGAATCGTTCCCGGTGATCATCGACGAATCCGATTGTGACCTGAGCACTTTCCCGGCGGCAAGGACACGCGGATACACGGGCGTGTCGAGCAAGAACTGCAAGGGCTTCCATAAATCGCTGATCAATCTGGCGCGCTGCCGAATGTGGTCGGCGGACGATCGCCGAGATTATTTCATCACCGCCGAAGACCTGTCCTGCCAGGCCGGCGTCGCGGTGCAACAGGACCTGGCACTGGTCGCACTGTTGGGTATTTCCCATGTCGAGCGTAACGGCCATCACTACGGCTTCGGCATGGCCGGCGCTTCGGCGGCGGAGCAGGCCGCGTTCACCGCCGCGCACCCGGGCCTCTATGCGGACGCCGGGGGGCGGGCGACGCTGCGTATCGAGAAGGGACAGATTGATGTGCGGTCCTTGCAATGCCCGGGATTTGGCACGACCGTTGAACCGGACTGGAGCCAGATGACGGATATGCCCGACGGTGCGGACTGGTGAGGCTGGATATTTATTTTGGAGAGACCCCATGATCATCGCTGACGTCCAATCGATTTCGCTGCGTATTCCCTTCCAGACCGGTGGCAAAGCCTGGGAATTGAGCGGCCAAAGCTGGAACTTCCTGGATTTCGTCCTGGTCCGCGTTGAGATGGACAACGGCATCGTCGGCTGGGGCGATGCCTTTGCCTACAATTGCCGGGCTTCCGTGCACGCCGCCGTCGAACAGATGGTCGCCCCGGTGGTCGTCGGCCAGGATGCCAGTGATATCGGCCGTATGATGCTGGATATGCAGAAGAAGCTGCATCTGTTCGGCCGTTACGGGATCACGTTGTTCGCGCTGTCCGGTTTGGATATCGCGCTGTGGGACGCCGCGGGCAAGGCCGCCGGCCAGCCGCTTTGCCGGTTGCTGGGCGGACAGGTGCGTGACGATATCCCTGGTTATGCAAGCCTGTTCAATTATGGCGATCCGGAAATCGTCGCGGCGAAAACCCGCCAATCCGTCGATGAGGGGTACGGCTACGTCAAGCTGCACGAGACCGCCGTCGCCGAAGTGGCAGCGGCCCGCGATGCGGCCGGCGGCGACGTGCCGATCATGGTCGACACCAACTGCCCCTGGACTTTCGAAGAGGCCCGGCGCATGGCGCTGGCCTTTGACGACTTCGATATCCATTGGCTGGAGGAACCGATCTTCCCGCCGGAAGACTATCCGGCCCTGGCGCGTTTGCGGGCCGAGACCGGGGTGCCCTTGGCATCCGGTGAAAACGCCTGCACGGCGTTTCAGTTCCGCGACATGATCAACGCCGGCGCCGTTGATTACGTCCAGCCCAGCGTCACCAAGGTCGGCGGCGTCACAGAGCTTCGCAAGGTCGCCGTGTTGGCGGAGACGGGCGGCGTTTCACTGATGCCCCATGCACCCTATTTCGGCCCCGGCTTCCTGGCCACCCTGCACGTGATGGCGGCCACCCCCAACAGTGGCCTGGCCGAATGGCTTTATGTGGAGCGCGAGGCCTGTCTCTATGGTGAGCCGATCCGCCCGACGCGGGGAAATTTCACCGTCCCCGATGGCCCCGGTCTGGGGATCGATCCCGACGCCGATGTAATCAAGGACTACGGTGTCGATGACTGACAACCCTGATCAGTGATATCATTCACGCCTACGAACCAAGGGAGACCGCCATGACCACCGCGCTTACGCCGAATGCCAGCAATCACGCGGACCTTGGCGATCTGGCCTCGCGCTTCGTCTCGGTCGCCGAACTGCCCTGGGAAGAGACCGTGTTCGACGGCATCACGGTGAAGACCCTTCTGGTCGACAAACAGAGCGGTCTGCTGACGGCATTGATGAAGATGGCGCCGGGCGCCAAGCTGCCGGATCATGAACATATGCTGATCGAACAGACCTATGTGTTGGACGGTCATCTGGTCTGCCCGGAAGGCGAATGCACGAAGGGCGATTTCGTCTGGCGGCCGTCCGGCAGCCGGCACACGGCCTGGTCCCCCGATGGCGGGCTCATGCTGGCCATGTTTCAGGTGCCGAATAAGTTCTACGAGGACGACCGCGAAACCGACATGCTGCGCCAGGACTGGGATGACGCCTGGGGCAAGACCAAAAGTTTTCAGGCCATGAAGGCTTAGAGCGGGCTCAGTCGAACCAGTCCCGCCAGCCGGGCCAGTTGAAGATATGTTCGGCGACGATGTCGTAGCCGGCGGCGATGGGATGCACGCCGTCGTCCTCTTCATACATGCCGGGCCAGGCCGGGTCGTCAATGAGATGGCGGTAGAGATCGAAGTAGGGGATGTCGAGGGATGCCGCCACCTCCGCATAGGCCTCGCTCAATTCAGCAATGCGGCTTGATGGAAAGTGATAGACCACGGAGGGCGCGGCCCGGAAGGGTTGGCGTGAATCGTCGACCGGTGGTGGGCCGATCCATAGCGTCGGCAGCCAGGCCGCGGCCGAGGCCAGCATGCCGCGGGCGACGGCGACGGAGCGATCATGGGGGACGCGGCGGCCGAAACCTTCCATGTCGGCGCAATCGTTGGCGCCAAAGGAAAACACCATGGCGCAGGGCGAAAATTCCGGCAGCCGGGCCTGGGTTTCCTGACGCCAACGCCCGGCGATCTGTTCCGAGGTGTCGCCGCGCACGCCCAGGTTATAGAGGCTGACGTCGTGGCCGGCTTCGCGTTCGCGCCGGCATAACCGGCCGGGCCAGCCCAAATAATTGTCGTCATTGGTGCCCAGCAAAAGACTGTCGCCGACAAAACATATCCTCAGTTCCTTGCTCACGCCGTACCTCCCGTTTTTTTTCCGGCTTCTTTCATCAGCCGGTTGAGACAGTCCTGGCGGTCCGCCTCGTAGCCGGTATTTTCCCACCAGGTCTCGACCCGGCTGAGCAGCCCGCCGACCTCGGGCCCTTCAATGATACCCAAAGCTAGCACATCGCCGCCATCCAAGGGGAAGTCTGGGGGCATCCACCCCGCGCATCGCTCCAGCAACGCGATATAGGCATCGGTCTGCGGCCGGGGCAGGCGGGTCAGGCGGACAAGATCGTCGGCCCAGGCAATGAGGGCCAGATCGCGTACCCGTTGGGCACCCAGATGCCGGATGGCACGCATTTCGCGCCGCTCGCCCATCTCGTTGGAAATGATTTCCGTGGGCGCCACCAGGCCGATCAGGCGTTCGGCCTGGGCGTTCGACAGGCGCAGCCTTTCAGCAACGATTTTCGCTCCGGCCCGGTCCGTGTCCAAGAGCGCCGCCAAGTGACGGATCGCGTCCGGTTCCACGTGTTCGATATTGACCGCCCGGGTTTCCAGCCAATTGATCAGGCGCAGGCGATTGATGTCGCCGGCCTCCGGCAATATCTGTTCGAGAACGGTTTCACCGCGCATGCGCATGACGATTTCGGCCGGGTCGGCGACGACCAGAATTTTCAACAGCTCATTGCGGATGCGTTCGCCGGAAAGGGTCTTCAGGTTTTCCGCCTGGGCCCGGCAGGCGATCCGGGCGTCTCGGTCCATGGGGGCACGGCCAAAGGTGCCGTGAAAGCGGAAGAACCTGAGAATACGCAGATAATCTTCCTCAATGCGCTTCGCCGCCTTGCCGATAAAACGGACCCGGCGATGGGCCAGGTCGGCAATGCCGTCGAACGGGTCGAAGACATCGCCGCCCGGCGTCGCCGACATGGCATTGATGGTAAAGTCCCGGCGCCGGGCGTCTTCCAGCCAGTCGTCGGTGAAAGCGACGGTGGCGTGGCGTCCGTCTGTTTCGACATCGCGCCGGAGCGTCGTCACCTCAAAGGGCCGACCGTTACTGACGGCGGTCACCGTGCCGTGGTCGAGGCCCGTCGGCACCGCCTTGATGCCGGCATTTTCGAGCAGCTTGAGGACGGTTTCCGGCGGATCCGGGGTGGCGATATCGATGTCGGACACGGGCCGGTGCGCAATGGTGTCGCGCACACAGCCGCCAATGAAGCGGACCGCCGTGCCGCCGGCTTCCAGGGCGGCGACCACCTGGCGGGTCTCATCGGCGTGCAACCACTGAAGCGGCGGCAACTGGCCCGTCGAGAACGATGCATCGGGGATCAACGAGACGAGAGAGACCGACGTGGTCATCATGCCCTCCGGAATAATTACCCGGTCACTTGAAGTTCGGCGGGACGATCTTCCCGTCCTCATAGCGGGGCGATTGGTACTGTCCTTCGCCCGGCGCCTCACCCGAGACGACGGCGATCCAGGTCAGCGACCCGGCCATCATGAGGAACCCGATGACGACGGAAACGAAGACATGGGTCTTCTCGATGGCCGGCAGTTCCGCGTCCTGCTTCGCCGCCTTGTTGCGCTGCCACCACATGTAGGTGAGATACACCGCCAGGGGCAGAACCAGGGGAAGCACATAGTTCAGCAGAATACGGCTCATGGCTCGATCGGTTCCTCGGGTTTTGGTTCCGTCAACACGTGATAGAGATTGACCAGCATACCGGCGGTGGCGCCCCAAATATAATAGCCGTTATAGGGCATGGCGTAAAAATGCCGGGTCTGGCCTTGATAGTCGCGGCTGTGGCGTTCGTGGTTGGCGGGGTCCATGAGGAATGCCAGGGGCACCTCGAAAACCTCGGCAACTTCGAAGCTGTCGGGGTTGATGTCGAAGGGCGGTTTGACCATGCCGACCACGGGGGTCACGGCAAATCCCGTGCGCACCTGATATTCGTCAAGCCGTCCCAACAGATCGATATGGCGGCGGTGCAAACCCACTTCCTCTTCGGTTTCGCGAAGCGCGGTTTCCTCGTGCGTGTCGTCACCGGGGTCGACGTGGCCGCCGGGAAAGCTGACCTGGCCCGGGTGGTGGGCCAGGTGATCGGTGCGCTGGGTCAGCATCACGGTCAGACCGTCATCGCGCTCCACCAGGGGCACCAGCACGGCGGCCGGCACCAGCTTTGCCGATCGTTCCATCTCCGGGTTCAGGTCAAAATCGCTGCGTCCCGCGCCGGCTTGCGATTCCCGGCCACGCAGCCGCGCAATTATCGTCTCTTTGTCCACGCCGTTCCTTTCTCTTCCAAGGCGCCGGTTCACGCCGGCGCCTTGCCGATGGGGTGAAAATCACCACCGCTCCAGACCCCCAAGAGATGCGCTCCTTCGACGGTTACTTCAACCGCCAAGTCCACAAGTTCGTAGAATACCGGCCGGTTCAGCTTTGCTTCAAGGCCGTGGTCGAGGGCCAGGTAGGGTGCCGGCTCGTCGGTCTCGGGGGCGATATCGACGCGCAAGGGATGGTCCGCCGACAGCGTCACTTCGGCATCAATGTTGGTACGAAAGCGGATGACTTGGTTCTCACCGGCATTGTCGACTGACATGCCGACGGCCAGGTACGGTGCGTCGTCGACCCGAACGGGCGCCATCTCAACCGGCGTGATCAGCCAATGGGCGCCGGCCTCATCGCGCCGCAAAACCGTCGAAAACAGCTTCACCAGTTCTTTACGGGCAATCGGTGAACCTTGATAATGCCAAGCACCATGACGGTCGATGTACATGCCGATATCACCGCAGACAATCTGGCCCGGGCGGGGCTCATACCCCACCGGGCCTTGCAACGGCGCGCCACCGCGATCACTTTCTACGGAGCCTTGCGACAAATTGGTGAGGTTCGGCGGTTTTTTCGTCATAATCGGCCAAAGCTGTTAATTTACATGTTACTTCAAACCCGGGAGGCCCGCACGTGAGCGCCACTGTCGATACCATGGATAAGGATAAAGAATCTTCGGAGGTAATCAATTCCGAGGCACTGCTGACAGCCGTCGATCTGCTGGGGCGGAATCTGGCGGCGGCCCGCCGGGCCATCGGCAATGTCATATTCGGCCAGGACGAGGTGATCGAGGAAACGCTGGTGACCCTTCTCGCCGGTGGCCACCTGTTGCTGATCGGCGTGCCCGGCCTCGGCAAGACACGCCTGGTGGAAACCCTGGGTGCGGTGTTCGGCCTGGACAGCCGGCGGGTTCAATTCACCCCGGATTTGATGCCCGCCGATATATTGGGTTCGGAAGTGCTGGAGGAAACGGATTCCGGGCGGCGTTCCTTCCGCTTCATCAAGGGCCCCGTGTTCTGTCAGGTACTGATGGCGGATGAGATCAACCGGGCCAGCCCGCGCACCCAATCGGCTCTGTTGCAGGCCATGCAGGAACATCGGGTTTCCGTGGCTGGCGAATATCACGACCTGCCGGCACCCTTCCACGTGCTGGCCACCCAAAACCCCCTGGAACAAGAAGGCACCTACCCCTTGCCGGAAGCCCAGTTGGACCGCTTCTTCATGCAGGTGGACGTGGACTATCCCGACCTCAGTGCCGAACGCGACATCCTCATCAAGACCACCGGCACCGAAGAAGATACCGCCAGCCAGATGATGAGTGCCGAGGCGTTGATGGACGGACAGAAGCTGGTGCGCCGGGTGCCCGTGGGCGAGAAAGTCGCCGAGGCGATCCTTGATCTGGTGCGGGCGGGCCGGCCGGAATCCACGGATATGGATAATGTCCGCGAGCATGTGTCCTGGGGGCCGGGTCCGCGGGCCAGCCAGGCGCTG
>CAZQPC010000056.1:0-18407 GCA_964595005.1 uncultured Magnetovibrio sp.
GGGCCAATAGTTGGCAGGGCAAAGTATCACCACAACTGTTGGTCGATGACGCGGCGCCGCTATGGTAACTTGAAATTGCTGAACTGGAACGGGGAGGGGCGTTCGTGCTTGATAAGTGGGATAGCCGATTTATGGATTTGGCGCATTTTGTCGCCAGTTGGTCTAAGGACCCGTCGACCCAGGTGGGCGCGGTTATCGCCAATGCCAACACAAAGCGTGTCATATCCATGGGGTTCAACGGTTTTCCGGCGGGCGTCGAGGATTCCGCTGACCGCTTGGAAAACCGCGACATAAAATATGAAATGGTCGTTCACGCCGAAGCCAATGCGTTGCTGTTTGCCGGTCCCGTCGCCGAGGGCTGTACCCTTTACGTGACACCGTTGCCGCCGTGCGCGCGATGCGCCGTGTTGGTCATCCAGGCCGGTATCAGCCGCGTCGTTTGCCCGACACCCGACAAATCCAAAGAGCCGTGGGCGACACAAAGCCGAATTTCCGAAACCATGTTTGGCGAATCAGGGGTCCAATTGGATTATGTCGACCCTGTGTGACCGGGACAAATTTACTTTCGCTGACGACAAAAAATTAAGTAAATCTCAGGTAAACACCTGATTGAGTATGGTAGTCATATGGATCAGCTTAGAAAGGCCGAAGGCAATTCACTTTATCCGTCGCATTTACTATTCGGCATTGCCATGAATTTGAGACCCCGGACGGGCAATGCGAGGAGAATTCCATGAATGAAATGGCCGCGCCGTCTGTTGATTTCATACTAAGCCAAATTGCGTTTCGTTCGGCATTGCCGGATGACGTGGAACCTCTGCATGATCTTTATCGTCAGCTGATTCCCGATGAAGACCCTGATACGTCGGACATGCGCGAAGCGTTGGAAAACATCCTTGCCAATGCTCGATTTGGACAAATCGTCATTGGCGAACTGGATGGCCAGATCGTCGCTACCTGTCAGGTTATCGAGTACGACAATCTGATCCGTTCACCGCAACGCAAGGCGATGATCGATTCTGTGGTCGTCAAGGAGGGCTACCGGCACCGCGGCATCGGCACCGTCATGATGCAATGGGTGCTTGATAACCTGGGCTCGGAGACGACCTCGAAAATCATTGTCTCGACCGCCTACAACCGCAAAGAAGCCCATGGCCTTTACGAAAAAATGGGCTTCGACCAAAGCGGTTACAGCTATATCTTCAGCTATGGGGAAAAGGGCGACTTTTGAACACCAGGGTCAATTGTCACTGATCACTACCAACACCACATCCGGACAGTACGTATAGTTATTGTCATCACGAAGTTTATTTGTTCTTGGTTTGGCAATGGTACATCGGAATTGTAGACGGTGGTCGTGCCCGCCGCCTGAGAAATCCAGTTTCAAGATTGTGATTCCCATGCGCCTACGAAAGGTGCGGCCATCCCAATTCGCACCTGTCCAAGTTCGATGGGAATAAATCGCGAGTTCGAATTTCGATCAATGGAGTCTACCCAAAGATCGGCGGGCGCTGTTGGCATCGCCAGAAGGGCGATTACAGCGCCAAGCAGGAGGCCGCGGGCTATGCCAATTTCCTTTCGACCTGCGGAGCGCGGAGGCGATCTGCGGTCGGCATCGGGCCGACCAGCGGACGGGCGTAATCGATAAATGCCGGGGTCACGTCGGTGGCATTATCGGCGATCAAATCATCGGCCATGACCTTGGTCTTGCCCGCCACCTCGTCGAGCGTGCTGAGCCTGTATTCGACGGCATAGTTACCGATCCGGTGGATGGTCACCGTGCCGTCCCGACCGGCCGCCGCCGCATACTGCACGGCGCGCACGCCGACTTCACGGGCTTCGCGCTGATCGACTTCGGAGACACAACCAAGGAATGACCGCTGCAGATAGCCGAAAGTGTCGCCGCGAACCCGCTTAATTTCGGCATTCGATTTGATCGCACCGGTAAGCAAGTCCGCCAATGCACCGGTGCCCGACAATTGAACGTTGCCGTGGGCGTCTTTTTCAAGATCGGCCGAGAGCTTGGCCAATATGGGTGTGCCGTCGGCGTCATGAATGCCTTCTGAGACGGCCACGACGCAACGGCCGAATTTGTCATAGACGGTCTTCACGTCGGCGGTGAATGCATCGACATTGAAATTGCGTTCCGGCAGATAGATGAGATGCGGACCATCGTCGGTGTAGCGCCGGGCAAGGGCCGCCGCGGCAGTAAGAAAGCCCGCATGGCGGCCCATCACAACGCCCACGTACACGCCGGGTAGCGCCCGATTATCCAAGTTGATGCCGGCGAAGGCGGACGCCACGAACTTCGCCGCCGAAGGAAATCCGGGCGTGTGATCATTAACCATCAGATCATTATCGATAGTCTTCGGGATGTGCACGCAGCGAAGCGCATAGTCCGCCTTGTGGGCCTCGTCGGAAAGGATTCGCAGCGTATCTGACGAATCATTGCCGCCGATATAGAAAAAAGTACCGACACCATGAGCCTGCAGAACCTTGAATATTTCCTGGCAGTAGGCCAAGTTCGGCTTATCGCGGGTCGACCCAAGCGCCGAACAGGGCGTCGCGGCGACAAGTTCCAGGTTGGTGTTGGTCTCTTGGGCCAGGTCGACGAAGTTCTCGGCAATTATGCCGCTGACCCCATGCATGGCGCCATAAATACCCTCAGCGCCCAGGCGCCGGGCTTCTTGGACGGCGCCGACGAGGGATTGATTGATGACCGCCGTCGGACCGCCCCCTTGGGCAATAAGCACCTTGCCTTGCAGCATTGAAACCCCCTGATGTCTGTCAAACTTCGCCTTGATGATATTAGAAACCGTTGGGCCCAGTTAAAAGGCCGCCTGGATATTTTTTTGAGCGTTTTTGATCTTGATTAAAGCTGTCTCAATCTATACGAACACCCGCTACGCGACCCCTTCGTCTAGTCAGGTCTAGGACGCCAGATTTTCATTCTGGTAACACGGGTTCGAATCCCGTAGGGGTCGCCATTTTCTCTGACATTTATTGGATCGGCCTGCCAGCTGGCGGGCTTTCCGGCTCTTGCCCTTGAACGCCGCACCCTTTACATCTTCCAAGTACCAGTGCCCCCTTCGTCTAGAGGCCAAGGATGCCGCCTCCATACGAGGGGTTCGAGTCCCTTTGGGGGCGCCAAACTGATTGCCGGCTGGTGGGCCTGTTGGTACGGGACCCACGAACCGGCAGCCAACGGAAAGCGATTTCTCCATGACCAAAGCGAAAGCCCGTCAACGGGCAAAAGCCAAAGCGGCGCAGAAAGTCAAGAAACGGCAGGACAATACTGATCAATCCGCTCAGAAAATCCGTCCGGGCCAGTTTGATGCGGGCGCCGGGTCAATCAAGGGGCCCAGTGCCAACCCCGGCGCCAACAATTTTGCCGGCGCCAAACGAGGCGCCGCGCGCTCGCGATAAAGCCGATCATCTCAACAATTTGATAGCTTTCTTTGATAAGGTGTCAGCGACGCAACGAGATGGTTCAAATGACAGCAAATGACCAATCAGTCTCATCGCGATCCCAAAAAGATAGCCCGCCGGACGCCAATGACACGGATGTTCGTCACGATTCCATTGCGACCCTGACCGCGGTCGAGGCCGCGGCGCAAATGTCGCTCTCGCTCGGCCAGTTCCGGCGCGCCGTGGAGCGCGGCGAATTGCCGCCGCCGGCAATTTCGTGCCGGCCCCTGCGGTGGTCGGTTGCGCAGATCGAAAAATGGCTTGTCCGTGAGCCGCGCGAACCCGAACCGGCGGCAAAACGACCTGCGACGACGGACCCGCCAAAACAGAAACCAACCAACGATCCGTTGATGCAAGTGTTTGCGGACCGGCTTCAGGCGCTTGACGACAAGGACTGACGGCATCTTCGCCGGGTCCCCCATCGTCCGTCTCAGCACATGTGTTCGCCGACGACGCTTTCCGGGTCTTCACCCAATTGATCGAGAAACTCTTTCCAATCGATGCGCGGCGGCTGCGGATCGGCAAGCGTCGGAACAGCCCAGATGGATGTCACCAAAAGCAGACCAATAATGGCCAGGATATTGCAGCGAGGCCGCGTCATTTCGCGATCATAGCAGCTTGCGTCCCACCGAGGAAGTCCCGAGCCGGGGGAATACCTGCGTGACCATCGACGTAAGAAAGTGTCAGTTGATCTAATTGTGGGCCCCTATGAAGTGGACCATCCAGTCATACAAGTTGCGGACAGGACAGGATTTTGAGTGCCGAATGACCACGACACTGATGTACGATCACTTCAAATGGTAATAATTTGGTAAGCATCTGTTGGCATTCTCGCCCGGCTTATATGCTTGAGGGAGCGAATAAGATGATGCGGGTAGACAGGTCTGATAAAGACCGCCGCGCGACGGAACGGCGCGACCATTCCTATGCGAGCAATGACAATGATCGACGTGCCGGCAATCGGCGCGGTTATCGGGATCGGCGGAATACGGCCGATTGGCGTGAGCGCTGGCTGCGCTCACGGGTCATCTCGGCGTTGCGTTAACAACGCCAAGCCGGCGCGTCGATCAAAGATTGTTGGGTATTCAGTCCCTGAGGGATTGGCGGATTCGCGTCCGCAACCAATTGTGGCGCCAGTGTTCGTCTATACGGCGGTCCGCATAGCCGCGGCGCTCCGCGTCCGCAATCGCCAGATGGGCGACATCCATGTCGCGGCGTTCGCGCTGACGCTGGCACATTTCTTCTTCAAAGATCGGGTTCATAGTCGTTCCTTTCCAATTTCTATCGTCGGGAAACCAGTTCGTTGCTTTGCGGCCGCGGTTCTGCGACCGTCCTGGCCATCGATCCCGGCTGGAATCATGGCCATTTCATCGCCACTTTCTAGCATATCAAACGGCGCCCGGATGTGACGAGGATCACTTCAACGGCCAAAAACAGGCGCTGCCATGAACCTTGTCTGGAAAATCTCCGTGTGCCAGTCTCGAAACGGCAATGGGCGGAAATGGCACCCACCGAAGGACGCAAAATGAGACCACAAACGAGGACATCCATGAAAGCTTTGCCAATGACTGCGGTTCTGGCCCTTTTGATGCCGACGGTTGCGTCGGCGCAGCCGTTAAAACCGCTGATCGACGCCCATATCCACTACTCTCATGATGCCTGGGATATGTTGCCGCCGCCCGAAGCTGTCGCCGTTTTGCGCAAGGCCGGCCTGAAACGGGCTTTTGTCTCCAGTTCCAGCGATGACGGTACCCAGATGCTCTACAAACAGGCCCCGGACGTTATTGTGCCGGTGTTGCGACCCTATCGGCGGCGCGGCGAAATAAGCACTTGGTATCACGACAAGACCGTGGTCGACATGTTGCGCGATCGATTGGCCAAGAACACCTATGCCGGTATCGGCGAATTTCACGTCTTCGGTAATGACGCCAACCTGCCGGTTTTGAAAAGCGTCGTCCAACTGGCCAAGCAGTACGGTATTTTTTTACACGCCCATTCGGACGCCGCAGCGGTGGAGAACATCTTCGCCCAGGACCCGGACGCCCGGGTGCTTTGGGCGCATTCAGGTTTCGCGCCACCTGAAGAAGTTACCAAGATGCTGGCCAAATATCCCAACCTAAAGGCCGACTTGGCTTTCCGCAGCGAACAGGCGAGTGGCGGCAAGGTTGATCCTGCCTGGCGCAAGGCTTTTGCCGACTTTCCGGACCGCTTCATGATTGGCACGGACACCTTCACGCCCGAGCGCTGGTATTATGTTGTCGAACATGCCGAATGGAGCCGTGGCTGGCTGGCTGACCTGCCGGCCGACCTGGCCGAGAAGATTGCCTACAAAAATGCCGAGGCACTGGCCGATTGGGCACTGAAGAAATAGGCCGAAGAATGATGAAGACACTGCTATTGCCGTTCGTTTTTTCAGTCGTCAGTGTATGCGCGCTGGCCGCCTCAGCGCTGGCCTGTCCGTTGAAAAGCAGCGCAGCGCCGTTGATGGCGACAAGCCCTGTCCATGTGGTTGCCGCGACGCCCTCGCCGCCATCCATTAAGGTCGGTCAGCCGTTCTCCGTCATCCTGACGGCCTGCGATCTGGCCGGGATGCCGTTCAAGGGGGCGATCAAACCGGATGCCGTGATGCCGGCCCACAAGCACGGCATGAACTACCGTCCATCGATCTCTTCCATGGGCGATGGGCGCTACAAAGTTGATGGATTTTTGTTCCATATGCCGGGCCGCTGGCAGTTCATTTTCGAACTGCGCAATGGTCAGATTACCGACCGGATCCGTATCGACCACACCATCAAATAATGGGCCGCTGTTTTGCTTTGATATTTGGGTTCATGGCGGCGTTGGCGGCGCCGGCCGTCGCCGAGGTGACATTCACGGACAATGAGCGCGCCGCTATTCTGACGCTCGGGCCTTGGCCGCCAAAATGGTCCGCTGATACGTCCAACCGGGTCTCCGGCAGCGCCGACGCCGCGGCTTTTGGTGAACGGCTGTTTTCAGATCTGCGATTGTCGAAAGAAGGTTTGCTGTCCTGTGCCGATTGCCACCAACCGGCGCGGGGGTTCACCGACGGCACTGCCTTGAGCCGCGGGCACGGCAAAATACATCGGCACACGCCGTCGGTGGTCAATCTCAGATTTGCCCATTGGTTCGGCTGGGGCGGCGAGGCCGACAATCTATGGGCCCAAAGCGTGCGGCCAATACTCTCAAAAAACGAAATGGCGTTGAGCGCGGCCGCGGTGAGGGGACTGATGATCTCGGACGCGGAACTGTCGTGCCGGTTTAAGGCCATCTTCAAAACCGCGCCGTCTGATCTTGACCGGCAAAGTGTCCTCGTCAATGTCGGCAAAGCCTTGGCGGCATTTCAAGAAACGCTGATCACCGGCCGTACAGCCTTTGACCGGTTTCGCGACGCCTTGCAGAAGCGCGACGGTGCCGCCATGGCCGAATACCCACAATCCGCGCAACGCGGCCTTAAGACTTTCGCCGGCAAGGGCCGATGTCACTTATGTCATTTCGGTCCGCTGTTCACCAACGGTGAGTTCGGTGATATCGGCGTCCCTTTCTTCATTGGCCGCGGCAAGATCGACAAGGGCCGCTATGGCGGTATCCACGTGCTGAAAGCCAATCCCATGAACCTGCTTGGCCGGTTCTCCGACGATGCCACCGCCGCCACGCCGGGCGGTCCGGGCGTGCGCACCCGCCATGTCACCGTCCAGCATCGGAACTGGGGTGAATTCAAGGTTCCGTCACTGCGCAATGTCGCCAAAACGGCGCCATATATGCACAATGGAAGCATCGCCAGTCTCGACGATGTGATCGCGTTCTATTCGGAGCTGAACGAAGACCGGCTGCATACGGATGGCGAGAAGATCCTTCGCCCACTGCATCTTTCGGCGTCGGGGAAAGCCGATCTGAAGACGTTTCTTCAATCCCTGTCGGCGCCCGTAGAACGGCGGAAACTTCCTCGCAGCGCACCGCCCGCTGTCTGCCCCGAAAATTAAAAACGACGCCGCGTCAGACTTCGTTTTTCGCCTGTTCAATGAGATCGCCCAGCCCACCGCCGGGCTGTGGCTGTGGCGCGTCGGGCGCATGGCGCTGCAAATAGTATTCGAACATCTGCAGGAAGTCCTCGACGATGGGGCCCAGCTGTTCGTCATTTTCACCGGACCGGTGGTGGGCGAAGGCGGAAAAGTTCGCCGCTGCGTGGCGCAATCCGGCGGCGATGGCATCAACCCGCATGCCGTCTTCCAGGTAGTTGTTGGCGATATTAATGACCTGATTGGCAAGCTGAATACTGAGTGTTTTCAGGTCCTCATCAGGATTCTGCGGCTCGGCCATGGCCATACTCCCTTGGCTCCGGTACGGAGGCATTGTGAAATTTCCGGAAACCTAACACGCGGTCCCCGCCGGGGAAACATGCGCCGTCAACGGATCGACGCCGCAATGGGCTTCCAGGCACGCAGCCGTGATTGAATGGTGCTGACGGTGGTGGAGCTTAACCCCTGCGCGGCCTCGAGCGACTTGGCTGCGGCCCAGGCGTTGCCGCCACGCCCGGCAAGTGTCAACCAGAAGATCGCTTCGCCGCGGTCCTTTTTCAGGCCGCGACCGAGAAGATACATCTCGCCCAGATTGAGTTGCCCGATGGGATCGCCCAGCCGGGCGGCGCGGCGGTACCAGGTTGCGGCACGGCGTGCGTCGGGTCGCAGGCCTTCGCCGCGCTCGAGCATGCTGGCCAATGAGGTCATGGCATCGGTACTTCCGGCATGCGCCGCCAGTTGCCACGATTCCCACGCGGTTTCCAAATGGCCGCCGTCGTAGGCCCTCAGGGCGTTGGTCAGATGCTCATCGATGCTTATTGTCTCGGCATTGGCGCCACCGCTTGTGCCGAGCGCCAACATCAACGAATAGGCGGCGCAATAGCGCAAGAACCGCGATGATCTGCGAGTTTTCGGTTGTCCAGTGTGATTACTCATGACGCGTGAAATGTGCATTCGTGGACGTATCACGGTAAAATCAAATCATCGCGAGCCCTTAGAGCGTTGTCAACGAAGCGAACCGGGAGTATTTTTTGACAACGGATTTGTGGAAAGGGACCATCGATGGCCGAGGCCAAATATCGTTTAATCACGCGCGCCGATTTTGACGGAATCGTCTGTGGCACGTTGCTCAATGAGTTGGACCTGATCGCCGATACGGAATTTGCTGAACCGGCGGACATGCAGGCCGGGCGTGTCGCGGTTCGCAATCAGGACATTACAGCGAACCTGCCTTATGTGGATGGCGTGCATTTGTGTTTTGACCACCACGCCAGTGAGGTTGATCGGGTCGGGGATCACGACAACCTGATTATTGATCCCCATGCGCCATCGACGGCGCGGGTGATTTACTCTCACTACGGCGGCCGCCAGGGGTTCCCGGATATCTCCGATGAACTGATGGCCGCCGTCGATAAATCGGATTCGGCGCAATTTTCCGAAGAAGATATTCTCGCGCCGACCGGCTGGACGCTGTTGAGTTTCCTGGTCGACCCGGCGACGGGGCTTAGCCGGAACAAAAGTTTCACGGTTGATGATGGTCAGTTCTTCATCGATTTGATGACCTATTGCCGTCACAACCCGATCGATGAAATCCTCCAATTGCCGGACGTCTTGGAGCGGGTCGAAGTGTATACATACGATTCCGAATTCGCCGAGATGCAGTACAATCGGTGTTCGCGTCACGACGGCATCGTGGTAATCACTGACCTGAGGGACGAAGAGAAGATCATACCGGTGAACCGGTTCTTGGTCTACGCACTGTATCCCGACACAAAGGTTTCCGTGCGTATCGAGCACGCCGCCGACGGGCGGGTTCGCGTCGCCGCCGGAAAATCGGTCTTGAACCGCACGGCGAAAGTTAATATCGGCCACGAGATGTTGAAATTCGGGGGCGGCGGTCATTCTGCGGCCGGCGCTTGCAGGGTCGAGGTCGGGCAGGTTGAGCAGACCATCGCCGATCTTGTGGAAAGCATCAACGGCGCTGAATCTTAAGCGGCCGGGTTTCGGATCATTATGGCAGAGGACTCCGGCCCGGCTGATGCCCCGGCAAACGCCCCAGAAAACACTGGGGACACAATGGAACTGCAAGCGGGTTCGTCCGAAAATCAATCAGAACTTTCTGTAACCGGCCGTTGGCTTGGGGGTATCCTTTGGCGCGAGCGGCCCGATACGGATCACTTGAAACAACGCCGCCTTCGGGTTCAGGTGCCGTTTCCTGCCGATCTGCTCGCTAATTTCGTTGAAATTGAACACGTGGAATTGCTTGGTGTCCCCATGGGGGCCGAGGTCGATGGTTTCGAGGAAGTAGGTATGGGTGTTTGGCGCCTGACGGGGGCAACACCGCCGAAATCCCTGGCGGTCCTGCCCCCGGACGGTGACGGTGGTGTGGTTGGCCTCACCGTCAAGGTGAGCGGCTGCGAAAGCGCCGATGGACCGCCCGTGTCGGCCATGGGCGGGGTCCGCGTGGATTTGCCCGATCGCCGCCCGAAACCGTTATTCCGGGATCTTCCAGATATGCAGTGGGCGGCCGCGAAAGCGGCGGAAGCGGCGCGCCAAGCCGCAGAAACTGAAGCCAAGGAAAAAGCCGAGGCCGAAGCCGCGCCTGAACCAGAACCCGAGCCCGAGCCCGAGCCAGAGCCAGAGCCAGAGCCAGAGCCGCGCTCTAAGGCGACAATTGTTTGGAACAAACCTGTGCCAGCAGATGATGCGGCGCCTGCGCTTGCGCCTGAAACTGCGCCCGAGCCTGCGCCCGAACCCGAATTGGAACCCGAGGCCGAGCCGGAACCTGAACCGGTGTCTGATCCCGAACCAGAGCCGGAACCTGAATCGGAGGCCGTGTCTGAATCTGAACCAGAGCCGGAACACGCGCCTGCGCCGGAACCAGAGCCGGAACCCGCGCCGCAGAGGGAAGACCCCATTGCGGCGTCGCCGGCGACGACCGGTGATTCGGATTTCGTCCCGACCGGTCTGATCCGCCTACGTCTCGGCGGCGCGCCGGAAGTTGGCGACCCGCATTACCGCGTTCTTGTCGACGGTGCCCAGGTGGCGGCGGGCAACATTGATTGGGTTCTTGGCATGGCGGCCGCCGACGGCACCGCCGATGGAACGTGCTGGCAAGATCGGATCATTCCGTGGAATTTCGCGGCCCGTTATCCTGACCGCGTCACCGTGCGCTACGATGCGTCGGGCGATGCTAACGGCACGCTTTTGATGGAGTACGCGGAAATCAATGGCCTGCGCATTGATTCCGATGGCCCCTATATATTTTTTCCGGAAGGCCGCCTTGCGTGGGCTGGCGGCGGCGAACGCCAGTCCTGGCGGGGCGAGTTGGTGGTCAATGTTGCCGGTGCGCGGGCCGGTGATCCTAACATCATGGAAGCGCCGAAACCGGATCGGTTGGCCGCCGCTGATGCCCAACGGCCTTTGATCATTCGCCCCAGCGGGGCCGACCTGGAGAATGCCGAAGTTGTCGCCGGGTTCGTTGCCCTGCAGCGTTATCTGCAGAGCGATGGCGCTGCTGGAACGGCGGAACTGCCGCCGGCGCTGGCACGCTTGCAACTGGACCCCAATGCCTGGAATGATTTGGTCGTTATGGGCCCCGACGGCCATCCCGTGACCCTGGAGGACGCCGGCCCTTTTGACCGTGCCGCCCCGTCACCCTCGGCGCCCAGGCCGGGGAACGCTCCCCGTCCCTTGATCATGCGCCCCACCGCCGATGATTTGGCAAACCCCGACGTGGTCGCCGGATTTCTCGTCCTGCGCCGGTTTCTGGTCAGCGACGGGCGCGATGGCTCTCAAGATTTGCCGCCGGGCCTGAGCGGCGCGGACCTGGATCCCAGTGTCTGGGATGATTTGATCATCATCGGTCCTGATGGCGGCCCCGTTGACCTGGATGGCGGTGCCGACCTGGAATTGGTCGACGCGGCGCGCCCACTCATTCTGCGGCCCAATGTGACGGACCTTTCGAACCCGGCCGTGTTGACCGAATTTGCGTTATTGCGGCGCTATCTGCGAAGTGATTCCGGGGACGTTGACGAGACGGAAAGCTTTCCCGAAACTTTCGTGCACCTGGGGTTCGACCGCGATGACTGGGATGACGTGATTGTCTTAGACCCTGAGGGCAATGCCGTCGACCTGGGAGACGGCGAAATAGTTTCGCCGCCACCGCAGCCGGCGATGGTGTTTTCGCCGGAAGAGGTGGAGGCGGCACTTGCCCGGCTCAAGGAGTCGGAAGCCGATCTTCGCTCGCCGTCAACAAACCCGGCCTTGGCCGCGAATATGGACATTGATCCGGCGCCGCCCGTTGGTGACGTTGATACCCCGGACCCAGCTATTGAGCCGCGTCACGACGGCCGGGAAATCAAGGATTCGTTCCTGAGCGATATCCTGTCGCGTGCCCCCATGATCGAGCTGTCGGCGCCGGCTGCCAAACTGGAACCGGCGTCCCTGCCAGCGCCTGAGCCCGAACCATCATGGCAAACGGAATTATCGCCACGATCTCGGGCCGATGGTCAAAGCCTCGTCCGCGATTTTCTTGACTTCATGGCCGACCGGGGTTTGACCCGTGTCGAAGAGACATTCTCCCCGGAAGCCATATTAAACGCGGACCCACCACCGCCGGAGATCGATGAAATTTCCGAGACCCTGCTGGAACTGTTGGAGCCTGGCGTCGATTCGACAACGGACTCCGCAGAAACCTCCACCGGGGGTTCCAATGAGGTGCCCGTACCCGATCGGCAAACCGAACTGCAGTCAATATCCGCGCCGGAAGCCCTGGCAGCGCTGGACCGCGAGGCTGGTGTGAGCGTGCAGCGGGACTTCCTCACTGATCACTTAAAAACGACCCTCAGTGCACTGGAGGAATCACGACACAGATCGGTGCCCGATCCGGCGGCACCGAAAGGGCACGCCATCCCGGCGTCCGTGGGGGTCCAATTAACGGCGGACTTCCTGGACGACATCATGGGTAAGGCCAGCCGGAACCTATAGATGGGCGATACCCGTCTTTGATCGATACGGCGTTTACCAAGTGTTTACCGGTCCGCGCTATATTTTCGGTTCCTGTTCCTTATGTGAGGCTCCGAGCGCTATGGGTCCGGTACTGGGTACCATCGCCATCATGATCAGCCTGACCGCCTTGTGGTTCACGGTCGAGGTAGCACGCCGCGTCGACCATCGCGGCGACGGCATGGTCAGGCCCCATGTCCGCACCCTAAAGGCCCGTCTGGCGGAAACCAATTCCCGCATCGGCGATCTTGAGGCGCGCCTGTCGCAATTGGAAACACGCCTGGTGGCGACCCATATGGAAAGTCGCGCGGCCCGCGATCTGGCCGAAGAAACCCGCTCGATCCGCCATGGTCTGCGACGTTCCAAGAATGCCATGGACAGGGTACACAGCTACCACGCCTGATTTTCAACACCTTATACCACCCGAGATAATCCTGACACGAATGTGACCCGGCTTGATTTTGTGCTGACGTCCGGATGTATAATATTCTCTGGGTAATTCTGAGAATTCTGGAGATCAACCATGTCCACTAGGCTTCCCTCTTTCGAGTTGCGGACCATCGCCGCAATCTGGTTGTCATTGTTCATCATCGGCCTCAGCGTGCCGGCTCATGCCGGCGGCGTGGTCTATACGTCCTGGGGAAAGGCGATCAAAGGTTATGACCCCGTCGCTTATTTTACTGAAGGCAAACCCGTCGAAGGTAAAAGCGACTTCACTCACACGTGGATGGGTGCCACCTGGCGGTTCGTCAGCGCTGCCAACCGCGATAAGTTCGCGGCCATGCCGGACAAATTTGCGCCCCAGTACGGCGGCTATTGTGCCTGGGCCGTCAGCCAGGGGTATACGGCGTCGACGGATCCGGACGCCTGGAAGATCGTCGATGGAAAGCTCTATCTCAATTATTCGAAGGGTATCCAACAGCGCTGGCAGGATGGCGGTCCGCACAAGCTGATCGTGGCCGGCGACAAGCACTGGCCAAAGTTGAAGACTGATTTGAGCAATTAGGGATTTGCATCACGGGCGCCGGGCCGCTTAACTTCCTCAATTAGGAGGTTCCCGGCCGCATGAAGCCCGCTCACTTTGACTACACTTTGGCGTCGTCCATAGACGAAGCCATACAATGCTTGGCGGATGGTGATGGCGAGGCGATCATTCTGGCCGGCGGCCAGACCCTCATGCCCATGTTGTCCATGCGGCTGGCGCGGCCCGACATGGTCATCGATATCAATGAAATTCCCGAGCTTGCGGGTATTGAGGCACGCGATGGCGAAATTGTCATCAAAGCCTGCACTCGCCAAGCGGCCGCGCTAAGTTCGCCGATCGTCAACGAACACTTGCCGTTGCTGGCGAAGGCCATCGGCAATGTCGGTCATCTGCAAACCCGCAACCGGGGCACCGTCGGCGGCAGTCTTGCCCACGCCGATCCGGCGGCGGAAATTCCCCTAGCAGCCCTGGTCCTGGACGCCCAGGTGGAATTGCGGAATGTCGGCGGCCGGCGGCAATTGACCATGGCGGATTATTTCGTCGGGCCGATGATGACGGCCCGCGAATCGGACGAATTGTTGGTCAGCCTGCGCTTCCCGACCGTTGGCGTGCCGGCGCGTGTCGGAACCAGCTTCCATGAGGTCAGTGAACGTCATGGCGATTTCGCCATTGTCGCGGTGGCCGCACGGATCACGCTCGGTGGCGATGGTACCTGTCAGCAGGCCGCCGTTGCGTTTGGCGGCGTCGATGCCTGTCCGCTGCGCATCGATGGCCTGGAGTCGGTCCTGACCGGCCAAAACATCAATGCAAAAATCCTGGCGACGGCCGTCGACCTGATTGATGACGCCATCGAACCCAGCAGCGATCAGCATGCCAGCGCCGATTACCGCCGCCGCGTCGCCCGAAAGCTGGCGGAACGCGCCATCATGGAAGCGCTCGCCGATGCAAAACGGGATCTGGGATGAACGCCATGGATATTTCCGTCACTGTAAATGGCAGGGTCATCCGCGACAGCGTCATTCCGCGTATGAGTTTGCTGGATTTTCTGCGTGACCGGGCCGGTCTGACGGGGACCCATATGGGCTGCGAGCATGGCGTCTGTGGCGCTTGTTCGGTGATCTTCGAGGGTGTGCCCATTCGGTCTTGTTCGGTCTTGGCGGTGCAAGCGAACAATAAAGAAGTCATGACCGTCGAGGGATTGAGCAACGACGACGGATCAACCGGCATCTTGCAAGACGCCTTCCGCGATGCCCACGCCATGCAGTGCGGATATTGTATCCCCGGGATGTTGGTCGCATCGCACGCTCTATTAGAAAGTAATCCGAATCCAGACTTGGACGATATCAAGGAGGCCATCGGCGGTAACATCTGCCGTTGCACGGGCTATATACAGATCATCGAAGCCATTCAACTGGCAGCCGACCGAATGACGGAGGCGAAGACATGAGCGACGCCCCGGGCAGCAACCTCAAGTACGTATCGCGCAAGCGCCGGGTGCGCGAGGACAAGCGCTTTGTCGCCGGCACGGCAACCTTCGCCCAGGACGTCAACTTGCCGAACATGTTGCATTGCGCGGTGGTGCAAAGCCCGTACCCGCGCGCCAATATTCTGTCCATTGACGCTAGCGAGGCATTGGCCATGGCGGGCGTGCGCTACGTCCTGACCGGTGATGAGTTTCGCGCCCATGCGGATGACATGAAATTCGGCCTCAACACGCCGCAAGTAAAATGGTATCCGCTGGCCGTTGATCTGACCCGCTATGCTGGCGAATGGGTTGCCGTCGTCGTTGCCGATGATCCTTATGTCGCGGAGGACGCGGCAGAACTGGTCGATGTTGATTACGATCCCCTGGAGCCGATCATCGATCCGGAAGACGCCTATGTGGAAACAGACAGATTGGTGCATCCGGCGCACGGCTCCAATGTTCTCTACGACGGCCATTTCTATTGGGGGCCCGTTGAAGAGGACTTCGCCGCCGCCGATGACAGCTTGTCCTACCGCGTGCGCTGGGGACGCAGTTCGACCGTGCCCATCGAGACGTTCGGCGTCGTCGCGCGTTGGGACGACGCGGTGGATATCCTTGACGTCTGGGCTTCAATCCAAATGCCCAACTATGTGGAATTGCTCTCCAGCACGTTGCGGCTACCGCTGAACAGCGTGCGCCTGCATCAAGATGTTGACGTCGGCGGCAGCTACGGCGTCAAACGCGGGATCAAACACAGCGTCATTGTCGGCTACCTGAGCCGCAAGCTGCGCGCGCCGTTGCGCCTGATCGAGGACCGGCTGGTCAACATGGCCAGTGGCGACGCGCACGGACCGGATCGGATTTTCGACACCCAAGTGGCGTTCAATAATGATGGCAAAATATTATCGTTGAAGATTCGCGCCTTGGACGACGCCGGGGCCTATCCCAGCCGTGCGCCGTTCCAGTTGGCGAAACCGATCAGCGCTATTGTCGGACCCTACAAGATCAATTCGGTTCAGTACGACGCCATTTCCGTGACCACCAACAAGACCGGCCAAGTGCCGGTGCGCGGCTTCGGCCAATCGCCCACCAACTACATGATCGAGACGGCGGTCGATAAGGTGGCGGCGCAGCTTGGCATGGACCGGGTGGAGGTTCGACGGCGCAATTTCATCAACCACGATGAGTTTCCCTATCAAATTCCCAGCGGTTCCAAATACGACAGCGGCGACTATCACACGGTTCTGCAAAAGGCCCTGGATACGGCCCAATATGATGAGCTTGTGAAGCGTCGCGATACGGCCCGCGCTGCAGGGCGCTTGGCCGGCATTGGCGTCGCCACCTGCCTGGAGCCTGGCGGCGGCAACAACATCTTCGAATACCTGATGAACCCGTCGGCCGAGATCACGACCTTTTCCGAAGGCTGCGAAATTCGTGTCGACCCGGACGGTCTGATCACCGGGATCATGGGCAGCACCACATCGGGACAGGGCCACGAGACGTTGGTGGCGACGATCATTGGCGAGGATTTGGGCTTCGATCCCGATGATATCCGCGTTGTTCATGCCGATTCACTGAACGCGCCGATAACCCGCAGCCCCGTCGCCAGCCGCATGGCGATCATGCTGGGATCGTCTGCTGCCGGCGCCGCTCAGAAGATCATCGACAAGGTTATGGCGATTGCGGCTCACAATCTGGACCGTCCATCGGACGAATTGGAATATGCCGACGGCACGGTTTTCGACCGGTCCGATCCTGGCCGCGCGCTAAGTTGGAAAGAACTCTGCTTCATCGCCCACAAGGCCTATCACAAGATGCCCGAAGGTATGGAGCCGGGCCTGCAGGCGCAGTACGTTTTCCAGGTGCCGGGCGGCGGCCAATTGCCGGACGAACATCAGCGCGTACAGATTTATCCCTGTTTCTCGTTCCAGTCCCATATCCCCTATGTGGAGATCGATCCCGGTACGGGACACGTCTCAATTTTGGATTACGTCATCGCCCACGATTGCGGCACGATGATCAATCCAGACATCGTCCGCGGCATGGTCATCGGAGGCCTGGCCCACGGCATCGGTGCGGCGCTCTATGAAAAATTCGCCTATCGCCCCGACGGTCAGTTCGAAAGCGCAACCTTCGCCGACTATTTGATGCCATCCGTCTATGAAATTCCCATGGTCAAGGATGTCGATCACTGCACGCCGTCACCATTGACATCGCATGGCCAGAAGGGGTCAGGGGAGGGCGGATATCTTGGCGCGCCGGCGGCCATTGCCGGTGCCGTCAACGACGCGCTGTCGCCCCTGGGCGTTTCTATTCACGAGTTGCCCATGCGCAGTCATCTCATCGAAGGCCTTATTCACGCGAAGAAGGCATCACAATGATCATCGATACCCATGCCCACTTCACCCCGCAAAACCTGCTGAAAGCCCTGGCTGCCGATATCGGCCGCTTCCCGAACGTCGATCTGACGGAACAAGACGGCAAATACCGCTTGGCCTTCATGGGCCAATCACCGACCCGGCCCTTATCGCCAAAGCTCCGTGATTGCGATATGCGGTTGGAATGGATGGACGACCAATCCATTGATGGCCAGGTCGTCGGCGGTTGGCTGGACAGCTTCGGCTATGAGTTGCCAGCGGAAGAAGGCGAAACCTGGAGCCGTTTTCTCAATGAATACCAGATGACCGGCACGGCCGGCATCGACCGGCTGCATCCGTTGGCCACGGTGCCCCTGCAAGACGGCGCACGGGCGGCGAATGTGTTGGAAGACGCCATGGCCGGCGGTGCCCACGGGGTGATGATCGGTACCCAGCCGAAGGGCCAATCGGGCAATCTGGACGACCCGGACCTGGATCCGTTCTGGGAAGCCGCGGGCGCCCTGGATGCCACGGTCTACATCCATCCCATGTTCGGTTGCGGCGATCCGCGCCTGGCCGATTACGGCATGATGAACGCCGTCGGGAGGGGCACGGACACGACAACGGCTGTCTCGCGCCTGCTGTTCGCCGGTCACTTCACCCGGTTCAAGGGCCTGAAATGCGTGATTTCCCACGGCGGCGGGGCGTTGCCTTATATGTTGGGACGCTTGAAACGCAATCACGACATTCACCCCGACGATAGTGCCGATGCGGATGCTGGCTTCCGTGAGCTGTATTTCGACAGCGTCCTGTTTGAGCCCGACGCCCTGAGGTTCCTCTGTTCGTGCTGCGGCCACGACAAGGTCATGTTGGGCTCCGATTATCCGTTCCCCATTGGCGACATGGAGCCCCTGAAAATCGTCGAGAATTCCGGTTTCGACGACGCTCAGAAGAAAATGATCCTCGGCGATACGGCGCAGGAACTGTTCCGAATATCGTAGGCCAAATGACGCGTGTTGCGGTTTGCCATGCGCTTCGCTATCTCTCGGGTTTACTTTCAGGGAAGTCCGTACCGTGCCCGCCATTCA
>CAZQPC010000057.1:0-18320 GCA_964595005.1 uncultured Magnetovibrio sp.
AGGCGTACACTGATGTTGCCCGATGCGCCGAAGGTCAGGCTGCGATCGAAGATGGATTTCGCCATGCGTGTGATATCGTCGCGCAGTTGGGTTTCGGTGCTCATGACAGCATCTCCAGGGATTTCATGAAGAAGTCGGCGGACCCGAAGTTACCGGATTTCAGGGCCAACGCCATGGCCGGATCGTTGATGGTTTCGGTCCACGGCACACCTGGGTCGATCTCCGGTCCGATGCGCAGGCCGGTCACCCCCAGCGCCTGAACCACGGCGCCGGAGGTTTCGCCGCCGGCCACCACCAGGCGGCGCACGCCGCGCGCGACCAGTCCCCGGGCGATGGCGCCCATGGCGTTTTCGACCAACGCCCCAGCTTCGTCGCGGCCCAGTTTGACCTGGGCTTCATTGACCGCGTCCGGGTCGGCCGAGGAATAGATCATGATGGGTGCATCGGCGGATTGTTGATCCACCCATGTCAGGGCATCGGCGACACCCTGGTCGGGATTTTCGGCAAAGGCCAAGGGGGCAAGTCCCAGCGCCGGCCAAAGTTCTCGGGCCGCCGCCACCTGACCCCGTGTGGCAATGGAACAACTGCCGGCCAGGACCGCGGCACGGCCTGCCGCCGGCGAAATTGTGGCTTCAGAATGGCCGTCCAGCTGGCCGCGGCGGCGAAAATTTTCCGCCAAGCCGAGGGCGGCGCCGGAACCGCCGGTGATCAACTTCAAATCCGCCGCGGCCTCACCGATGGCCATCAGGTCGGCGTCGTTGATCGCATCGACGATGGCATAGCGATGACCGCCCGATTGTAGGGTTTGGAACCGGGCGTTGATGGCCGCGGCACCGCCGCCGACCGTCGCCATATCGGCAAGGCCAACGGCGCCATCCGTCTGGCGCGCCAACACGCGGACCAGGTTGGCATCTGTCATGGGGGTCAGCGGATGATCCTTCATGCCCGATTCGCTGAGCAGCGCGTCACCGACATAGAGATAGCCCTTGTAGATGGTGCGGCCGTTGGCCGGAAAGGCCGGACACGCGATGGAGAAATCGGCGTCCAGGGCATCCAACAAAGCGTCGGCCACCGGACCGATATTGCCCCGGTCGGTGGAATCGAAGGTTGAGCAGTATTTGAAAAAGAATTGCCCGGCGCCCTTCGCCTGCAGCCATTGCAGCGCCGCCAGGGATTCCCGAACGGCTTCCTCGGCTGGATTGGTGCGCGACTTCAACGCGACGACGACGGCCGCCGCATCACCGGGATCGAAATCCGCATTGGGCACGCCGATCGCCTGCACCGTCGGCATGCCTTGCCCGACCAGGGTGTTGGCAAGGTCCGTGGCGCCGGTGAAATCGTCGGCAATGGCGCCCAGTAAGAGGCTCACGATGTCCTTCCTTCGGGCCCGTCAGCGGATAGTGCACGCAGCCAGCCAAGGCCTTCCGTGGTATCGGCCCGGGGACGGTATTCGCATCCCACCCATCCGTCGTAACCGCTGTCGTCAATGAGGTCGAACAGGTAGGGATAATTGATCTCGCCAATGTCGGGCTCGTGGCGTTCGGGAACGCCGGAGACTTGGATGTGGCGGGTGATATCCCGATGCGCCTTGAAATTCCGGGCCAAGTCCCCGTCCATGATCTGCACGTGATAGAAATCGAACTGCAAACCGACGTTGGCGCGGTCCACCGCCTTGATGACGCGGGCTGCGTCGGCCGCATGGGGTAGGAAATACCCGGGTGCGTCACGGCTGTTGAGCGGTTCCAAGACGGCCGTGAGGCCCGTTTTGGCAAAGACATCGGCGGCGTAGGCGAGGTTGTCGACGAAGGTCTCGAACATCTGCTCCCAGGGAACGCCGGCCGGCACCACGCCGGCCATCACGTGCAACGTCTTGCACTCCATGGCGTCGGCGTAGGCCACGGCAAGATCGACGCCCGCCCTGAATTCATCCTCACGGCCCGGCAGCGCCGCCAGCCCTCGTTCGCCGGCTTCCCAGCTACCCGGCGGCAGATTGAACAGGGCCTGGGTCAGACCGTTGTCGTTCAAACGCGCTGCCAATTCGGATGCCTCGAATTCGTAGGGAAACAGCACCTCGACACCGGCGAAGCCGGCGTTCCGGGCGGCAGCGAAACGCTCCAGAAACGGCACTTCATTGAACATCATGGTCAGATTTGCGGCAAACTTTGGCATGCCGGAGTTTTCCCCCATTTGCCGCCATTGGGCAACGAGATTCCATGGCCCTTGGGATCTGTCGACGCGTGATTTATGCTTATAATTGCATCTGTCGATTGAACTCGGCCTCGGATCGGCGCAAACCGAGGATGGTATTACTTGATTGCGGGCCAACAACGCGGTGAGCCAACGATGACCATCAACGATGACCGCCTCGCCTATCTCTTGCTGATTTCCGAATCCCGGCTGGACGATGAAATTCGGAAGGAGATATTCGGCTTGTTGGTCAAGGGTCGATGGATCAGTTTTTACCGCCTGTTCCGTGAATTTCTACGCCCAGCAGATCGCCGCCAATGGCCAGGATTACCAGAGTTACCGGTACCTAGTGTTCCCGGTTTGGCGATGATGCGCACCATGCGGCCGCAGAGGCGAAGTTTGTTACATTGGTGGGTGGATACGAAACGCGATCTTCTTAGTTTTCCAGGCGCCAAGATCAATACATTGGTCCGCATGTATACGGACGAGGGTGGCCGCAACGTGTGCGCGAAAATCGACTATTGCCGACGAAAGGTAAAAGTCTCCAAATGGACCAACCTATTTCGTGACTACGAAGAGGAATTTGCCAGCGGGGTCAACAAAGCAGCAGAATTCATGGTAGAGAAAGCCGCCGAAGAGGGGTTGAAGACAGCCAAGGAAGTTATCGGCGTCGTCCAGGAAGAATTCACGGACCACCTGTTCCCTGTGGCTCTCGGGGCGAAGGTCTTCAAATTTGGGTTGGATGATCTGTGTCCCTGTTGCCCAAGTTGCGTTGGGGCCGGTGAAAAAGGAGAATTCAAGTGTGCAGATTGTCGTGGCGACGGTTTGTTGGAGCCGTTTCCGGACCCTTCGGTCGTCAACCTTAATATTGATCAGTGATGCTGAAACGACGTGCCGGTTCCGGCCGTCCGCCGGCGATGGTCACCCGGTTCATGTGTCTGCGGTGGCCGGCGTAGTCGTTGATGGCGAAGTGCATGGTGCAGCGGTTGTCCCAGATCGCCACCGTCTTTGACGTCCAGGTGAAGCGGCATTGGAATTCCGGGCGGATGGCGTGGGCGTAGAGAAAATTCAACAGGGGCTGGCTTTCCTCTTCGGTCATGTCCTTGAAGCGGATGGTGTAAACGGGATTAACGAAAAGGCTTTTGTTGCCGGTTTCAGGATGCGTGCGGACCACCGGGTGTTCGACCACCTTGTCGCCTTCTTCGGACGGCTGGATATCCATGGAGGCGCTTTGTCGGGCGTCGTCCTTGAAGTATCCGCCGGAGCCGTAATTGCGCTCAGCACTATGACAGGCTGTCATGCCGTTCAGCATTCCCTTCATGCCGTCGGAAAGCGCTTCATAGGCGGCTTCCATATTGGTCCACAGGGTATCGCCGCCGTGGGGCGGAGTTTCCAGGGAATAGAGGACCGATCCCAAAGGCGGGCGTTCGTCGAAGGTCGCATCGGAATGCCAGACACCGCCGAAATTGTACATGTCGCCGTCTTCCGGTTCCTTGACGATGTCGATGATGTCCGGATAGCCCTCGCGAGCCGTGATGAAAGGCACCCGATAGACATCGCCGAACACGCCGGCGACGCGTATGTGGTCTTCGGGGGTCAGTTCCTGGTTCCGGAAAAACACCACCTTGTGATCCCAAAGGGCCTGTTTGACGGCGGCCGTCTGGCTGTTGGTGAGCTGCTGGGCGAAGTCGACGCCGGTGACCTCGGCGCCGATCGCGCCGGCAATGGGATGAGTTTCAATGCTCGGCGCGGTCATCATCCGGTTCCTCAGGTTCGGAAGCAGGCCGTTATTATCTCCCAACCCGTATGTTTGTCCATGAGACGTGAACCGGCACTTCGGAGGGTGAAATGATGCCTGGCGGCGTTCAGAGGTCCTTGCAAAGGCGCAGCGAATCATAGACGGCGGCGTGGATGTTGCGGCTGGCGGCGGCGTCGCCGACCCGCCACAGGACGAAGCCGTCTGCGCCGGACATCGCCTGCGGGCGGTTGGCGGCCAGGGCTTCGATGTCAGTGACGCCGTTGTTGAGAGATCCAACGCGCAGTTCATGAAACAATTCATCGGCGGGTGCGGTGCCGTGTTCGACGACGACCTGATCGACGGTGCGGGTTTCCTGCGCATCGGAGTAACCGTTGCGCAGGGTCACCACTAGCCGGTTGCCGTCCGCCGCAATCCTTTGGAGCCGCGTATCAGCGGTCAATTTCACACCTTTCGCATAGAAATGTTCCAGATAGACCGTCCAATTGAGCGCACCCATTTCGGCGGCGGCCATGCGGTCGGGGGTCACCAGTTCGACCCTTGAGCCCTGGTCGGCCAAAAAGTCCGCGCAACTTGGGCCTGGGTGCTGGCCGTTGTCATCGAACACCAGCACCGTGTCGCCGATGGGCACGCTGCCCGACAGGATATCCCAGGTGCTGACCGCCAATTCGCCGCCCTCGACGGTTTCCGTATCCGGCACGCCACCGCTGGCGATCACGACCACGTCCGGCGCCGCCGCGGCAATGTCATCGGCCTCGGCATAGACGCCGGTCCGCATATCGACCCCCAGGCGCTCCAACTCACCGGCGTACCAATCCCGGATACCGATCAGATCGCGCCGCCAGCCGGCTTTCGCGGCAATGACGATCTGCCCGCCCAACACGGGAGCGGCTTCGAATAAAACCACGTCGTGGCCGCGTTCGGCGGAGACCCGGGCCGCCTCCAAGCCCGCCGGGCCGCCGCCGACGACCACGACTTTGCGGACCGGTCCGGTTGCAGGTGTGATGGCCTGCGGCATGGTCTCCTCGCGCCCGGTGGCGGCGTTGTGGATGCAGAGCGTCGAGCCGCCTTCATAAATGCGGTCCAGACAATAGCCGGCGCCGACGCAAGGCCGGATGGTGGCCTCGGCGCCGGCTTTGATCTTTTGAACGATATACGGATCGGCGATATGGGCCCGGGTCATGCCGACCATATCCATGCAGTCGTCGGCGATGGCGTGCCTGGCGGTGGCCACGTCGGTGACCCGGCAGGCGTGGAACACCGGCACCCCGATCTCGCGCTTGAAGGCCTTCACCTGGGCCAGGTGCGGCGCGATGGGACCGGCCATGCCGGGAATCGTGTGAGCCAGGGTGCGATCCGAATCGATCGTGCCAACATTGAGATTGAGGAAATCCACCATGCCCGTGGCGACATGGGCACGGGCGATCTCCGTGAGCTCGATGGGGCCGAGACCGCCATCGGCGGCCTCATCAATACCCATGCGCAGCCCGACGATGAAATCCGGCCCGACTTGGGCGCGCACGGCGTCCAGGACTTCCAGGCTGAACCGCATGCGGTTTTTCAGTGACCCGCCGTAGCCGTCCGTTCGTTTGTTGACCAAAGGCGTCCAGAACTGGTCCAGCAAATGGCCGTGACAGAGCAGTTCAATGCCGTCCAGGCCGCCTTCGCGGCAACGCCCGGCGGCAGCGGCGAAGGCCTGGATGACCCGTTCCATATCGTCGTCGTCCATCTCCCGCGGGAATGACCTGTGCGCCTGTTCGCGGACCCGCGACGGCGCGATCACCGGCAGCCAGTGACCATCCGACCAAGTGGTCCGCCGGCCCATGTGGGTGAGCTGGCACATGAGCGCGCAATCGTGCCCGTGCAGGCGATCGGCGAAGCTTTGGAAATGCGGGATCACTTCGTCATTGCCGACATATATCTGGCCGAATATGGAGGGCGAATCGGCGGTGATGTTCGATGATCCTCCGAACATGGAAAGCGCCAGCCCGCCCTTCGCCTTTTCCTCATGATAGCGCTGATAGCGCTCCATGGGTTTGCCGTCAGTGACGTAAGCCGGCGCATGCGAGGTGCTCATGACCCGATTCTTCAAGGTCAGGTGGCGCAATTGGAAGGGCTGCAGCAGCGGGTCCGTTGCGGTTGTCATAGATGATGAGCCGTCAACGCCAGCTCGCGGTTTTCCACGAACCAAGAAATGGAGGCCTCAAGGCCGCTGCGTAGGCTGACCCGGGGCGCAAACCCCAGTTTCTGTTCCAGTTTCGTGGTGTCGCAATCGCGCCGCGGCTGTCCTGAAAGTTCCGTCGCCGTGAACACAGGTTCGATGGTTTGCCCGCGATGGGCGCCGACAATGTCCGCCACCATGCGGGCCGCGTCGCCGATGCGAACCTCCTCCGAGGCGCCGATATTCAGGGGGTCGGCTTCGGCATAGCGCGCCGTGATCTCGATCAGGCCACGGGCGAAATCGTCGACATAGAGGAATGACCGTGTCGGTGTGCCGTCGCCCCAGACGGGCAGCATGCCATCCGTGCTGTCGAAGGCTTTCAAGATCAGGGCCGGCAAAACGTGGGAGCTGTTGGGATTATAATTGTCCCTTGGTCCATAGGCGTTGTAGGGCCGGGCAATGGCGGTCTCCAGACCGTATTCCTCAAGCGCCGCTTGGGCGGCATATTCCTCCATGCGCTTGGCCCAGCCGTAGCCCGCATTGGTTGGCTCGGGCCAGTCGGCGAAGCCCTCCGCTTCCGGGGTCGGCACCGTACAATGGCGGGGGTAGATGCAGGCCGAGCTGACCACCAAAAGACGCTCGGTGCCGCATGCCAGGGCGGCGTCCATGACGTTTAGGAAGGTCCTCATGTTGGCTCGAAAAACCGACGCCGGGTGGGTCGCGTTGTATTCAATGCCGGCGACCACGGCGGCCAAATTCATCACCACGGAGGCGCCCTCAACGGCCTGTCGGGCCGCTGAGAGACCGCTCAGATCGGTTTGCCGCCGCTCAATTTCATCATCGAGGTGGGCAAGAAACGGCGGTGCGGTTTGCCGGGTCGGGACGATGGGCCGGGCCCCCAAGGCCAAAAGTTGTTCGACCACGTGCGAGCCGATGAAGCCGCTGCCGCCGGTGACGGCAACCGTGCGCCCGGCGAAATAAGCGCGCGTGTCGGCGTGGAAGTCGTCTTGGACGACGGTGCTTCGATAGGCCGTCATAACCCGAATTTCCCCGGCTCCAGCCCTGCCGCCCGCAAATCATGGGTCAACATGATCCGGACCAATTCTTCAAATCCAACCTTCGGAGACCAACCGAGCTTTTCACGGGCCTTGGTGGCGTCACCGGACAATACGTCAATTTCCGCTGGCCGGAAAAATTGCGAATCAATTTCGACGAAATCGTGCCAGTCGCGGCCGACGGCGCCGAAGGCTTCGTCCAACAATTCCCGGATGCTGTGAGTCTCGCCAGTGGCGATGACATAGTCGTCGGGAACGTCCTGCTGTACCATCAGCCACATGGCTTCGACATAGTCCTTGGCGTATCCCCAGTCGCGTTTCGCATCCAAATTGCCCATGGTGAGCTTGTCGTCCTTGCCGGCCAGGATGCGAGCCAGGCCGCGGGTGACCTTGCGGGTGACGAACATGCCGCCGCGGCGCGGACTGTCGTGATTGAACAGGATGCCACAGGAAATATGCATGCCATAAGCAAGCCGATATTGCTGTGCCTGCAGATGCGCAAACACCTTCGCACAGGCGTAGGGACTCAGGGGCTTAAAGGGCGCGGTTTCCGTCAGCGATGTTTTGGCGGCGTTGCCAAACATTTCGGAACTGGAGGCCTGGTAAAATCGGACGGTCCGTTCGGCGCCAACGGTACGGATCGCCTCCAACAGGCGCAACGCCCCCAGGCCGGTCACATCGGCGGTATACAGCGGTTCATCGAAGGAGGCTCTAACTTCGCTCTGAGCCCCTAGATTGTAAATCTCATCCGGCTTGACGGTCTCGATCAATCGCTGCAAGCCGTCGCTGTCGACCAAATTGCCGTCGTGCAGGATCAAGCGGGCATCCGCCGCAGCGGCGATTTCCGATGCCGTGCGGTGGACCATACCATGCACCTCAACGCCTTTTTCCAGCAAAAGTTCGGCAAGGTAGGGCCCGTCTTGCCCCGTGATGCCGGTAATCAGCGCCGTTTTTGCCATCGGTGCAGCCGGGTCCCCGTTATCTCGGGACGCTAGAGGGATCAATGGGCTCCGATGTCAGGGCCATCGCGATACGGCTTTCCAGGGTGTGGCGGGATATCGGCTTGACCAGATAACCGTGGATGCCGGCGTCGACGGCGGCATAGACGTCCTGCGGATCGGCATGGCCGGTGACGATCAAAACCGGTAAGTTGCGCAACGCCAGGCGGTCGTGTTTTCGCAGGTTCCGGACAAACTCAAAACCGTTCATTTCCGGCATTTCCAGATCACAGATAATGACATTCGGCAGCGCGCTCTCGTCGGACAGTGTCTCCAGCGCCTCGGCGCCATCGCGTGCCGTGCTGACGTCTGTAACGCCAACCTCGCTCAGGATTCGGATGATCAGGTTGCGCATGAACGATTCGTCGTCGATCACCATCACGCGCAGGAGCGCGAAATCTGGTTTGTCCGCCATCGGTTCGTCAGCCCTCCTGTTGCGCTTCGGCGTAGACTATCGCGGGCGTCAGAGCGCGTCGATGAAATTCAGAACATCGGCGAGGACGCCGTCAAAGGACACCATGGCGTGTTCGATTGCCGGCCAATCGCCGGCCTTGCCGGCATTTTCCAGGGTTTCGGAGAGATCCGCCAAGGTATTGGCGCCAATACTGCGGGCGGCTGATTTCAACTTGTGGGCAGCGGCGGTCACGCCGGGTGGATCGTTGCCGGAGAAGGCGGTGAAAATTTCGCCGGCAATGTCTTGAGCCGGGCCAGTGAACTCACGAAGGATGTCCCTGAATGTCGCGTCGTCGTCGCCGAAAATGGCTGCCAAAACCGATCGGTCAACGGGCAAACCCGCCGCTGATGTATCCTTGGGCGGCGTGATGACCGGCTCAGTTTCGGCCAAGTCCGTATCCAGGGGCGGTAGCCGTTCTGTCAAAACCGTCTTGAGTTTCGTCATCTCCAGCGGCTTGGTCAGCACCGCATCCATGCCCGCATCCATGCATTGTTGTTCATCTTCTTTCATGGCGCTGGCCGTGATGGCGACAATCGGCAGGCGGCCGTGCTGCGGCCTTTCGCGCCCCCGGATCGTCTGCGCCAATGTGAAGCCATCCATGTTCGGCATGTGGCAGTCGGTCAGCAACAGGCCGTAAGGCTTGCTATCGAGAGATGCCAGCGCCGCGACGCCGTCGTTGACCGCATCCGCGGCGTAACCCAGCGCGTTTATTTGACGCATGATGACGTCGCGGTTGGTGGCCACGTCATCGGCGACCAAGATCAGGCGTCCCGCGGCGGCGGCCACGTCTGTGTCCTCGGCCTTCCGGGCCGGGCCCAGGTCAGTCGCAAGATCGGCACCGGCCTCCGGCGCGTCCCGGCTCGTCAGGTCGGCGACGGCGCCAAGGAAGCTGGCCCGGCGCAAGGGGGTTCGACGTAAGACGATCATGTTGTCGCGCGCCGTCGGCGGGTCCAAGCCGGGCGGCTGAAGACAGAGGGTCGGCACCGGGTACCGGCCGTCCCTGTCCGTCACCACGATGTCCGGACCGGCATCGTCCGCCGAACCAATGATGACGGCCCCCCAATGTTCGAGATAGGCGCCGACGATCGCCAAGTCAGCGGCATATTCCAATGTGACGGCAACGCGGAGCCCGGCAAAAGCGTCCCGGTTGGCGACGTCATCACCATCACCGGCATCATCATCTTGTAAAGGCACGGTGACCCAAAAGGTCGATCCTTCGCCGGCGACGCTGTCGACACCGATCGTGCCGTCCATGAGATCCGTCAGGTTCTTGCAGATCGACAGACCAAGTCCCGTGCCGCCGAACCGCCGGGTGGTGGAACTGTCGGCCTGGGAAAAGGGCTCGAAGACGGATGCCACGGCTTCTTCGGACATGCCGATACCCTGGTCCGTCACTTCGAAACGCAGGGTTTCCCCAGCGTCGGTGTTCAAGGCCTTGAGGGCGACCCGGTTGTCGGCCGGAACGTCACCGGCTTCCGAGAATTTCACCGCATTGCCGGCTAAATTGAGCAGAATTTGCCGCAGCCGTACCGGGTCGCCCAACACGCTTGGTGGGATTGCCGGGTCGACAAAAACCTCGAATTCCAGGTCCTTAGCCAGGGCATTGGCGACCAGGGTTTCCGCTGTTCCTTCGACAACGTCGCGCACGGATAAGGGAATGATTTCCAAATCCATCCGGCCGGCATCGATTTTCGACGAATCCAGGATATCGTTGATGATCGTTAACAGTGCGAATGAAGATTCACGGATGGTTGCCATCATCTGGCGCTGGTCGGCGTCCAATTGGCCCTGAGCCAACAGATCGATCATCCCGACAATGCCGTTCATCGGCGTGCGGATCTCATGGCTCATGGTCGCCAGGAAGGCGGCTTTCGCGCGGGTCGCAGCCTCAGCCTGTTTGCGGGCGTCTTGGAGTTCCGCCTCGTTGCGGTCGCTGAGCCGCACCAAGCGGCGGGTTTCGCGAAATAATTTTTGGTAGGAACCAGTTAATTCGCCGAAGGCGGCGCGCAATTCCTCACCCGTCGCCTGGGGACGGGCCAAGACCTTTTGGGCAGTTTCCAAGATCGCGGCTTCGCGGCGAAACAGATCATCCTTCATGGGCGCGATGGTATCACGCGCAGCATGAAGGGGAAGCGCCGTCTCCTGCATTTTCCTGGATCGGCGGACAGGGCACCGTGCCGTAGGAACAGTACACACAGCAGTCGCCTGTTTCGGGTTTCAAGACGGCGCCGCAGCCCTTGCAATCATAAAAGAACTGGCAGGCATCCGTCGGCATAGTCTCCGTCTCCCGGTGACCGCATTCGGGACAGGTCAATGTCGATTGCATGACGATGTTGGTCATTCGTCGGCGCCGGCCTCGCCGCCAAGTTGCTGCTTACGGTAGAGGGCGTAACAGGTGATGGCGATGAAAACCGCGAAAAGCGGCAACAGCACCAAGTCAAGATAGCCGACCAGCGCGCCCAACCCGACGGCGCCGAAAGCGATAACAAGCACCGGCGTGGCGCAACAAATGGCCGCGATCACGGTGCCGGAAATGCCCAATTTCATGAGCTTACGATTGTCCATGGGCGGACTATAGCACGGGACCGCGGCTCCGGTTTCACGTTGCGGTGATCGCTTTCCATTCGCCCATGCCCGGTCTATCCTGCCCCGGACTTCGATACGGTCTTTGGCGCGGATTTTGGCGGGGGTGATTTCCATGAGTGAAACCGGAAAATCCGGGACGCCGGCCGATACCCAGGAGACGGTCGAACGCATGACGGCCTTCGCCGAACGCAGCCAGCGGATCATGCAGAGTTTTTGTGAACGCCAGGCCGCCGACGGCGGATTCCAAATTCCAGATCCCCAGGTCGTTGGCAAGGCGTTTATGGAATTGGGCGCCAAGATGATGGCCGACCCGCAGAAACTTGTCGAAGCCCAGGCCCAGCTTTGGCAGGGCTACGCCCAGATATGGGAATCGGCGGCCAAACGCCTGGCCGGAGAAGAGGTCGAACCCGTGGTCGCGCCGGCCAAGGACGACCGCCGCTTCAAGGACGCCGCGTGGAGCGAACAGGCGATGTTCGATACCATCAAGCAATCCTATCTGCTCAGCGCCAACTGGATGCAGAGCACGTTTCGCGATGTCGACGGCTTGGATGAAAAGACCCGCGAAAAGGTTGAGTTTTACACCCGCCAGTACGTGGATGCCCTGTCGCCGACCAATTTCGCCGCGACCAACCCGAAAGTCCTGGAGAAAACTATCGAGACCGGCGGCGAGAATTTGCTGGACGGTCTTGATCACCTGTTAGGCGATCTGGAAAAGGGCGAAGGCCAACTGCGCATCTCCATGACTGATACGGAGGCCTTCCAACTGGGCGAGAACGTCGCCACATCACCGGGTAAGGTGGTGTTCCAAAACGACCTCATGCAGTTGATCCAGTACGCGCCGGGCACGGAAAAGGTGTTCAAGCGGCCGCTGGTGATCGTGCCGCCGTGGATCAACAAGTTCTATATTCTGGACCTGCAGCCGAAAAATTCCTTCATCAAATGGGCCGTCGATCAGGGCCACACGGTGTTCGTCATCTCATGGGTCAATCCCGATGAACGCCATGCCGGCAAGCGCTTCGATGACTACATGATTGAAGGTCCGCTGGCGGCCATGACCGCGGCCCTGGAGATTACCGGCGCCGACAAGGTCAACATCATCGGTTATTGCATCGGTGGTACGCTGACTGCCTGCACCCTGGCCTATATGGCCGAAAAGGGCGATCAGCGGGTTGGAACGGCAACCTTCTTCACCACCATGGTGGATTTCGCCGAGCCCGGTGAACTGGGTGTCTTTATCGATGAAGAACAACTATCGCACCTCGAGGAACACATGGCCGAGAAGGGCTATCTGGACGGTGGCCATATGTCGCAGGTGTTCAACATGATGCGCGACAACGATCTGATCTGGTCCTTCGTCATCAACAACTACTTGATGGGCCGTGAGCCCATGGCCTTCGATTTATTGTATTGGAACGCTGATTCGACCCGCATGCCGGCGATGATGCACGCGCTGTATCTGCGTGAGATGTATCTCAACAACAAGCTGGTGGAGCCGGGTGGCATCAGTCTCGACGGCGTGGCCATCGATCTGACGAAAATTTCCGTGCCCACTTATATTATTTCCACCAAGGACGATCATATTGCACCGTGGAAGTCGACGTACCGGGCGACCCAGCTTTACGGCACCAAGGTGCGTTTCGTGCTGGCGGCATCCGGTCACATTGCCGGCGTCGTCAACCCGCCGGCGGCCGGAAAATACTGCCATTGGACGGGCGCCGAGACGCCCGCCGATCCGGATTCCTGGTTCGACGCGGCGACGCAGACGGAGGGCTCCTGGTGGCCTGACTGGCAGAACTGGGTGAAGAAGCCGGCCGGCGCCAAGGTCAAGGCCCGCGTGCCGGGCTCCAAGAAGTTCAAGCCGATCGAGGATGCGCCGGGGTCCTACGTGAAAATCCGGCTCGATACCTGAGGCGGCCGGCATTGATGAACGACCCTGCTGACATGCCGAATCCAACGGAATCCGCGGTCGCTGAAACCGCCGTTTACGACCATCTTGAACTGCTCTCGGAGATGGGCCAGGACTTTGTCTCGACGCGCGATCTGGCGGCGTCGTTGCGGCGGGCCGTGCAACATATCTCCGATTACGTGGGCGCCGAGGGCGGCGCCCTGTTCATGCTGGAGGACGAAGGCCAGACCCTGAAATGCCACGCCAGCGTCGGCCCGACGGAGATCACCGGGCTGACCCTGCCCAGCAACCAGGGCATCGTCGGCCGGTCCGTACAGGACAACGCGCCGGAAATCATCCGCGATGCCCAGAACGACCCGCGCTTCTATAAGGGCGTCGACGAACAGACAGGTTTTACCACTTTGTCGATCCTGTGCGCGCCGATGAGTGTCAAGGACGAGCGCATCGGTGCCATTGAACTGATCAATAAAAGCAGCGGCGACGGCCTGTTCGACGATCATGACCTTCATTTGTTGCAGGCCATGAGCGCATCGGCGGCCCTGGCTATTCATAACGCCCAGATGGCCGAAGCCCTGGTCGAACAGGAACGGATCGCGCGCGAACTGGAACTGGCGGCGGAAATCCAGCGCTCTTTGCTGCCCGATGAACCGGATGAGGATTTTCCCGTCGCCGGTGTCAACTATCCGGCGCGCACCGTGTCTGGAGATTTCTACGATTTCTTTGAACTTGATGACGGCCGCATCTGCTTCAACCTGGGCGACGTTTCCGGCAAGGGCATGAACGCCGCGCTGATGATGGCCAAGACGGCCAGCCTGTACCGGTGCCTGGGCAAGGATATCGAACACCCGGGCAAGCTGTTGGCGCGGGTCAACGAAGAAGTCTGTGAGACCGCGGCGCGCGGCATGTTCGTGACCATGGTTGGCGGCATTTATGATCCCAAGTCCGGGATTGTACTGTTGGCCAATGCCGGGCATGAGCCGCCCCTACTGCACCGCGCTGACGGCAGTTTCGTTGACATGCCCGCGGAGGCGCCGCCGATCGGCATTTCACCCTTCCTGGTCGGTGATGAGGGCTATCCGCAAGAGGAATTCGATCTGCACGGCGGCGCGCTCTATATCTTCACTGACGGCGTTACGGAAGGCTATCAGGAAGATGGCAGTGAATTGGGCGCCGAAGGGGTCAGGGATTTGCTCAATGAACATCGCGACGCCCCGGTTGGAACCCGCTTGGCGGCAATCGCCGAAATCATCAATCGCAGGGGACAGGCCTTGCGCGACGACTTGACCTTGCTCGGCATTGATGGCCGCGCCGCCTTCATCGATCACGACGATGCGACGGCTGACGAAGAGGACATATGGGAAAGCACGGAGGAACTGGCGTCGGTTCGCATTCCCTCCCATCCAAACCGATTAAAGCTGGTCCGCGAATTGGTCGCGGAAGCGGCCAATATGGCGGGCTGTGGCTTGGATGCGTCGCGCGATGTCGTGATCGCCGTGGATGAGGCCTTGCAGAACGTCATCCGCCACGGCTATGGCGGCGCCACGGACGGGGCTATCGAAGTGACCATCAGCCACGCCGGTTCGACGTTGATTATCGCGGTCCGCGATTGGGCGACGACGGTCGATCCCAGCACCGTGAAACCGCGCGACCTGGACGACATCCGGCCCGGCGGCCTGGGCACGCATTTCATCCGCGAAGTAATGGATGAGGTGGATTTCCTGCCGCCACCGCGCGGGCAAGCCGAGGATGGCGGCAACGTGCTAAGAATGGTAAAAGAGATCAAGGCATAAAGCCGAATTCAGAGGGAAGGGGCCGGACAGGCGCATGAAACACGAGCTCAGAGAAGAACAGGGAGCCATGGTGGTGTCTTTCGCAGGTGACATCGACTTGCAGAGCTCCCCGGAAGCGCGCCAGGTATTGCTGGACATTGTCGGCAAGAACCAGGCGATTTTGGTGGATTTGAGCCAAGTGGGCTATATCGATTCGTCGGGCGTGGCGTCCTTGGTGGAAAGTTTCCAGTCGGCCCGCAAGGCTGGCAATGAACTTATTTTGGTATCTGTCAGCGACGGCGCGAAGCGGGTGCTGCAACTGGCGCGGCTGGACAAGGTCTTCACCATTTGCGACACCGTTGAAGACGGGATCGCCGCGCTCGGATAACCGGCCCGATCATGGCATCCGAAACCCCACGCAACCCCGTCAGCCGGTTTTTAGACCGGGTCGGCCGGACCACCGTCCACGGCATTGAAGAAGTCGGCAACGGCGGCGTGATGGTCGTCGAATCCTTCTATTGGCTGTTGTTCGGCTATCGGATGAAGCAGCCCGTACGCATGAACGCCGTTGTCGAGCAGATGATGGAAATCGGCATCAGCGCCATCCCCATCATCGCCATGCTGGGTGGTGCCATCAGCGTCACATTAGCCATCCAGGGCATCCATACCCTGCGCATATTCGGCGCCGAAAGCCACGTGACGGCGGGGCTGGCCTTCGTCGTGGTACGCGAGTTTGCGCCGATGATCACCGGCATTTTGGTCGCCGGGCGGTCCGGTTCAGCGTTGGCGGCACGCATCGGGACAATGAAGATCAATCAGGAAATCGATGCCTTGAAGGTGATGGGCATCAACCCCGTGCGTTATCTGGTGGCGCCGCCGCTGATCGCCATGCTGATCATGGTGCCGTGCCTGACCGTCATGAGTGCCGTCGTCGGGCTGTTTCTGGCCGGCGTCTATATCAACGTGGAACTGGGGATTTCCCTATCCGCCTTCTGGGACCAGGTGGTCGATATTCTGCAGACCGAAGATGTCTTCCAGGGCCTGGGCAAAAGCGCCATCTACGCCATCGAGATCGCCATCATTGGCGTCGTCAACGGGGCCGGCGTGCGCGGCGGCGCCGAAGGCGTCGGCAAGGCAACCACGCGGTCCGTGGTGCAGGCCATTTCCGCGATCATCGTGACGGCGATGATCGTCGTCATCATGTCGACGTTTTGAGGGACGTGGCGATGAATGACATGCCTGCCAACGTCATCGAGGTCGAAGACCTGGTCACTCACTATGGTGAGCGGATGATTCTCAAGGGCGTCACCATGGAGGTCCGCGAAGGTGAAATAATGGTCATCATGGGCGGATCCGGGTCCGGCAAATCGACCTTGCTGCGTCATCTCATGGCGCTGGAAATGAAGACCTCGGGGACCATGCGTATTCTGGACCAGGATATCGATGCTTTGGGTACGATGGCGTTCACGGATCTTCGCAAAAAATTGGGTGTCGCTTTTCAGGGCGGCGCCCTGTTCAGTTCCTTGACTGTTGGCGAAAACGTCATGTTGCCGTTGTACGAACACACTGAGCTTGACCGCAAGACCATGGAAATCATGGCCCGCATGAAGCTGGAAGTGGTGGAATTGGGCGGGTTCGAAGACCTGATGCCGGCGGAATTGTCGGGCGGCATGGTCAAACGCGCGGCCTTTGCCAGGGCCTGTGTCATGGACCCGCGCATCCTGTTCTGTGACGAGCCGTCAGCCGGCCTGGACCCGGCCGTGGCGTCAGCCCTGGATGATCTGATTTTGGATTTGCGCGAAGCCATGGGCATGAGCATCGTCGTCGTTACCCATGAACTGGAGAGCGCGTTTAAAATCGCCGACCGGATTACCATTCTGGACCGTGGCCACATCCTGATGGTTGGCACGGTGGACGAAGTGAAAAACTCGTCCAACGAACGTATTTACAATCTGCTGAATCGGGTGCCCGATAGGGACGATCTCGATCCCGACGAGTATCTGGCGCGCCTGACCGGGGAACAATTCGACGTGGGGAACCAGCCCTTATGAGAAGCTCAAAACTCAACTATCTGATCGTCGGCCTGTTCGTCATTGTCATGGCGGGTGTTTTGATCGGCTCTATTGCCGTGCTGACGGGCCGCACAGGTGCGGTCGATAATTATCATGCCATTTACCGCAACGTCACGGGCGTCAAATTCGGCACCCAGATCATCTACGAAGGATATCCCATCGGCCAGGTGGAGAAAGTGACGCCCGAGCCGCAAGAAGGCGGTATGGTCTTCCGCATCGACGTCGCCATCGTCCAGGGCTGGAGAATACCCCAGGACAGCAAGGTTGAGATCGCCGCGCCGAGCCTACTGTCGGCCAAGACGCTTAGTATTCACGCCGGCAGTTCGAAAGTTGCCCTGAAGCCCGGAGATCCGGTCAAGACGATTGATTCGGCGGACGTCTTCGGCGCCATGTCCAGTCTTGCCGCTTCGATTGCCGGTTTGGTGGAGACGGAAGTCAAGCCGCTGCTGCAGAATGTCAGTTTTGCCGTCAACGACATCAACAACTTCTTGATCAAGGACGGCGTCGGCTTGGTCAAAGACGTAACCGCCACTGTTGAGGACGTGAAGGACTTGGTCAACGATATCAAGGCCCGCATACCGCCGATTGTCGGCAACATCGAACTATTTATTGGCAATATGAACGCAGCCAGCGGCGAGGTCATGAAATTGGCCTCCAGCCGAAACCGCAAACAGATTGAGGTTCTATTGGGCAACATGGATAAAACCGTCGGCCAGGTTCAGGACGTTTTGGATCTGGTCAAAAAGGTTGCCGGCAATCTTGATAATCTGGTCGTTGACCCGAAACAGGATATCCAGGCCCTGTTGACGGAAACGCGCTATATCGTCGATTCCGTTTCCCGGCACATTGATTCCATCAATCAGAATATGGAAGGCGCGGCCCGCAACATGAATGAATTCTCCCGACAGATTCGCGCCAACCCGGGCCTGTTGTTGGGTGGCTCGCCGCAACAAGACCGTGCACAGTAGGGGATGACGATGTCCATTTGTTCCATATTCCATACATCGCTTGGCCATCCCCAACGTCGGCCACGCATGGTTGGTCTGGCGATATTTATGGTCATTGGCGTTGGTCTGAGTGCCTGCGGGTCGGCACCGCCCGTGCCGGAAGACCGCTATTACCGCTTGCAGGCCGTCTACGCGGGCAATCCGCCGGCCGCGAAAATCCTGCCTGGGACCGTCGAAATCGACCGCTTCGTCGCCGACGGCCTGACGTCTGAACGCCCCATCGTCTATTCGGAAGACGGCCATCCCAATGAGGTCAAGGCCTATCACTATCATTTCTGGATTAAGGCGCCGACGGTGATGCTGCGCGACGAGCTGGTGAATTTTCTGCGCGAAGCCAAGGTGTCGGACGCTGTGGTAACCCCGGCCATG